>NZ_CP034179.1:2709286-3039048 GCF_003860345.1 Caenibius tardaugens NBRC 16725
CAGCGGCATATACGGCTGGATGTGCTGCGAGCGCATCGCCGGCCGTGCGCCGCCCTTCCGGGCGAGTAGGCTGCTGTTCAGGGAAGCGAGTGGCTTGGGTTCGCTCATGGCCCCCGTCCCTCCGTTCACGATTGTGCGATACGGCGGCCGAAACCACCGTTCGGGCGATGAACACCGGGCATCATCGAGACGCTGTTCGGTGCGGCGAAGACAGTGCGTCGGAAATTTTTCTCGAGACGGTCGGCCACGTAAGTCCACAGCGCCTCCACTTCCTGGGCGGAGCGGCTCTGCGGATCGACTTCCATGACTGTGCGCCCGTCGATCATCGATGCGGCATAATCGGTGCGATGATGCAGCGTGACCGGGGCGACCGTGCCGTGTTGCGACAGGGCGACGGCGGCTTCCGACGTGATCCGGGCCTTGGGTGTTGCGGCGTTCACTACGAAGATCAGCGGCTTGCCCGCGCGTTCGCAGAGATCGACAGTGGCCCCGACAGCGCGCAGATCGTGCGGGCTGGGGCGGGTGGGCACCACGATCAGTTCGGCCACGGAAATAACCGACTGGATCGCCATGGTAATCGCTGGCGGCGTATCGATAACCGCCAGCTTGAAACCCTGCTGGCGCAAAGTGACAAGATCGGCGGCAAGCCGTGCGACCGTGGTCTGGGCGAAAGCCGGATATTCGGCTTCGCGTTCGTTCCACCAATCGGCAAGCGAACCTTGCGGATCGATATCGATCAAGACGACCGGACCGGCCCCGGCGCGCTGCGCCTGAACCGCCAGATGGCCGGACAGGGTTGTTTTACCCGATCCCCCTTTTTGCGAAGCCAATGCCAATACGCGCAAGGCCAACCCCCTATGCTTCCCCGTCCGAAGACCACAATGCTCCGGCAATCGTCATTTGGTTCGCAGATCGACCCTAATTTTAGGTTAATTTTGCGTGAGGCATGTTGCGGGGCCCGGGATTTCCGCGGGGAAAATCGCCGCCATGGTCCGCTTGGAAAGACTTTGCTAACGCCTTGTTCACTATAGAGGTTTGGTAAAGATCGGATTTGAACAGGTCACGCAACCCATGGTTATCACGCAAAGAGTTACCCGATTCGCGCTGCTTGCCGCGCTGCTGGCAGGCACACCCGCGCTTGCCGATGTGCGCGACGGGGTCGAGGCGTGGAGCCGGGGCGACTATGCCAAGGCCGTGGCCCAATGGGAAAAAGAAGCCGCGCGCGGCA
Organism: Caenibius tardaugens NBRC 16725; assembly: GCF_003860345.1. Classification (GTDB taxonomy): domain Bacteria; phylum Pseudomonadota; class Alphaproteobacteria; order Sphingomonadales; family Sphingomonadaceae; genus Caenibius; species Caenibius tardaugens. The sequence continues at coordinate 2,710,515 of NZ_CP034179.1, forward strand.
ACGCCGATGCGCAGTACAATCTGGGCCAGGCTTACCGGCTGGGGCGCGGCGTCGGGCAGGATATGGCCAAGGCGCAGCAGCTCTATGCCACTGCCGCCGCAGCCGGGCATCCGCTGGCAGCCGACAATTACGGGCTGCTGCTGTTTCAGCAGGGTCAGCGGACCCAGGCCATGCCCTATATCAGCGCGGCTGCCGATCGCGGCGATCCGCGCGCGCAGTATCTGCTGGGAATCGCGCATTTCAACGGCGACCTGATGGCGAAGGACTGGGTCCGCGCCTATGCGCTGGTGACGCTTGCCAATGGGCAGAATCTCCCGCAGGCAACCCACGCGATTGCGGAAATGGATCGTTTCATCCCGCTGGAACAGCGGCAGGAAGGGGCGGCGCTGGCAGTCAGCATGCAGACGCAGGCCGACGCCTTGCGCGCGCAACAGTTGGCCAGCGTCGATCTCCAGTCGGCGGGCACGGGCAAACCTGTGCCTGCGGCTGCACCGGATCGGCCGGTGCAAAGCGCGGCCGTGGTCGTTACCCCGCCCGTTCCGACGCCCACCCCCGCCGCCACCGCTGTGGCCGCAGCCGCGCAGGTCAGCGGGACGGAAAGCCCCGCTGTGGCAGGGGCAGACTATGCCCGGCCGCAAGTCGCCGTGGCCGCGCCCGTTGCTGTCGAACCACCACAGGTTGTGACGCCGCCCGCGCCCGCCGCGAACCCCGCGTTGGTGCAGCCGGCGCCAAAACCGGCCGTCAAAACAGCGGCGCCGAAACCTGCCGCCCAGAAACCGGCCACGTTGTCCGCCGATGGGCCATGGCGGCTGCAGCTTGGCGCCTTCGCCGTATCGGGTAATGCCGACCAGCTCTGGAAGAAAATCGGCGGCAGGGGCGTGCTGGCGGGCAAGAAGAAGTATCTGCTGCCCTCGGGCAATCTTACGCGGCTGCTGGCCGGTGGCTATGCCACCCGTGGCGATGCCGATACCGCCTGCGCCGCATTGAAGCGGAGTGGGCAGACCTGCCTCGTCACGCGTTGACGGGGCACCGCCGCCACCGCATCACCGCAGCCTGATGGCGAATCGTGCGGGGATGCCTTGGCGGAAACGGAACAGACAGGCGATGAACGGGCTGGCAATGAACAGGCCAGCGACGAACAGGCCAGCGACGAACGGGCCAGCGACGAACAGACGGGAGCGGGTTCACAACGTCTCGTAACGCTGGATTTCATGCGGGGTGTCGCTGTGCTCGGCATCCTTTACGCCAATATCGTGGCCTTCGGGCAGCCGATGATCGCCTCGGTCTGGCCCTATGCGCTGACTGTGCCGATGGACAGCACCGACCGGCTGGTCTGGCTGGTGCAGTTCCTGCTGATCGACGGCAAGATGCGCGGCCTGTTCGCCCTGCTGTTCGGGGCCAGCATGCTGCTGTTCGTCGATGCAAAGGGGCCGGAGCTGCAGACCCGGCGCCTGCTGTGGCTGGCGGCCTTCGGACTGGCACATTATTTCTTTCTGTTCCGGGGCGATATCCTGTTTTCCTATGCGGTCTGCGGGCTGGTCGTGCTCATGGTGGGGGCGCATCGCATTGCGGCGGCCCCGGCGATCTGGACAGGATGCGGGCTCTATCTGCTGGGCGGAGCCTTCGCGATCTGGCCCTATATCGCCCTGTTGCCGGAAGAAGGGGCGGCGCTGGCGGCCTGCGCCGATGTGGCGCGATGCATTGCCTCACGGGCGGCGGACGACAATTACTGGGCCGTTCTCGGGGCGGAAATGGCCAATGCGGCCCATGAAACGCAGATCATGCGCGGATCGTGGCCCGGCATCGTCGCCAATAATCTTATCGAGCATGCCTCTGGCCCGGCGTGGGGCGCGTTCATGGCCCTGCTGGAAAGCTTTCCGACCATGTTGATCGGCATCGGCCTTTACCGTGCGGGACTGTTCAGCGCGGCCACCGGGCATCGCCTGCTGGGCTGGGGCGTGGCGGGCGTGGTGTTGGGCCTGATACTGACCTGGCCGCTGGCACTATGGCTCATGCGGGCGGACGATCCGCTCTATCTCACATTCGTTGTCGTTCTCGGCCCGGCGCAGGCTGCCCGTTTGCCGATGGTGCTGGGCATGGCGGCGGTGCTGGTCTGGCTTGCCCCGCGAGTGGCGGGCGGTTGGCTGGGCCAGTGTTTCGTGGCGGCAGGGCGCATGGCGTTCAGCAATTACATCGGCACGTCGCTGGTCATGGCTGTGCTGTTTCAGGGCTGGGGCCTTGGTCTCTACGGCGTTCTGGGGCGCACCGAACTGATGGTGCCGGTGCTGGCCGGATGTGTGGTGATGCTGGTCTGGTCGCGCCCCTGGCTGAACCGATTCGCCTTTGGTCCGCTGGAATGGGCATGGCGCTGCCTGACGTATGGCCGCATATTCCCTTTGCGACGAATGGATGAAAATCGCCCTTGTTAATGCAACCTATTCGCATTAGATTGCAGGAGTAGCGAGTCACGGGAGTAGTGCCTTGTATATCTGCATTTGCAATGCGATCCGGGAGTGTGAATTGCGCACCGCAGCGCGCCGTTGTCCGGGCAATGCGCAGAGCGTTTACGCATCCATGGGCAAAGTGCCCGACTGTTGCTGTTGCATCGACGACGCAGAAGCAATTCTGGAAGACGAACGGGAATTCGCCACCTGCCCGGCATAGGGGCGGTGATTCTGACAAACATTCGCAAAGCCTAGGAAATCCTAGGTTTTTGGGCTGCCAGTCTTGTCATTGCAGCGGTTGCAGCGCATAATGCGCGGCGAACATTCCGCTACAATACGAGGCAAAAATGAAGGGCGACCCCAAGGTCATCGAGTTCCTGAACAAGGCTCTGACCAACGAGCTCACCGCGATCAATCAGTACTGGCTGCATTACCGCACGCTGAAACACTGGGGTGTGAACAAGCTCGCCGAATACGAACGGCACGAATCGATCGATGAAATGAAGCATGCCGATGCGCTGGCGGAACGCGTGCTGTTTCTCGATGGCCTGCCCAACTTCCAGGCGATCAACCGGTTGAAAGTGGGCGAAACGGTTGAGGAAATCCTCAAGGCCGATCTCGCGCTCGAAATGGAGGCGCTGCCCTTGCTGCGCGATGCCATTGCCTATTGCGAAACCGTGCGCGACTATATCAGCCGCGAAATCTTCGAACGCATTCTGGAAAGCGAGGAAGAACACGTCGATTTCCTCGAAACCCAGTTCGACATGATCGAACGCATGGGCCTGCAAAACTACGTCCAACTGCACAGCGAACCCGCCGGCGAATAACCGGCGCGTGGCCTTGTGGCTGTGGGGAAGGGGGCTTTCGGGCCCCCTTTTTCGTTCCGGTGTCGCTGTCGCTGTCGGGCTGCTGCCGCTAGCGGGTTTCCACCGTCACATGCGCGAGTTCATGGATCGCCCGCAACCGTGATCGCACGGTTTCGGCGCTGGCGGCCCCCGATACGCTGACAATCGCGGCATGCGCGCCGGGGCCCACACGCCAGATGTGCAGATCGGTGATATGGGCGTCACCCGGCCCTTCCACTTCGTTGCGGACTTCGTCTTCCAGATGCGTGTCCGCCATGTCGAGCAGCACGGCCGCCGTATCGCGCAGCAGCGACCACGCCCAGACGGTGATGACGACGGCGCCGACAATGCCCATCAGCGGGTCGAGCCAGACCCAGCCCATATAACGCCCGCCCAGCAGCGCCGCGATCGCCAGGACCGATGTCAGCGCATCGGCCATGACGTGGAGATAGGCCGAACGCAGGTTGTTGTCGTGATGGTGGTGTCCGCCGCCCTCTGCATGAGCATGAGCATGATCGTGGTGGTGCCCATGATCGTGATGGCTGTGGCCATGATGCCCATGATCATGATGGTGCCCACCGCCCAACAGGAAGGCGCTGATCACGTTCACGATCAGGCCCAGAATGGCGACAATGGTCGCCTCGCCAAAGGCGACGGGGCGCGGATCGAGCAGCCGGGCGACCGATTCCACCCCGATGCCCAGCGCGATTAGCGCCAGCGCGAAAGCGGAAGCGAACCCCGCCAGATCGCCCACTTTGCCGGTGCCGAAGGTAAATCGCGGGTTGCGCACGTGGCGCCGCGCGTAAACATAGGCCAGCGCGGCCACGCCCAGCGCCCCGGCATGGGTCGCCATGTGAAAGCCATCGGCCAGCAGGGCCATCGAATTGAACAGCGAGCCGGCGATGATTTCGCCCACCATCATCACGCTGGTCAGCACGACCACCCACAAGGTGCGGCGGGCGTTCTCGTCATGCCGGTCGCCCAGAAACATGTGATCGTGGCTCAGCGCCGCAATATCGCTGTCGAGAGTCATTGCCCGCCTTTCACTTGGCATAACGGCGAATGGCCGCGATCAGTTCTTCCGCCCCGGCCGTACGCTCCGCCGCGTCCAGATCGGGATGCGCCACATGTTCGCGCACATGATCCTCGATCAGTTCATCCATCAGCCCGTTGATCGCGCCGCGCGCGCCAGCCACCTGATGCAGCACGGCGGAACACCCCGCATCGCCCGCAATCGCCTTCTCGATCGCCGCCATTTGCCCGGCAATTCGCCGCACGCGAGCGAGCAACTGTTCCTTGTTCGATGTGACATGTCCCATAGGGTACCCCCCTATACCATATGAGGGCGCGGGAAAAGAGGGCGATAGATAGCGGGGCAGTCCGTTGGTGCGTTCCGGAAGCCTTACGGGTGACTAAGGCGATGGACTTCTGTGAGAGAGGATGTCGCGCCTGTTTTCAGCCATAGCGGCTGCAATGCGGCCCGATCCGGATCGGCACGAAACGCGTCCAGAGCCCCGGCGTCGGGAAATTCCAGCAGATGCAGTTCGCGCCCATTGTCCGTCGAACGCACACGCTCGCGCACCTTTCCGCCATATTTGGCCAGCAAGCCGAGCACCTGATTCTCATAGAGCTCAAACAGGGCCATGTCCGCTGAAGCAAGATCGAACTGAGCGAGAATGAGCACCGGCTTTTTCCTTGTCGTCCGGATTATCCGGGAGTGGTTGGATGATGGTACAGCCTGGGGCGTTTGACTGCCATCCCGCCCCGCCAAAAGAAAAGCCCGGGGCGCGTGCTGCGACCCGGGCTTTTTCATGCCTTGTGGGGGAGCCCTGCTGCCGTCAGGCGGCGGCTTCCTTCTTGGTGCCGAGCACCTGAACCGGCTGCTTGCGGCCTTCGACGACTTCCTTGTCGACCACGATTTCGCTGACCCCTTCGAGCGAGGGCAGGTCGAACATGGTATCCAGCAGAATGCCTTCAACGATGGAACGCAGGCCACGGGCCCCCGTCTTGCGGGCAATGGCCTTCTGCGCGATCGTTTCGAGCGCGTCGTCGGTGAAAGTCAGTTCCACGTCTTCCAGCTCGAACAGCTTCTGATACTGCTTGATCAGCGCGTTCTTCGGTTCCCTGAGGATCTGCACCAGCGCTTCGACATCGAGATCGTTCAAGGTGGCGATCACCGGTAGGCGGCCGACGAATTCGGGGATCAGGCCGAATTTCAGCAGATCTTCCGGTTCGCACTTTTCCAGCAGTTCGCCCACGCGGCGCTTGTCCGGATCGGCGACATGCGCGCCGAAGCCAATCGAACGCTTTTGCAGGCGGTCGGCAATAACCTTTTCCAGTCCGGCGAAGGCGCCGCCGCAGATGAACAGGATATTGGTCGTGTCGACCTGCAGGAATTCCTGCTGCGGATGCTTGCGCCCACCCTGCGGCGGGACGGAGGCGGTGGTGCCTTCCATCAGCTTGAGCAGGGCCTGCTGCACGCCTTCACCCGACACGTCGCGCGTGATCGACGGATTTTCCGCCTTGCGCGTGATCTTGTCGATTTCGTCGATGTAGACGATGCCGTGCTGCGCCTTGTCGACGTTGTAGTCGCTCGACTGCAGCAGCTTGAGAATGATATTCTCCACGTCTTCACCGACATAGCCGGCTTCCGTCAGCGTGGTGGCATCGGCCATGGTGAAGGGCACATCGAACGTGCGGGCCAGCGTCTGCGCCAGCAGCGTCTTGCCCGAACCGGTCGGCCCGACCAGCAGGATGTTCGATTTCGCCAGTTCGACATCGCCCGCCTTGCCGCTGTGCTTCAACCGCTTGTAGTGGTTGTGCACGGCCACGGCGAGCACGCGCTTCGCACGGTCCTGCCCGATCACGTAATCGTTCAGCGTGTGGAAGATTTCGTGCGGGGTAGGGACGTCGCCGTCCTTCTTCCCGGCGAGGCCAGCCTTGGTTTCCTCGCGGATGATGTCATTGCACAGTTCGACGCATTCATCGCAGATGAACACGGTGGGTCCGGCGATCAGCTTGCGCACTTCGTGCTGCGACTTCCCGCAGAAGCTGCAGTACAGGGTGCTCTTGCTGTCCGATCCGCTCAGTTTCGTCATATTTCAATCCTACCCCCGCAAGTGGCGGGGATTCGCCAGTGACAGTCTAGTCACACGGCAGTCATAATCAATCCGCACCCATACAACGCCGAAACAGGCCCGAAAACCCCTTCTGGACCGGCAAAAACCCGTGAGTTTCCGCCGGTTTCCAGAAAGGTCGGGCCTGCTACGTTCACTCGGGCGCGCCGCCCGAACCCTCGTCAGCCGGGGTTTCGTCCGTATCAGGGCGGCTTTCGAAGACCTTGTCCACAATACCGAACTTCAAAGCTTCATCGGCTTCGAGGAAGGTATCGCGATCCAGCGCCCGTTCGATGTCGGTCAGGCTCTGCCCGGTATATTTGACATAGAGGTCGTTCATCCGTTGCCGGATGCGCAGGATTTCGCGCGCCTGTATTTCGATGTCCGAAGCCATGCCGCGTGCCCCGCCCGAAGGCTGGTGGACCATGATCCGGGCGTTCGGCAGGGCAATGCGCATGCCCGGTTCGCCCGCTGCCAGCAGGAAGCTACCCATCGATGCGGCCTGCCCGATGCAGACTGTCGAAACGCGCGGCTTGATGTACTGCATCGTGTCATGGATCGCCATGCCGGCCGTCACCACCCCGCCGGGCGAGTTGATGTACATGCTGATCGGCTTGGACGGATTTTCCGATTCCAGGAACAGCAGCTGGGCGACGATCAGCGATGCCATATTGTCTTCCACCTGACCGGTCACGAACACGATGCGTTCGCGCAGCAGGCGGCTGAAAATATCGAAGCTGCGTTCACCCCGGCTGGTCTGTTCGACCACGACGGGGACCAGCGCGCCGGTGAAAGGATCGCGGGTGAACTGGCCCTGGGTTGCGTAGGCATCACCGGTATTGCCGAACAGGTCGATCATGGAAGTCCTCTTTTGTTGCCGCGCCTATGTCGCGCTGCACGCGGCGATGTTCAAGGGGGTTAACCCTTTTCCCGGCGCACAGCATCCCCCGGAGCGCGGAAAACCGGCCCCGGGGGATGCCCTCGCTGTGCGGTTTTTCGCCGCTACCTCCATGCCGTGGTGCCCATCCTGTTATCCCCGGCGCTATCCCAGCCCCTATCCCAGCCCCTATCCCCGCATCGCGGCGAGTGCGGCCATGCGCAGGGCAATTTCCCGTTCGCCCATGACCACGTGATCCGCGCCGCGGTGTGCAAGGTCTTCCACCTGATCGTCGGAATGCGCGCGCGCGATGATCCGCAGCGCCGGGTTGATCGCCCGCGCACGCACGGTGATAACCCCCGCTTCGATCCCTTCGGGGGTCGCGAGCAACAGGGTCGATGCCGTGTCGATCCGCGCCAGTTCGAGCACGCTGGCCGAGGTGGCATCGCCGACGATGACCGAAATCCCCGCCTGTTCGGCCAGCGCCGCCATATCGCGCTGATCCTCGATCACAGTCAGCTTTTCCCCGCGTTCGCGCACGCGGGTGGCGATCAGCTGGCCGACCCGGCCATAGCCGATCAGTACCGTGCGGGTGGGCGGTGTGGGCGGCGGTGCGGCTTCCGCGGTGCTGGATACGCGCCCCGGTTTGACGGCCAGCGAAAACAGCAGCGGGTTGAGCAGGATCGAGATAATCGCGCCCGCCAGAATCAGATCGCGCGCTTCCCCGGTCAACACGCCCAGCGATACGCCCAGCGCGGCCAGGATAAACGAAAACTCCCCGATCTGCGCGAGACTGACGGACACGGTCAGCGCGGTCTGCGTCGGGTGCCCGAACAGGCGCACGATGGCGAAGGCGGCAGCCGATTTGCCGATCAGAATGATCGCCACGGTGCCCAGTAGCGGCAGGGGCTGTTCGAGAATCACCTTGGGATCGAACAGCATGCCCACCGAAACGAAGAACAGCACCGCGAAGGCATCGCGCAAAGGCAGCGTTTCTTCCGCCGCGCGCCGGCTGAGCTGCGTTTCACCCAGAATCATGCCGGCGAAGAACGCCCCGAGCGCGAAAGATACGTCGAACACCACCGCCGCGCCGAACGCCACGCCCAGCGCAATCGCCAGCACCGCCAGCCGGAACAGTTCGCGCGATCCGGTATGCGCGGTCCAGTGCAGCAGCGAGGGAATGATCCGTTTGCCGACAAGCAGCATTGCCGCGAAGAAGCCGATGACTTTGACCACCACCACGGCGATCGATTTGAGCAGATCGCCGGTACCCGTACCGTCGGGGCTGTTCTGGATCGTGACGATGACTGGCAGGAGGACCAGCGTCAGCACCATGGCGAGATCTTCGACGATCAGCCAGCCCACGGCGATCCGCCCACGTTCGGTTTGCAGGATATCGCGCGCTTGCAGGGCGCGCAGCAACACCACTGTGCTGGCGACCGATAGCGCGAGGCCGAACACCACACTGCCTAGCACCTCCCAGCCCATCGACAGACCCAGCCCCGTGCCCAGCAGTGTGGCGACGCCGATCTGCGCAATGGCGCCGGGCACGGCGATCCCGCGCACGGACAGCAGGTCTTTCAGCGAGAAATGGAGGCCGACCCCGAACATCAGCAGGATCACGCCGATTTCCGCCAGTTCCATGGCGAGCTTGGTATCGGCGACGATGCCGGGGGTGAAAGGGCCGACAAGAACCCCCGCCAGCAGATAGCCGGCAATGGGGGGAATGCGCAGTTTGTGAGCCAATGCACCGGCAGCAAAGGCAAACACGAGGCCTGCGACGATCGTGCCAATAAGGGGCGTGTGATGCGGCATCGGCTTACTGCGCCCGGCGTGCGACATTCATGGCGCCGCACTCCCTTTGGCAGGAGGGCAGGGCTGGCCGGGCGGGCCGGGTGGCGCAAGCGCAGCCTGCCGCACCGGGCAAACTGCGTATTCTGGTTCGTGGTCTATCATCCGTTCTGCCTTAATCGCGGGGAACCGCACCCGCACAGGTGTGCGGGTGGTCACGATCAGGCAGCGGGCGGCGCCCTTGCCGCGCGCGATGACGGCGCGATGGTCCAGTTCGGCGGACCGGTCTGAGCGATGGTGCGGAGGCGTGGCGCGGCGATCGCCGCAGAGAGCAGGTGCGGCACTGCCGCCGTCGCGACAAACAGGGCCGGGAGGGCGGGGGTCAGGCCAGCGGTGCGTCGCGCGGTGTCCGCCGGGCGCGCGCGCAGGACCGATACGTCCATGGTGGACGAACTGAAGGCGGAACCGCTGGTCCGCTCCAGCGGCGCGGAGAGCGGCATGGCGGCGTGGAACGCGACAAGCAGCAGCAGCAGGAACGAGACCACATGCCATAAGGCGGGTCCAGATGTGCGGCTGCGGGTCATGAACGAAAACTAACGCACGGCTGGCGAATCGCCAACGCCTTTTGCTGTGACTGCGAAGGAAATCGTGCCGTGGTGCATCATAGTGTCCACCGGGCCCGGTGCTGTGCGGGTGGAATTGGGGCAGGGGTGGAAAACGGCCTGTCTGAAACCGACTGGTCTGAAACGCATGGGCCTGAAACGCATGGACCTGAAACGAACCGGCCCGCCCCCCATGAAGGGAGCGGGCCGGGTCTTTAACGGTTTCGGGCCATTTCCGGCGCGGTAAACCCGCGCCGAAGCGCCCGACCAGGCCTTATCAGCCTACGCCTTCTTTGCGGCAGGCTTCTTGGCCGGAGCCTTCTTGGCGGCGGGCTTGGCTTCTGCGTCTGCAGCCGCTTCCTTCTTGGCCGGTGCCTTCTTGGCGGCAGGCTTGGCTTCTGCTTCTGCAGCCGCTTCCTTCTTGGCCGGAGCCTTCTTGGCGGCGGGCTTGGCTTCTGCGTCTGCAGCCGCTTCCTTCTTGGCCGGTGCCTTCTTGGCGGCGGGCTTGGCTTCCGCTTCTGCAGCCGCTTCCTTCTTGGCCGGTGCCTTCTTGGCGGGGGCCTTCTTGGCGGCAGGCTTGGTTTCGGTGGTGTCGTCCGCTTCGATCGCGGCTTCCAGTTCTTCGCGGGTCACTTCGCGTTCGGTGACTTCGGCCTTGTCGAACAGGAAGTCGACAACCTTGTCTTCGAACAGCGGCGCGCGCAGCTGGGCAGCGGCCATCGGGTCGTTACGCACGAATTCGACGAAACGCTGACGATCTTCAGGGCGGTACTGCTGGGCAGCCTGCATCAGGACCATCTGCATTTCCTGATCGGACACGGTCACGCCGTTGGACTGGCCGATTTCCGAAAGCAGCAGGCCGAGGCGCACGCGGCGTTCGGCGATCGCACGGTAATCTTCCTTCTCGTCCTCAATTTCCTTGAGGGCGGCGGCGGGATCTTCTTCCTTGGCGGCTTCCTGCTGAAGCTGGGCCCAGATCTGTTCGAATTCGGCGGCAACCATCGAAGGCGGCACGGCGAAATCGTGATCGCCAGCCAGCTTGTCGAGCAGCTGACGCTTCATCTGGGTGCGGGTCAGGCCATTGGTCTGCTGTTCCAGCTGACCGCGCAGCAGGCCCTTGAGCTGTTCCAGCCCTTCGAGGCCGAGCGCCTTGGCGAAGTCATCGTCCACCGTGGTTTCACCGGCGACTTTGACCTGCTTCACCGTGATGTCGAAAGTGGCGTCCTTGCCGGCCAGATGTTCGGCCGGATAGTCAGCGGGGAACGTTACCGTGATGGTCTTTTCTTCGCCCGTCTTCACGCCGCCCAGCTGTTCTTCGAAGCCGGGGATGAAACGGCCAGCGCCGATTTCCAGCGGCTGGTCTTCGGCGGAACCGCCGTCGAACGCCACGCCGTCAACCTTGCCGACGAAATCGATGATCAGCTGGTCGCCGTCCTGCGCCTTGCGGGTCTTGGGGGCGTCCTTGAAGCTCTTCTGGTTCTTGGCCAGATCGGCAACCGCTTCGTCGACTTGCGCATCGGTGACCGGAACCACCAGACGATCGAGCTTGAGGCCATCGACCGACGGCACTTCGATTGCGGGCAGAACTTCCAGTTCCACGGTCAGTTCGGCGTCCTTGCCTTCCTCGTAATCGTCATTGAGGCGGACATCGGGGCGAATCGCCGGGCGCAGCGCCTTCTCGCGCAGCAGCGAATCGACCGATTCCTGCACGGCGGCGTTCAACGCTTCCGAATGGAGCGCGGGGCCATGCATCTTCTTGACGAGATTGGCCGGGACTTTGCCGGGGCGGAAGCCGGGCATGCGGACCTGCGGAGCGATTTTTTCGACTTCGCTTTCGATCCGGTCGGAAATAGCCTTGGCCGTGATTTTCACGCTGTAGCCGCGCTTCAGGCCTTCATTGGTGGTTTCGACGATTTGCATTTCGATTCGTGCCTTCTCAAATCCTCAAATAACGTCGGGCTCGTGCCTCGATCGGACTGGTGCGGGCGAAGGGACTCGAACCCCCACATCTTACGATACTGGTACCTAAAACCAGCGCGTCTACCAGTTCCGCCACGCCCGCGGCCGACGATATTCCCGGTACGGCACTACACCGACCGGGGGGAAAGGCTGCGCCCTTATCGGGGGATCAGCAAAAGGGCAAGCACAACAGGCTATGTCGGGCAAACTGCATGCCCTGTTGCACGCCGCTGCCCCGCACATTATGGGCGCCTGATGAGCGATAGCGAACAGAACTCCGCCACTCCCGCCACCGGCAGCGATGTGCCGCCCGATCGTCTGGCAATCAGCCCCGGCAGCGAATATTTCGACGCCGACAAGCTGCGCCGCGGCGTGGGTATCCGCTTCAAGGGCGCAGTGCGCACCAATGTCGAGGAATACTGCATTTCCGAAAGCTGGGTGAAAGTGCAGGCCGGCAAGACCATGGACCGCAAGGGGCAGCCGCTGCTGCTCAAGCTTAATGGCCCGGTCGAGGCATGGTACGAAGATCTCGGCGAAAATCCGCCGGTCGCCAAGGCAGACTGAACGGCCGGATCGGCTGCAAGCCCGGGGAAAGCGTCGCGTCGCTAGCGACGCGCCCCGGCGATAATCGCGCCAATCGGATCGGTCCGCCGCTGCGCTGCCGTCAGTTTCGGCGGGGTCTGCGCGGATGCCGTTTTGGCTAAGGTTTTCGCGGGTTGCGCGCGTTTCGCGGCATCCTGTGCCCCATCATCTTTGGCCCCATCGCGATAGATAAAGCCGTTCACCGGCCACGCCGTGCCGCCCAGCGCCTGAATCGGCGCATACCAAACGCGCACCGCGCTCCAGTCGTTGGCGGACGAGACGTCCACCGCGCGCACATTATCCTCGATCTGCCCACGACGCCCGTCAATCGGTGACCAGTTCGCATGGCGCAGCAGCACCGTGCGCGAATCGATCACCCGACTGACCGCCGCGACATGGCCCAAGCGCATGTTCCCGTGCGGTTCGAACGCCATGACCGCCCCCACACGCGGCCTGTTGCCCCGTGGATAGCGCCCTTTCGCCTGATCCCACCAGGTATGGGCATCGCCATAGATGCTGATGCCGGAAACCTGCCGGGCATAGGGCACGCATTCGAGGTAGGGCGGGGCGAGGTGCGTAGCGGCGAGGTAAGACGGGGCGAGGTTAGCCGGGGCAAAACCGGCCGTGCCCTGCGCCGTGGCGGGCACGGACAGGGTGCTGGCAAGACATGCAAGACAGGCGAGAACCGGGATTTTCATGCCGCCCCGTCTGCCTGAACGTAGTAAATGCACCCTTGCGCATTATGGTTAACAGCGCGGTAAGAACCTGCCGCCCCTTGCCAAAAGCCGCGCAAACCTTCAGTGCCCGGGCATGTCGCGCCCCCAGGTGATCATTATCGGCCGTCCCAATGTCGGCAAATCGACCCTGTTCAACCGTCTGGTTGGCAAGAAACTGGCGCTGGTCGACGACCAGCCCGGCGTTACGCGCGATCGCCGTTTTGGCGAAGCGACCCTGCTGGGGCTGGAATTCACCATTGTCGATACCGCCGGGTGGGAGGATGAAGATCCCGATACCCTGCCGGGGCGGATGCGCGCGCAGACGGAAGTCTCGTTGCAGGGCGCTGATGTCGCGCTGTTCGTCATCGATGCGCGTGTCGGGCTGACCCCGCTGGACGAGGAAATCGCCCGCTGGCTGCGTGGGCAGGATGTGCCGGTGGTGGTGGTGGCCAACAAGGCCGAAGGCCGCGCCGGGGAAGCGGGCATGATGGAAGCCTATGCCCTGGGCATGGGCGATCCGGTCGCGCTGTCCGCCGAACATGGCGAAGGCATGGGCGATCTGTTCGAAGCCCTGCTGCCGCATCTTGAAGACGATGCGGACGACGACGAATTCGCACCGTTCGAGGATGAAACTGCGGGCAGCGAAGACGAGGCGGAGGAGGATGCGCCTCCTGGGCCGCTCAAGCTCGCCATCGTCGGGCGCCCCAATGCGGGCAAATCCACCTTGATCAACCGCCTGCTGGGCGAAGATCGCCTGCTGACCGGGCCGGAGGCGGGAATCACCCGCGATTCGATCGCGGTCGACTGGCAGTGGACCAACCCGAAGACGGACGAAGTGCGCGATGTGCGCCTGATCGACACCGCCGGGATGCGCAAGAAGGCGCGCGTGGTCGAAAAGCTGGAAAAGCTTTCGGTGGCCGATGCCCGCCGCGCGGTCGATTTCGCCGAAGTGGTCGTGCTGCTGCTCGACGCGACCAAGGGGCTGGAACATCAGGATCTCAAGATCGCCGATCTCGTGCTGCAGGAAGGGCGCGCGCTGATCATCGCGATCAACAAGTGGGACGTGGCCGAAGAACCATCGGCGCTGTACAATGGCATTCGCGCCGCGCTGGAAGACGGGCTGGCGCAAGTGCGCGGATTGCCGGTGTTTTCGGTTTCGGCGCGCACCGGCAAGGGGCTGGACGCCATGCTGGAAGCGGCCTTTGCCCTGCGCGAGGTGTGGAGCCGCCGTGTGCCCACCGCCGGGCTCAACCGCTGGTTCGACGATGCGCTGGAAGCCAACCCGCCCCCGGCGCCGGGCGGCAAACGGATCAAGCTGCGCTATATCACGCAGATCAAGACCCGCCCGCCGACATTCGTGATCTTCGGGTCGCGGCTGGACGATCTGCCCGAAAGCTATCGCCGCTATCTGGTCAACGGCATCCGCCGCGAACTGGGCTTCGGTTCGGTGCCGGTGCGGCTGACTCTGCGCAGTTCGAAGAACCCCTACGCCCCGAAATAAGCCCGGCTGAATAGGTCTGGCCGAAAAAGGGCTGGCCGCCATAGCGTTCCGCGTCTGCTGCGCGGAACGGCACTGGCCGTTGCCCATTGTGCATCAGGGCACCTGCGATGAATCTGATCCCGTGACCGGTGCGGGTAAATCCCGGCTTGCCCCGGTGCCCGCTGGCCCCCCTCAGATCGCCCCGTCAACGCCCAGCGTGCAATCGGCTTCGCCTACCTCGATCTGGATCGTGGTGTGGCCGATGCGGAAGCGGTGTTCCAGTTCCTGCGCCAGCCCCAGCAGGAAGGTATCGCCGGGATGGCCGCCAGGCATGACGAGATGCGCGGTCAGCGCGGTTTCGGTGGTGCTCATCGGCCAGATATGCAGATCGTGCACCGCGTTCACGCCGGGCAGGGCGGCCAGATGGGCGCGCACCTGCGCATCGTCGATCCCGGCAGGCACGGCCAGCAGGCCCATTTTCACACTGTCTTTCAGCAGGCCCCAGGTGCCCCAGCCGATCACTGCCACGATGACAAGGCTGGTGACCGGATCGATCCAGACCTTCCCTGTCAGCAGGATCAGCGCGCCCGCTGCGACCACGCCCACCGATACCAGGGCATCGGCGGCCATATGCAGGAATGCGCCGCGAATGTTGATGTCGTGCTTGCGCCCGCTCATGAACAGCATGGCGGTACCGCCGTTGATCAGGACGCCGATGGCGGCGACCACGATCATGGTCATCCCTTCGACCGGGGCGGGGTCGAACAGCCGGTGCACGGTTTCGAACAGGATCGCGCCGATCGCGATCAGCAGCAGCGCGGCATTGGTCAGCGCCGCCAGTATCGAACTGGATTTGAAGCCATAGGTGTAGCGGGCGGTGGCGGGCCGCGCGGTCATCACACTGGCGCCCCAGGCGATCAGCAGGCTGAGCACGTCCGACAGGTTGTGCCCGGCATCGGCGACCAGCGCCATCGAGCCGGAGAGGTAACCATAGGTCGCCTCGATAAGGACGAATGCGGTGTTGAGCACCACGCCGATAGCAAACGCGCGCCCATAACTGGCCGGAGCATGGCTGTGGCCCCCGTGGCTATGGCCGCCATGGCTGTGCCCCCCATGATCATGCGCCCCATGATCATGCTCATCGTGGCTATGCGTGTGTCCTGCACCCATGGCCTAATCGTAAACGCAACTGTCCAGCCCGTCACGCCCGACAGAGGCGATCCTTGCGGATATCGTATTGCCGTAACGCCGGGTGAACCCATCGGGCGTCACCACCGCGCGTTTCTTGGGCAGGGGTAGGGCCGCAGCCATGCGGGCGGCTTCGCTGCGGCTCATCTTCGCGGCGGAATGCTTGAAGTAACGCTGCGATCCGGCCTCTACGCCGTAAGTTCCGATCCCGGTTTCGGCGACGTTGAGATAGACCTCCATGATCCGCCGCTTGCCCCAGATGTTCTCGATCAGCACGGTGAACCACGCTTCCAGACCCTTGCGGAAATAGCCGCCGCCCTGCCACAGGAAGACGTTTTTCGCGGTCTGCTGGCTGATCGTCGATCCGCCCCGGATGCGCCCGCCCTTGGCGTTGCGCTGGATCGCCTTTTCGATGGCTTCCTGATCGAACCCGTTGTGGCTGCAGAACTTACCGTCCTCTGCGGCAATCGCGGCGGCCACCATCGTGCGATCGATCTGGTTCAGCGATTCCCAGTCTTTCTCGATCCCGTTCGGGTCCAGCAGCATGGTCGCCGTGACCGGCACCGGCACCCATTTGAACAGCACGACCAGCCCCACGCTGATGACGAGGAACCACAGGATGAACTTGGCGACGAAACGGAGAAGGCGACTGGCCATGACCCGGCTTTAGCGGCGAACGCGGCGCGTGGGAATTCACGAAATGCGGCAATGCAACCGGTGCCTGCTTCGCGCGTTGATGGGGGGTATAGCGATTGCCGGGGGTGCCATGGTTGCCAGTGTCAGGTTCGCGTTTGTGGTGCTGGGCTGTTGTGCCTTTGCCGGTCTCGCCCATGCGGGGGAGCCACGCGATCTGTGCCCCGATCGACCCGGTCTCGGCACACCGGCCTGCACGGTGGAACCGGGCGCGGTGGTCGGGGAACTGGGGCTGGGCGACTGGACCCGCGAAAACGACAGCGTGCAACGCAGCGACACGATCCTTGTGGGCGATGCACTGGTGCGGATCGGCCTGACCGAAAGCCTCGAAGGGCAGATCGGCTGGACCGCCTATGGCCACGTCCGCACGCGCGACAAGGCGACCGGCGCAGTCCGCAAGACCGGGCGGACAGGCGATGTCACGCTGGCGCTGCGGCAAAACTTGCGCCACCCCGATGGTTCGGGCTTTTCGGTGGCGGTCATGCCCTATGCCACCTTACCCGTGGGCAAGGCGCCGATCGGCGCGGGCGATTGGGGTGCCGGGGTGCTGGTGCCGCTGAGTGTGGAGCTGTCGGATACGGTGTCCCTCGCGCTGACACCCGGCGTGGAAGCCGCGGTCGACAGCGATGGCGACGGCCGCCACTTGCGCTATGGCAGTGTGGCCGGGGTGGGCCTTGCGCTGGGTGAGCGGCTGTCGCTCTCCACCGAAGTGGCGCTGCACCGCGATGGCGATCCGGCGGGCCACACGACCGAGGCCTTGTTCGGCCTTTCCGCCGCATGGAAGGCCAATGCCATGACGCAGTTCGATGTGGGGCTGAATTGCGGCCTGAATGGCAACAGCCCGGACAGTCAGTTCTATCTGGGGATCGCGCGCCGGTTCTGAACGCCGCAAAGGGAAAGCATCCCCCAAAAGGCGCCCATGAAAAGGGATGGCACGAAAAAGGCTGGCACCCTTGCGGATGCCAGCCTTCCGTTGCGTTATGCGCGACCGGTCAGGCCGGGGCGAGCAGCTTGTCGCCAGCGATGCGGAACATCGCCTTCTGCAGCTTCTCGAAGGCGCGCACCTCGATCTGGCGGATGCGTTCGCGGGACACGTCGTAGACCTGGCTCAGTTCCTCGAGCGTCTTCGGGTTTTCCGTCAGACGGCGTTCGGTCAGGATGTGCCGTTCGCGATCGTTGAGGCTGTCCATCGCTTCGTTCAGCATCTCGTGATGCAGTTCGGCTTCCTCGGCATCGGCCACGGTTTCGTCCTGCAACGGACGGTCGTCCGCCAGCCAGTCCTGCCATTGGCCCGAACCTTCTTCGCCCTGACGCATGGATACGTTGAGCGAGGAGTCCCCGCCCATCAGCATCCGCCGGTTCATGTTGATCACTTCCTGCTCGGGCACGCCGAGATGGGTCGCGATCTTGGCCACGTCGTCCGGATGCAGATCGGTATCGTCGTAGGCGTCGAGGTTCTTCTTCATCCGGCGCAGGTTGAAGAACAGCTTCTTCTGCGCGGCAGTGGTGCCCATTTTGACAAGCGACCAACTGCGCAGGATGAATTCCTGCATCGAAGCCTTGATCCACCACATGGCATACGTGGCGAGACGGAAGCCCCGATCGGGTTCGAATTTCTTGACGCCCTGCATCAGGCCGACGTTCCCTTCGGAAATCAGGTCGGACACAGGCAGGCCATAGCCGCGATAGCCCATGGCGATCTTCGCCACGAGCCGCAGGTGGCTGGTTACCAGTTGCGCGGCGGCTTCCGGATCTTCGTGTTCCTGATAGCGCTTGGCGAGCATATATTCCTGCTCAGCCGTTAGCACCGGGAACTTCTTGATCTCGGCGAGATAGCGGTTGAGGCTCTGCTCCCCGCTCAACGCCGGGACAGATGCCGTCCTGCGGATGTTGGTTTTCTTCTCGGTCAAAGTCCCTTTACCTTTCACAGTGTCGACCGCGTTTTGCGAGACCCCTGCTGGGCGTCCTGCCGGGCACGGCCACTTGCCCAATTTTCACTATAGCCGCATTTCATACCAAAATGTGTTCATTTCATCGATTTCAACGAGTGGTTTCCTCGATCAGTTCCCGCATATCGGCAGGAAGCGGACTTTCGAACCGTACAGTCGTTCCGAGAACCGGATGAATGAACCCGAGCACTGCAGCATGGAGCGCCTGACGGCGGAACTGGAGTGCGGTGAGCAGCGGCTTGAGCTTGGAATTGGGGCGTCCATATGTTGGGTCCCCTAATAGCGCATGACCGATTGACGCCATGTGAACACGCACCTGATGCGTGCGCCCGGTTTCCAGTCGGCATTCGATCAAAGCGCAGTTTTTCAGGGTTTTGAGCGTTTTGTAATGGGTGACAGCGTGCTTCCCGCGACTCGCCGTGTCGGGCAGCACCGCCATCTTCTTGCGATTCGAATCGGACCGCCCGATTCGCGCCTTCACCGTGCCCGCCGGGGGCACCGGATGGCCGTTGACCACCGCCAGATAGGCGCGTTCGATCGAATGGTCGGCAAATTGCCGCGCCAGCCCTTCGTGCGCGGCATCGCTTTTGGCGACGACCAGCAGTCCGGACGTGTCCTTGTCGATCCGGTGCACGATGCCGGGGCGCGCAACGCCGCCGATTCCCGATAGACTGCCGCCGCAATGATGCAGCAGGGCATTGACCAGCGTGCCGTCGGGGTTG
This sequence comes from Caenibius tardaugens NBRC 16725, assembly GCF_003860345.1. GTDB lineage: Bacteria > Pseudomonadota > Alphaproteobacteria > Sphingomonadales > Sphingomonadaceae > Caenibius > Caenibius tardaugens. Next base: position 2,729,479 of record NZ_CP034179.1, read on the forward strand.
CCCGCCGCAGGATGGACGACCAGTCCGGCGGGCTTGTCGACCACGATCAGGTGGGCGTCTTCATAGACGATCGTCAGCGGAATATCCTGCGCGGCGGCTTCGGCTTCCGCTGCGGGCGGCACGTCGATGGCAAAGTGCGATCCGGCAACGGTTTTGGCCGAGGCAGACGGGGCGGGTTTGCCGTCAAGCGTGATCCGCCCTTCGCCAAGCAGGGCCTTGACCCGTTCGCGCGACAGCCCGCTGGCGTCGGCAAGCGCCTTGTCCAGACGCACGCCGTCGCTTTCGAGAAGTCCCTCAATGATTTCCCCACGCCCCATGCTACAGAATGTGGGCATGAAGATTGCTGTGACAAGGGATGCGCTCGATGGCTTGCGGGCCGAAGCGCAAAAAGCTGCGCCGGATGAATGTTGCGGGCTGTTGCTGGGGCATCAGGGCGTGATCGACCGGGTGCTGCCTGCGGTCAATGTGGCTGATGATCCGCGCGCCCGGTTCGAAATCGATCCCGGCACGCTGATCGCTGCCCTGCGCGCGGCGCGCGGCGGTGGCCCAGCGGTGATCGGCTATTATCATTCCCACCCCCAGGGACCGCCCGAACCTTCGCCTTGCGATGCGGAGCAGGCCGCGCGCGACGGCAAGGTCTGGGCGATTGTCAGCGGCGATGACGCTGTGCGTTTGTGGGAGGATGGTCATGCGGGGTTCATGGCGCTTTCCTATGGCGTGATCGAGCGGTAACGCGCTAAGGCGTGTTGTCTGCTCCTATCCTTAGACCGATGGAAAGTGGCAATTGGGCTGAATTGTTTGACGCGCCCGGTTCCGGGATCGGTTTTTCCTCCTATATCGGGTGCATTGAGTCACTCCCTTCAGTCAAAAGGGCCTGAAAGCTGCATATGTCCAAATCTTCCGTCGATCTCGCCAGTCTGCTTTGCTCCCGTCTTTGCCATGATATGCTCAGTCCCGTCGGGGCGCTGATGAACGGGCTCGAACTTCTGGCGGACGAGAAAGACCCGGAAATGCGCCAGCGCTGTTTCGAACTGCTGGAACAGAGCGCCCGGACATCGACGGACAAGCTCAAGTTCTTCCGGCTGGCGTTCGGCGCCGCGGGTGGTTTTGGCGAAGCGATCGCCACCGATGAAGTGCGCAGCCTGATCGACGCATTGGTTGCCGGAAACGACCGGATCAGCGTCAATTGGGCGCTGGGGGTGGCGGCACTGCCCAAACCGGCTGCCAAAGTGCTGCTCAACTTCGCGCAGATCGCCATCGATGCGCTGGTACGCGGCGGGGAAATCGATATCGCGGCCGAAGTGCGTGACGGCACCAGCGAGATCGTGGTGCGTGCGGCGGGGCCGAAAATTGCGTTTGACGAAACCATCGGCAATTCGCTGGAGGGCACCCTGCAACTGGAACAGCTTTCCAGCCGGACCGCAGCGGCGCATATGCTGCATGTCCTTGCGCAGGAATGCGGCGGCAAGCTGCAATATGCGCTGACTGGCGATGCGCTGGTGCTCGGAGCGATCCTGCCGGGGGAGTGACGCACGATGGATGAACTGGTGCAGCGCGAGGTTCCGTCCCCCAACTGGAACGCGCGCCAGCTGCCGATCACCATGCTGGTCCTGCATTACACCGGCATGCGCACCGGGCCTGAGGCGCTCGAACGCATGTGCGATCCCCAGGCCGAAGTTTCCGCACATTACATGATCGAAGAAGACGGCACGGTCATCCGGCTGGTGGATGAAGCCAACCGTGCCTGGCATGCGGGGCGATCCTACTGGCGGGGGATAACGGATATCAATTCCGCCAGTATCGGGATCGAACTCGTCAATCCGGGGCACGAATGGGGCTATCGCCCGTTTTCGGCCGCGCAAATGGAAGCGCTGATGCCGCTGGTCGGACGGATCGTGCGGCAATACGACATTCCCCGCGCCAATGTGGTGGGCCATTCCGATATCGCCCCGGCGCGCAAGGAAGATCCGGGTGAATTGTTCGACTGGCGGCGGCTGGCCCGATTGAAGCTGGCGCTGGCGACACCCAAAGTCAGCCTGGGCACGCCCTTTCCCAACGATGGCGCGTTTTTGCTGGGGCTGGAACGCTTCGGGTATGACATTTCCGATGGCCGTGCGGCGGTGGCGGCATTCCAGCGCCGTTGGCGCCCCAAGCGGATCGATGGGGAGATCGATGGCGAAATCGGTGCGATCCTGTTCGCCTTGCTCTTGGAACGGGACCGCGGACGCGCTAGATAGGCGGCGCCAGGGGGCCGGGCAGCCGCGTCGAAGCTTCGCTTCGCCGAGGAAAGTCCGGGCTCCACGAAACAAGGGTGGCGGGTAACGCCCGCCGGGTGTTCGGCTTGCCGGGCATTCAGGGAAAGTGCCACAGAGAGCATACCGCTAACCGGGAAACCGGCAGTAAGGGTGAAAGGGTGCGGTAAGAGCGCACCGCGCGACTGGCGACAGGAGCGGCATGGCAAACCCCACCCGGAGCAAGGCCGAATAGGGGCGGCGCGCCAAGGATCGCAAGATCCGGAAGCAGGGGTGTTTCGCCTTTGATCGCCCGGGTTGGCTGCTTGAGCCTTGCGGCAACGCAAGGCCTAGAGGAATGGCTGCCATTGCGGATACGGTCTCTCGTGGGATACCGTCCGTGATACAGAACCCGGCTTACAGGCCCCCTGGCAAACTGTCGTAAAACACCGCGTGACCGCAGTTTCAGGCCGCTTCGCGGTGTAGAATAGCAATGGCGCCATCCTCCTGCTCGCGCGCCTGAATGAAGCGGCGTTCGCCCCCTTCCAGAACCAGCGCGGTCAGCAGCCCATAGCAATAGGCCCCCGTATCGATCCCGATGCGATTGGGGCGCTCCTCCACCTCGGTGCGGATCGTGTGGCCATGCACCACGACTTTTTCGAACAGCCCTTCGTGCATCAGGAACGGATCGCGAATCCAGCGCATGGCCTGCGCGCTCTGGTCAGCAACGGGGATACCCGGTTCAATCCCTGCATGGACGAACAGATAGTCGCCGATCACCGCCGAGAGTTCGAGCGCGGCCATGAATTCGCGATGGCGGCTGGGAATGCGGCTGGCCATCGCCGCCTGCATCCGCTGCAGCGCATCGGGCCCGGTAATATGGGCATCGATGCCATAGCTGATCAGTGTTTCGCGCGCGCCATAGGGCAGGAGCCGACGCAGATATTCGGTATCGGTAAACGCGGCGAGGAACACTTCCTCATGATTGCCCATAAGCACGCGCACGGGGCGGCGTTCTTGCCACGCCAGCACGTAGTCGATTACCCCTGCGCTATCCCTGCCGCGATCGATCAAGTCGCCGAGCAGCAACACCATGCTCTGCGCCGGGGCGGTAGCAGCGTCCAGTTCTATCGCATGTGCGAGCGCTTCGAGCAGATCCAGGCGCCCATGGATGTCGCCGATCGCATAGACCCTTTGCCCCGCAGGAATCCGGGCCTTCCCGGCATCGATCGCAAGTTTTGGGGTTGTTTCTATTGCGCTTGGATTCATGACGGGGCCTGCGTGTGTGGGGCACATGTATCTAGCACAGTGTGTCCAGCGTATGAATGTGATGCAGAAAATCCACACATTCCCAATTGCCTGTGCCCTTGCGAATTTTTTTCTTGTGCAATGCAGCAACGGTGGGCAACTTCGCCTCACATCCGCACAGGAACATCCGGGGCAATGAGATGATCCGGCGGGTCGCAGGTGGGACGAAAGTTTCAACAGGTTCACAACAAAGGAACACTGCTATGCTTACGTCCGTCCGCAGCCTTCTGGCTGCAACCGCTTTCGCTGGTGCCGTATTTGCCGCAACGCCGGCAATGGCTGAAGAGGAAGCACCTTCCGATTTCACCGTATCGGGCAACGTTGCCATCGTTACGGACTATCGTTTCCGTGGTGCGTCGCTTTCCGGTGGTGATTTCGCGATTCAGGGTGGCCTCAGTGTCGCCCACTCGAGCGGCTTCTATGTCGGGACCTGGGCGTCCTCGCTCGAAGACACGCCGCTTTATGGCGAAATGGAACTCGACCTTTATGGCGGCTGGAAGGGTGAAGTCGCTTCGGGGCTGACGCTCGATGCCGGTCTGACCTACTTCGTCTATCCGTCGAAGGATTCGGGTGCCGGTCCGTCGGCCTATTTCGAACCTTATGCGAAGCTTTCCGGCCAGCTCGGCCCGGTCGGCGCAACGCTGGGCGTGGCCTATGCCTGGGATCAGGATTCGCTGGGCAGCCAGGACAACCTGTATGTCTTCACCGATTTCAGCGCTGGCATCCCGGGAACGCCGGTGTCCCTGTCGGCACACCTTGGTTACACCGACGGTGCGCTCGCACCTGATTATGTCAACGGTTTCAACAACGACAAGACGGCCTTTGACTGGTCGATCGGGGCTTCGGCCACCGTGCTTGGCGGTCTGACGGTTGGTGTGCAGTACATCGGCGTTGAAGGACGTTCGGTGAAGAACCTGACCAACGATACGGTCGTCGGTACGCTGTCCTACAGCTTCTGATAGCTTTACGGCATCAGCCAACATCGCGGCCCGCGCAGCAATGCGCGGGCCGCTCCGTGTCCGGGGGAGTGGACCCCGAACCTGTCGCCGGATTCAGCGCAGATAGAAATCGACCGTCGTGACCACGCGGACCTTCTTGTAAGGCGTGTCGGATACGCCCCAGCCCCCGCCGCTGTCGCCATCGCGGGCCTCGACCGAGAAATAGCCCTGCGTCGCCTGCTTTATCCCGCCGACGCTGGTGGCGCTGTCCTTGGCGAATTGCTGGGCCGAGGCGCGGGCATCCTTGGTGGCTTCGGCGACCATCGCTGGCTTGATATCGTTCAGCTTTGTGAAGGTGTAGGCCATGCCGGACCCTTCCTCGAGCACGACGCCACGCCGGACGAGGTCGAACTGCCGTTTTACCGCCCTTTCCGCGCGGGCAATGTCGGTGGTGCGCAAGGTCATACGCTGGCGCACGGTGAATTGCTGGACGCCGTTGTTGGTGAAATTCGACACGTTGACGCCAGTGGGCTGGATCGCATCGTCAGGAAATCCGAGCTCCTTGAAGAAGGCACGGATTGCGGTGCTGTCGCGGTCAACACTGGCCTGCGCCGTAGGGAGATCGCCAGCCGTGGCGGAATAGGCAATCGTCCAGGTGGCGAGATCCGCCTTGACGTCGCGTTCGGCCAGCCCGCGCACGGTGACCGACCGGTCGGCCGCTTTGGCCCGGGTCAGTCCGTCACCGAGAAGGTAGCCGCCTGCAATCAGGCCCACAGCCATGATTGATGCGCTGATCAGCCAGCGGCGATTGGTGGAGTCGCTGAAAAAAGAACGCGATGACGCATGGTGGTCGAGCGCAGGATCGGACATTATATGGGGCCTCCCCAACGGATGTTGTGCGGCCATCTTTGCACGAGTCTCGATGAACCGTGCTTTAATATAGACGAATGGAGTTTCAACGTGGTCAAATTTCTTCACACGATGATCCGTGTGACTGATCCCGAGGCAACGATCCGCTTCTTCGAACTGATCGGACTGGAAGAAGTGAGTCGACATGAAGTGCCGCAGGGGCGCTTTACGCTGATTTTTCTGGCAGCGCCCGGCCAGTCCGACATGGCCCAGATCGAACTCACTTATAACTGGCCGCCCGAAGATGGCAGCAGCGGTGAAACCTATGGCGGAGGCCGCAATTTCGGGCATGTCGCCTATCAGGTCGACGATATCTATGCGACCTGTCAGCGCCTGCAGGATGCAGGCCACACCATCCACCGCCCGCCGCGGGATGGGCATATGGCGTTTATCAAAAGCCCCGATGGCATTTCGGTGGAACTCCTGCAGAACGGCCATCTTCCCCCGCAGGAACCCTGGGCGAGCATGGAAAACACCGGAACCTGGTAAGCGTGTCAGCCCGCCTTTTCGGGGGCGGGCGCAAGCCGCAGGACGAGATAGCCGAGCAGTGCGGATATCAGCGAACCGCCGAGAATGCCGAGTTTGGCTTCCTCTACCAGCATGGGATGGAGCGGAAAGGCGAGCGCGGCGATGAACAGGCTCATCGTGAAGCCGATCCCGCAGAGGATGGAAACACCCCAGAGCTGGAGCCAACTGGCGCCCGCTGGTCGGGTGGCATAACCCAGCCGTTCGGCAAGGGCGACGGCGGTGAATATCCCGACCTGCTTGCCGATTACCAAGCCACCCGCGATCGCAAGCGGGAGCGGGGCGATCAGGCCCGCGATGCCAATCCCGGCAAGGGACACGCCGGCATTGGCGAAGCCGAACACCGGGATCACCAGATAGCTGTTCCACCCCGTAAGCCGGTGTTCGAGCCGTTCCAGCGGGGATGCGGCGCCATCCGCGGTGATGCGCAAGGGAATGGTGAAGGCCGCAACAACCCCCGCCACGGTGGCATGGACCCCGGAATGGAGCATGCAATACCATAGCGCGATGGCGGTCAGCACGAACGGCCAGAGGCGCCGCACACCCATGCGGTTGAGCGCCATCATGCCGCCAAATATCAGCAGCGCGGCCAGCAACCAGTCAAGCCGCACCTCTGCGGTATAAAACAGGGCGATGATCAGGACGGCGCCGATATCGTCGACAATCGCAACGGTCAGCAGGAAGAGCCGCAATGCGGCCGGTACGCGATTGCCCAGCAAGCCGAGCACGCCCATGGCAAAGGCAATGTCGGTTGCGGCCGGTATGGCCCAGCCTCGCGCGATCTGCGGTTCGCCCCCGGACAGCAGGAGAAAGACCGCAGCGGGGGCTGCCATACCGGCCATGGCCGCGAGAACCGGCAGCCGCCTGTGCCGCGCATCGGCCAGTTGCCCGGACAGAAGCTCACGCTTCACCTCCCGCCCGACAACGAGGAAGAAGACCGCCATCAGCCCGTCGTTGATCCACAGGTGCAAGGTGTCGAGCTTTGCGACCGGGGTCCATGCCAGCGTGTCATGGAGCAGGTGGTGGTAGGCAGGGGCAGCCGGGGAATTAGCGATCAACATGGCGGCGATCGCCACCAGAATGAGAAGTATTCCCGGAAAAGCCTCGCTTCCCAGAAGCTTCTTCAGCAGGTTCGGCGGAGATGTCGCATCGCTTGTCATCAGCGGGCTTTGCCGGAGATGGTTTGCGCGTTGCAAGCCCTATTCGGCTGCATTACCCGATCGGCAAACGTCATCGATAAGGGGGAAGGATGGCGATCTTTGGGGGACTCACCGCCATGCAGGTCGTGGCGTTGGCGGGCTATGAACTGCTGCTTTTTGCCGGGGCGTTTTTCTTGGTTGGGGCGCTCGACGATGTGCTTGTCGATCTGCATTACCTGTGGCGTCGGATCATAGGGAAAGCGCGCACGCCGCGCGTGGATCGCGGCGCGCTGCTGGGCCATCCGCTCAAGGGCGTGGCGGCGGTTATGATCCCGACATGGCGCGAAGCGGAAGTGATCGGCGCGACGGTGCGCCATGCGCTGACGGTCTGGAACCAGGCCGAACTGCGCCTCTATGTCGGGTGCTATTGTAACGACCCGCAGACGGTGCAGGCCGTGGCGATGGCGGCACAAGGTGATCCGCGCCTGCGTCTGGTGATCCACGATCGGCATGGCCCGACCAGCAAGGCGGACTGCCTCAATCGCCTGTTCGCAGCCATGTGTGTGGACGAACGGCGCAGTGGGCAACGCGTGCGTATGGTGCTGATGCACGATGCGGAAGACATGGTCGATCCGGTTGCCTTGCCCCTGCTTGATCAGGCGATGACCGGGCTCGATTTCATCCAGATGCCGGTTCTGCCCGAACCGCAGGCGGATTCGCCATGGGTGGCAGGGCATTATTGCGATGAATTTGCTGAGGCACATGGGAAATCGATGGTCGTGCGCGATGCCCTGGGTGCAGGATTGCCCGCCGCGGGGGTGGGCTGCGCCTTTGCGCGCGACGTGCTCGATCTCGTGGCCAGCCGTAACGGCACGGCCGATGCGCCCTTCGCCAGCCAGAGCCTGACCGAAGATTATGAGCTTGGCCTCAAGATCGCTGAACTTGGCGGGAAATCGGCGTTCCTGCGGGTTCGCGGCGATAACGGGGAACTGGTCGCCACGCGTGCCTGTTTCCCGGCACGTGTGAACGAGGCCGTGCGGCAGAAGACGCGTTGGGTTCACGGTATTGCATTGCAGGGTTGGGACCGGATGGGCTGGACAGGGCGGCTGACCGAACGCTGGATGCGCTTGCGCGATCGCCGTGGGCCATTGGCTGCGCTGGTCATGGCGGCGGCTTACGTTTTCATGATCCTTGGCGTGATCCTGTGGCTGGGTGATGCGGTGGGGTTGCTGGTTTTGCCCGAACCGGGACCGTTGGCGAAGGCGCTGCTGCTGGTCAACTTCGCCGCATTTGTCTGGCGCGCGATCTGGCGCTGTGCCTTCGCCTGGCGCGAATATGGGACGACGGAAGCGATGCGTGCGCTTTTGCGTATCCCGGTGTCGAATATTATCGCGATTCTGGCAGGGCGCAGGGCCTTGGTCGCCTATTGGCGAACCCTGAAAGGGGAACCGCCGCATTGGGAAAAAACGGTGCATCGCACCCATCCCGCATTGCTCCGCAATACGGAGCCCACCGCATGATCTTGCGGACCAGCCTGCGTGGTCAGCCCTTGTCGGTTCTTGTGCTGATTCTGGGCGGCTGGGTTGCGCTGCGTGTGGCCACCTGGGCGCCGCCGGCATGGGACATGACCGTGCGCGATGGCTGGGCGATACCTGCGCCCGCCATGCCCGCACTGGCGGATAAAACGGCGGGCTCTGCGGATGGCCGCATGGTTGCCGAAGGGTTCGCTCGCGGCCCGATAAGCCCGCCTTACGGTATGGGGTATCCCGAGGGTATGGCGCTGTCAGGCTATCCTGCCCCGCCGCTGGGCTGGCAGATGGCGGGGGGCATACCGCAACCGGTTTTCCAGCAGGTGCGTATTCCCGTGCCGGTCTATTATTATCCTGCGTCGCCGGGGGGTGGTCCGGTTGGTGCGGCGGCATTTGCCATGGCGGGCAATGGGTCCGGTGCGGTAGGTGGCATGACCGGCAGTGGGGCATTGCCTGCAGGGGCTGGGGCAGCCGTGCCATCGCCACCCCTTGCCTTTGCGGACCCGGGGGTGCCTCCGCCATTCCTTGCGCCGGAACCGGCGCGCACGCGCGGCAACCGCTGGTCTGCTGATGCCTGGGTACTCGCCCGGCGCGAATCCCCAGTCATGCCTGCATCGGGCAGGCCATCCTATGGCGGCAGTCAGGCGGGGGCGATCCTGCGCTATCATATCGCGCCTCAGAACGGACATCGCCCGATCGCCTATCTGCGGGCCTATTCGGCGCTGGGGAGCATCCGCGAAAACGAAATTGCCCTGGGTGTGGGGGCGCGCCCGTTCCGATCCGTGCCGCTGATGTTGGCCGTGGAAGGCCGGGCATTCCGCAGCGCCCAGGGGCAGACATCGGTTCGGCCCGCTGTGCTCGCCTATACCGAACTGCCGCCGTTCGCCCTGCCATTGGGTTTCACGGGGGAAGCCTATGTGCAGGGGGGCTATGTCGGGGGGATGTACAAGACGGGCTTCGCTGATGGCCAGTTGCGGGTGGATCGTACGCTGATTGACGTGGCGACCATGCAGTTGCGGGCGGGTGGCGGCATCTGGGCCGGGGCGCAAAAGGGCGCCGCGCGGCTGGATGTCGGCCCCAGTGCCAGCACGATGATCGACATGTGGGGCACCCGGTCGCGGGTTTCGCTGGACTGGCGTTTCCGGGTGAAGGGGGATGCCGAGCCGAAATCCGGCCCTGCCGTTACCATTTCCGCCGGATTCTGATCCGAAGCGCTTTTATCCGGCGCGCGGCTGGGTTACGGCATGGGGCGTCATGGATGTCTATCTCCCCATCGCCAATCTCTCGGTCAATGGGCTGGTGATTGTCGCACTTGGGGCGATCACCGGGGTCCTGTCCGGCATGTTCGGTGTGGGGGGCGGGTTCCTGACCACGCCTTTGCTGATCTTTTACGGCATCCCCCCCACCGTCGCGGCCGCTTCCGCCGCCAGCCAGGTGACGGGCGCCAGCGTATCGGGCGTCTTCGCCTATACCAAACGCAATGCCGTCGATTATCACATGGGCCTGGTCATGGTTGCGGGCGGTATACTCGGCTCGGGGATCGGGGCGCTGCTGTTCCGTTTTCTGGAATCGGTTGGCCAGATCGATACCGTCATCAACATCCTCTATGTCATCTTGCTGGGCACCATCGGGGGCTGATGGCGCACGAAAGTTATCTGGCGATCCGTGCGGCACGCAGCGGCGCTGCCCCGCTGCCCCGCAAACGGCGGCACCATCCGATCGTGGCCAGTCTGCCGCTGCGTTGGCGTTTCTATCGATCGGGGCTGTACATATCGCCATTGGCGCCGCTGCTGATCGGCGTGGGCGTGGGTATCCTGACCATGCTGATGGGGGTTGGCGGTGGTTTCATCCTCGTTCCGGCGATGTTGTACATTCTGGGGATGAGCGCGAATGTCGTGGTCGGGACATCGCTGTTCCAGATCCTGTTCGTGACGATGTCGTCCACGATGATGCATGCGCTCACCACCAAGGCGGTGGATATTGTTCTGGCTGCGCTGCTGCTGCTCGGTTCTGTAACGGGGGCGCAGATCGGCAGCCAACTGGCGGGCAAGGTTCAGCCACAGAAACTGCGCATGATTCTGGCCATCATCGTGCTGCTGGTGGCGTTGCGTATGGCGTTCGGGCTGGGTTTCCGACCAAGCGAAATTTATTCGGTGGAACCATTGTGAGAGCGGTCTTCGCCCTGTTCCTGCTGATCATGCTGGGCGCAGCACGTGATCCGATTCTGGTGCCGGAAGTATCGCAGCATGAAATTCAGGTGCAGCAGGGCTTTACCGGTACGGAATTGTTGCTGTTCGGTGCGATTCTCGATCCCAGTGGGACCCGGGCCGGGCGGGATTACGATATTGTTGTGGTGCTGAAAGGCCCCACGCAGGCAGTGCGTCTGCGGGAAAAGCAGAAGATCGCGGGAATCTGGATCAATGCTGACAGCACTGCCCTGCGTTCTGCGCCCTCGTTCTTTGCCGTCGCCTCTTCCCGCCCGATCGACAAGATCGTCGATGATCGCACGGCTGCGATTTACGAACTCGGGTTGAACTGGCTGCAGCTGTCGCCGATCGGTGCGATCGACCCCAAGGAACAGGCTCGTTTTTCTGCCGGGCTGGTCGATTTGCGGCAGCGCGAAGGGCTTTTCAGCGAACACAGCGACGGCGTGGTGGTGAGCGAACAGGTGCTGTATCAGGCGCGCATAAATTTGCCCTCCAGTGTGCAGACGGGCACCTATACGGCGGAAACCTTCGCCATTACGAAAGGGCGTGTGATCGCGTCGGCCACGGCGAAAGTGGAAGTCCGCAAAATCGGCTTCGAACGGTTTGTCGCCCAGTTCGCTGAGCAGCAATCCCTGTTTTATGGCCTTCTCGTCGTGGCATTTTCCGTGGGTATGGGCTGGCTGGCCGGGAGACTTTTCGCTTTGATCTGATTGCGCTGATCCCTTCCAATTGACGCGATATTAACCTTGCGGGGTTAGGCGGATTGCTCACTTGGGGATGCATTGCGGGCACGATATGAGCGAAATGGCAAATCAGGATCACTTTCAGGCTGTCGGTGGTGCGGGGCAAGGCGCGCCGACGGCGCAAGGTGCTGCGCCGGTGCGTCAGGCCGCGCCCACCATCGGCAACGGCAATGCCACGCAGCCGATTGGCGTCGTCCTTGAAATTGCCGGATCCTCCTCGTTTGTCGCGCTCGATCTGGAACGGCTGAACGAATGTGCGGAGGATGCCGATCCTTCGATTGCCCTTGCCGGGCAGGTTGGCAGCCAGATCAAAATTCGCGTGGGTGGCGGCTGGCTTTTGGCCAGCGTGCGGACGCAGAAGAAGGATGGCCGCAACAATGTTGGGATTATCGCCGGGATCGATTTTCTGGGCGAAGGGGAAGAGGAGAAGCTGACGGGGCGCATCCACAGTTTCCGGCGCGGTGTGACCCGGTATCCGATACCGGGATCGCTGATTTATCCCGCCACGAATGCCGATTTGCGCCAGATTTATGCCAGCGATGGCCGCACCAGCATCCAGATCGGCACAGTGTTCCCGACGAATGATATTCGTGCCGGTCTGTACATCGATGCCATGCTGGGCAAGCATTTCGCGCTGCTGGGGTCCACCGGCACCGGCAAGTCGACCAGTGCCGCGCTCATCCTGCACCGTATCTGCGAAGCCGCCCCGCATGGGCATATCGTGATGATCGACCCGCACGGCGAATATTCGGCGGCGTTCCGCAGCAACGGCATGCTGCTGGACGTATCCAACCTGCAGATGCCCTATTGGCTGATGAACTTCGAGGAACATTGTGAGGTGTTCCTGACCTCCACCGGGAACGACCGGCAGGAGGATGCGGATATTCTTGCCAAATGCCTGCTGCAGGCCCGCTCGAAAAACCGTCTGGCGGAAAGCCTTGGCAAGATCACGGTGGATGCACCGATCCCCTATCTCCTGTCGGACCTGACCAATATTATCCAACTGGAGATGGGCAAGCTCGACAAGGCGAGTTCGAGCGCGCCGTTCCAGCGGATCAAAGGGAAGATTGACGAACTGAAAGCCGATCCCCGCTATCAGTTCATGTTTTCCGGCATGCTGGTGGGCGACACCATGGCCGAATTTATCTCCAAGATTTTCCGCATGCCAAGCGATGGCAAACCGATTTCGATTATCGACGTGTCGGGCGTTCCTTCGGATGTGACCTCCACTGTCGTGGCCGTGCTCAGCCGTCTGGTGTTCGATTTTGCGATCTGGAGCCGGGACGAGCGCGGCCGCCCGATCCTGCTGATCTGCGAAGAAGCGCACCGTTACGTGCCGAATGAAAAGAACGCCGATGGTTCGTCGGTTGGCCGCATTCTTTCCCGTATTGCCAAGGAAGGGCGTAAATACGGCATTTCGCTGGGCCTGATCACGCAGCGGCCGTCCGATCTTGCCGAAGGCGTGCTGTCGCAATGCGGCACGATCATTTCGATGCGTCTCAACAACGATCGCGACCAGAATTTTGTGAAGGCGGCCATGCCCGAAGGCGCGCGCGGCTTCCTCGATGCGATTCCCGCCTTGCGTAACCGGGAATGCATCATTTGTGGTGAAGGTGTATCCATTCCGGTTCGTGTCAGTTTCGACGATCTGGAGGAAATCCGGCGTCCGGCATCGGAAGATCCCTCGTTTATCGAACTGTGGAATGACAGCGGCCACGGTGATGAAGACGCGGTGCACCGCACAGTCGCCCGTTGGCGCGCGCAGGGGCGCTGAGACATCGCGGAAGTTTCTTGTTTGTGACAAGGGTTTTGTGGGCTTCACGGCTTCCAACCATGCGGATCGCGCTGTAGGCTGCCCGTCCCGGACAGTTTCATCCCAGAGGAATCCAATCCATGAAAACCAGGGCTTACGGCAACGGTTCTGCCGAGCAGCCGCTAGCGCCAATGGAAATAGACCGCCGCCAGCCGCGCGCGCGCGATGTCGCCATCGATATCCTGTTTTCCGGCGTCTGCCATTCCGACCTGCACACTGCGTGGAACGAATGGAACAACACCAGTTACCCCTGCATACCGGGCCACGAAATCGTTGGCCGGGTGACGGCGGTGGGCGCGGATGTGCAACGCTATAAAGCGGGCGACATCGTCGGGGTCGGCTGCATGATCGACAGTTGCCGCACCTGCGCTTCGTGCCATGATGGGGATGAACAGTACTGCACCGGTTCGGGTTTTGTCGGCACGTACAATGCGCCGGACAAGCATTCGGGCGGGCACACATTTGGCGGCTATTCCGGCCATATTGTGGTCGACGAGGATTTCGTCCTGACCGTGAGCCATGACGAGAAAGACCTTGCCGGGGTGGCGCCGCTGCTTTGCGCGGGTATCACCACCTATTCCCCCTTGCGGCACTGGAAAGTCGGACCGGGGCAGAAGGTCGGTGTGGTTGGTCTTGGCGGGCTTGGCCATATGGGGGTGAAAATCGCCGCCGCGATGGGGGCCGAGGTGACAGTGTTCACCACGTCCGAGAACAAGCGCGAGGATGCGCTGCGGCTGGGCGCAAGCCATGTGGTCAATTCACGCGATGGTGCTGCCATGGCGGCGCAGGCAGGGCAGTTCAATCTGATCCTCAACACCGTTGCCGCGCCGCACGATCTCGATCCGTTTCTGCAGGCGCTGAAGCGGGATGGGACGATGGTCATGGTGGGGGTGCCGCCCGAACCGCACAAGTCGCCATCGGTGGGCAATCTCGTGTTCGGTCGCAGGTCGATCGCCGGATCGCTGATCGGGGGCATCGCGGAAACGCAGGAAATGCTCGACTTCTGCCGCGACCACGGGCTGACGGCAGATATCGAACTGATCCCGATGGACGGTATCAACGACGCCTTTCATCGGATGGTCAAAGGCGATGTGAAGTACCGTTTCGTGATCGATATCGCGACGCTGAACTGAATTCGGACAATACGCGCGGGGCCGGTTCAGGTGCCGCGCGTATCGCCATAGAGGTGGATGTGCAGGCGGTCGCTCATGCGGAATCCGTGGCGCATGCACAGGTCAGACAGCCAGACTTGCCGTTCGCGCAAGATGGCGCTGGCGGTGCCTTCCGGCATCAGAAAAATGCGGTCACCGGGAATGGCATAGCGTTCCTGCAGGGCGAGGACTTCGGCCATATCGTCGGGCGTGGCGATGACAAATTTGAAAAAGGCGCGGGGGTTCTGCGCCCATTCAGCGAGCCGTTCGGGGATCAGCGCGAGATCGGTGGGATTGCCGCTGTGCGCCAGTTTGGGGCTGACGTTGTACTGCTGGACCATGGCGTCGAGCGCGGGTGACGGGGCCACGGTGCCGTTGGTTTCGATTTCCACATGCATGGTTGGCAGGTGCCCGAGCATCCGGGCAAGCGCCGCGGCCTGCAGCAGGGGTTCCCCCCCGGTTATCACCAGGCGATCCTGCCCCAGTGCAAGGATACGTTCCGCAGCCTTGTCCTCAGCCATCATCAACTGGTTGGCGGTGCGGTCAAACGCGGTGCCATCGCGGTGGGGGCGGTTGTCGCCGGTAAAGCGCCACGTATAGGCCGTGTCGCACCATTGGCAGGCGAGATTGCACCGCGACAGCCGGATAAACGTGCTGGGCCGCCCTTGCGACGGGCCTTCACCCTGTAACGAGGCGAAGATTTCCGGCTCCCCCGGGGTGGTGGTGGCAAGGGCTAGTGCCATGACGAACCGGGGCGGTGGAAAGGCGCGCGGGCCCCGCTGCCATCACACGGCAGACAGGACCCGGCCACGCCGTTATCCCAACCGGGCAAGGGCAGCAGCGGCGCGTTCGGCCTCTGCGGCATGGTGCGCATGGTCGGCCTTGGCCTTCTCGACCGCTTCGGGCTTGGCTTTTTCCACGAAGGACGGGTTGTCGAGCCGCTTCGCCAGAGAATCGCGTTCCTTTTCCGAGGCGGCCTGGGCCTTTTCAAGCCGTGCCTTCTCCGCTGCGATATCGATCACGCCTTCGAGAGGGATCACGAACACATCGGTGCCCACGCCGATCTGCATGGCAGCACCCGCAGGGGCGGCTTCAAACCTGATCGCGGAAAGGCGGGCGAGGCGTTCGACCGCCGCGGGGTTGCGTTCGATAGCGGCCTTGGCGGTATCGCTGGGCGCTTCGAGATAGGCTTCGAGCTTTGCACCGGGCGCAATGCCCAGTTCGTTTTTTGCCGTGCGCAGGTTGGAGGTCAGCGCGATCAGCCATTCGACTTCCGCCTTGGCAGCAGCATCGACTGCTGCCTTCGGCTCAGGCCACTTGGCAAGGATCAGTTCGTATTGGCGATCGCCCTGCGCGTGCCACAGTTCTTCCGTGATGAACGGCATGAACGGGTGGAGCATGACGTAAATCTGGTCGAGCACCCAACCGGCGACGGCCTTCGTTTCGTCATCGATCTGGCCCTTGATCAGTTCCAGATACCAGTCGCAGAAGCTGTCCCACACGAAGTGATAGATCGTGTTGGCCGCCGCATCGAAGCGCAGATCGGCCATGGCCGCATCGAGTGCCGCGAGCGTTTCGGATACTTCGCCGATGATCCATTTGTTGACTGCCAATGTGGCTGCGGGCGCTGTGATCGTCTGGCTGCCGGTTATCCCGTTGGCCTGACAGAAACGCGTGGCGTTCCACAGCTTCGTGGCGAAGTTGCGGTACCCTTCGACGCGCTTTTCATCCATTTTCACATCGCGGCCCTGGCTTTCCATGGCCGCCATGAAGAAGCGCAGCGCATCGGCGCCGTACTGATCGATCAGCCCCAGTGGATCGACCACGTTGCCCTTGGACTTGGACATCTTCTGCCCATCTGCCGCGCGCACCAGCCCGTGGAGATAGAGCTTGCGCCAGGGCACATCCTTCATGAAGTGAATGCCCTGCATCGCCATGCGTGCATCCCAGAAGAACAGGATGTCAAAGCCCGAAACGAGCAGATCGTTGGGGTAATGCTTTTGCAACAGGTCGGTGTTGTCCGGCCAGCCGAGCGTGGCGAAGGGCCACAGCGCGGAGGAGAACCACGTGTCGAGCACGTCCTCATCACGGGTGAGCTTGCGGTTGCCTGCCTGTGCCTGCGCTTCTTCCTCGGTTTCGGCGACGAAGGCATTGCCGTCCTCGTCATACCACGCCGGGATACGATGACCCCACCAGAGTTGGCGCGAAACGCACCACGGCTGGATGTTTTCCATCCAGTTGAAGTAGGTTTTTTCCCACGTCTTGGGTACGACTTCGATCGCGCCAGAACGCACCGCTTCGATTGCGGGCCGGGCGAGCGTGGCCGCATCGACATACCATTGATCGGTCAGCCAGGGTTCGATCACCACGCCGCCGCGATCGCCGAACGGGGTCTGGATCGTGCGCGGTTCCGCGTCGTGTTCCTGTTCCTCGCCATCCTTGTTCTTGGTCACATGCGGGATGAGCAGGCCCAGAGCCTTCATCTGTTCGACCACCAGCTTGCGCGCGTCGAACCGGTCCAGCCCCAGGAATTCCGCCGGGATCAGCCCGTCAGCCGTCTGCACGACTTGCGCTTCGGCATCGAGCATGTTGAGCATGTCGGCAGGTTTGATCCCCGCGCGCTTGCCCACGTCGAAGTCGTTGAAATCGTGGCCCGGTGTGATTTTTACCGCGCCGCTGCCGAGTTCGGGATCGGCGTGTTCATCGGCCACGATCCGGAACCGGCGGCCGGTGATCGGCTGGAGGATGTCCTTGCCGATCACGCTCTTGTAGCGCGGGTCTTCGGCATTCACCGCCACGGCCATATCGGCCAGCATGGTTTCCGGGCGGGTGGTGGCGACAACGATATGGTCGCGCCCGTCATCGAGCGTAACGCCGTCAGCCAGCGGGTACTTGAAGTGCCAGAAGCCGCCCTTGACCTCGCGGGTTTCCACTTCGAGATCGGAAATCGCGGTCTTCAGCTTGGGGTCCCAGTTCACCAGCCGCTTGTCGCGGTAGATCAGGCCTTCCTTGTGGAGGTCGACGAAGACCTTGAGCACGGCCTTGGTGAAATGCGGGTCCATGGTGAACTGTTCGCGGCTCCAGTCCATCGAACAGCCGAGGCGGCGCAGCTGGCCGGTGATCGTGCCGCCGCTTTCCGCTTTCCATTCCCACACTTTGTCAACGAAGGCTTCGCGCGTGTAATTCGTGCGCTTGTCCTGCGCCGCTTCGAGCTGGCGTTCGACCACCATTTGCGTGGCGATACCGGCGTGATCGGTGCCGACCACCCACAGCGCATCCTTGCCCCGCAAACGCTCGTACCGGATCATAATGTCCTGCAGAGTGTTATCCAAGGCATGGCCGATATGGAGCGAGCCTGTGACATTGGGTGGCGGATTGACAATGGTAAACGGGGTCGCGTCGGGCCGTTCCGGGCGAAACAGGCCGTTTCCTTCCCAGTGGGCATACCATTTCGCCTCAATCGAAGCGGGGTCGAAAGTCTTGTCGAGTTCGGTGCTCATGCTGGGTCAGCCTTTGCCAGCGAGACCCGCGCAGCGCAACCATTGCTGCGCCGATGCCTTGCCGCGAACACATTTTGCCATCATACCGCCCCGCAATGCGTGATTGGGCAAGCTATACACTGGATGAGAACGGGGCGGGTGGCACGAAGCTCACGCTCGACGGGCGCCTCGTGGTGGCTTCGGTGGGTCCGCTGGACGACAGGCTGCGTCATCTCGACACCCCTATTGCCGCAGTCGATATTACCGATGTTCGCGAAATCGACACGATCGGGGCGTGGCTGGTCTGGCGTGTCGCACAGGAACATGGCGCGGAAATTACCGGCGCAAGCGACAAGGCGAAACGTCTGATCGACGCGGTCGGTTCCAACGCCAGCATGGCAGAGATCACCGCACCGCGCATGCCTCTGCTCGAACGCGTGCCCGAGGCAGTCGGCCTGATGGTTACGGGTTGGGGCCGCGGCGTTGTCGAACTGGTGGGGTTCCTCGGCACCATTTTGGTGTCCCTGTGGGGCATGGTCCGGCATCCGTCGCGCCTCCCGCTCAAGGCACTTGTGCGCCAGATCGAGCTGGTTGGCGTGAATTCGCTGGGCATCATTTCGCTGATGAGTTTCCTGATCGGGATTGTCATCGCGCAGCAGGGGGCGGTGCAGCTCCGGCAGTTCGGTGCCGAGGTTTACACGGTCAATCTCACCGGGCGACTGACCTTGCGCGAACTTGGCGTGCTGATGACCGCGATCATGGTGGCGGGGCGTTCGGGTTCCGCCTTTGCGGCGCAGCTTGGCACGATGAAGCTGACGGAAGAGGTGGATGCCATGCGCACGATCGGGGTTTCCCCGATTGATGCGCTGGTCGTCCCGCGCGTGCTGGCGGTGGTGTTGATGATGCCCCTGCTCGGCTTTTTCTCGGCCGTTGTGGGGATCATCGGTGGCGCATTCCTGGCGGATCTGGCGCTCGATATTCCGTTTTTTACATTCCTGACCCGCATTCAGGAAGTGGTGCCGCTGCACGACGTCTGGGTGGGGCTGGTCAAAGCGCCGGTGTTTGGCCTGATTGTCGGACTGGCTGGCTGCTATCAGGGCATGCAGGTCAAATCCAACGCCGAAGAGGTGGGCCTGAGAACGACGATGGCGGTCGTGCAGGCGATCTTTATGGTGATCGTGCTGGATGCCTTCTTTGCCGTGTTCTTTACCGAAGTGGGTTGGGATTGATCATGGGTGGCAAAGTTGATCAGCAGGTCGACCCCGGGCTTGCCCAGAACGTGCATTTCGATGGCGAATACGCCATTGTCGTGGAAGGGCTGACAAACCGCTTCGGCGAACAGGTGGTGCATGAAAATCTCTCGCTGAAGGTGCGGCGCGGCGAAATTCTCGGTGTCGTGGGTGGATCGGGCACGGGCAAGTCGGTGTTGATGCGTTCGATCATCGGGCTGCAGATTCCGGCCGAAGGCACGATCGAGGTGCTGGGCCAATCGATCGATGATGCGGTTGACCCGGATGAAGGGGTCGATATCCGCTCGCGCTGGGGCGTGCTGTTCCAGGGCGGAGCGCTGTTTTCGACGCTGACCGTGGGTCAGAATGTCGAAGTTCCGCTGAAACAGTTCTACCCCGAACTCAGCGACGAACTGCGGCACGAGATCGCGCGCTACAAGGTGCGGCTTACCGGGTTGCCCGAAGAGGCGACGAGCAAGTACCCGTCGGAACTGTCGGGAGGCATGAAGAAGCGCGCCGGTCTGGCGCGGGCCTTGTCGCTCGATCCCGAATTGCTGTTCCTCGATGAACCGACGGCCGGGCTCGATCCTATCGGTGCTGCCGCTTTCGACCAGCAAACGCGCGGATTGACCGATACACTGGGCCTGACTGTGTTCCTGATTACGCACGATCTTGATACGCTTTACGAGATTTGCGATCGCGTGGCGGTGCTTGCTGAAAAGCGCGTTATCGCGGTGGGCACCATCCCGGAATTGTTGGCAACGGATCACCCCTGGATACAGGAATACTTCAATGGGCCGCGCGGACGCGCGGCTATGGCAAGCCGCGACCGCGCCAAGGCGATGGACAACCGGCTGGGCGAAGGGGCATAGGACAAGACGATGGAAACACGCGCAAACCACGTCTGGGTCGGAGCTGTCACACTGGTGCTGATGGCTGCGCTGGCAGCGTTCATCATCTGGATTGCACGGCTCAATGCCGGCGAACAGAATGAATATGATATCTTTTTCAAACAGGCGGTCGATGGTCTGGCCAAGGGGTCGGAAGTGACATTTTCCGGCGTGCCGGCAGGGCAGGTGCGATCCATCGAACTGTGGCCGAAAGATCCACAGTTCGTTCGCGTCCGTGTCACGTTGAATGACAATATCCCGATCCTGCAGGGCACGACGGCCACGGTGCAGGGCAGTTTTACCGGCGTTTCGAAAGTGCAGTTGGACGGCGCGGTGCGCGGCGCGCCCCCGATCACCGAGAAGGGGCCGGAAGGTGTGCCGGTGATTCCAACCAAGCCCGGCGGGCTGGGGGAAATTCTCGCCAACGCTCCGCTTCTGCTCGAACGTCTCGCCACGCTGACGGAACGTCTGACATTGCTGTTGTCGGACGATAACCAGAAATCGATCACCGGCATTCTCGCCAATACCGACCGCATGACGGGCAATCTGGCCAATGCATCGCCGCAGATCGAACGGGTCCTGGCGGAAATGCAGGCGACCTTGCGACAGGCCAACCACAGTCTCGCATCGTTCGAGAAAGTCATGGGTTCGACGGACAAACTGCTCAATGAAGAAGGCAGTTCGGTCGTGGCCCAAATGCGTACGACAATGGGCTCGGTCCAGAAGGCATCGGAAGAGCTCGAAGCGACCTTGCGCGATACCCGTCCGGCTGCGCAGCAATTGTCGCAAAGCACGCTTCCGGCCGCAGAGGCGACCTTGCGCGATCTTCGGGCGGCAAGCCGCGCCTTGCGCAACATGACCGAAAGCATCGAGAGCGGCGGCGCCGGATCGGTGCTCAAAGGGCAGCAATTGCCCGATTACAAACCATGACCGGGGAACAGGCGATGATCGAGAACAGCCGCGAAACGCGCATGGCATTGGCTGGCGGCAGAGGCCTCTTGCGGCGGACAGGGGCCATGGGCGCCATGGCAGCCTTGCTGGCGTTGACGGGCTGCATCAGTCTGGGCGGTAAAGTGCCCGATCAGCTTCTGACGCTGAGCCCGGCTGTGACGGCCAGTGCCGGATCGGCGACCAGTGGCAATTTCAACAACGCGATTGCCGTGCTGGACCCGGGCACGCCGCGCGAACTGGATGCCCAGCGGATTCCGGTGCAGATCGACGATACCCAGATTGCCTATCTGCAGAACGCGACGTGGGTGGAAAAGCCCGCCCGCCTGTTCCGCGATCTTCTGTCCGAAACGATCCGGGCCAAGGGCGATCGGCTGGTGATTGGCGGGGCGGACGAACAATATGCCGCCGCGACCAAGCTGACCGGGCAATTGCTGATGATGGGCTATGATGCCCGTTCGCAGTCGGTGGTTATCCGGTACGAAGCCGTGCTGGCGCGCCCGGGCGGTGATATTCGCACGCGCCGGTTTGAAAGTGTGGTACCCGGCATTGGCCCCACCGCGGATCAGGTCGGACCGGCCCTGAACCGGGCTGCCAACGATGTCGCCGCGCAAGTCGCGCAGTGGATCGGATAGACGTTCTCAGGCGGCGATTGCGGCCAGAATGCTGTCGAGCCACGTTCGCGCGATTGCACTGCGCCCGATATCACAGATAAATTCCTGCCCCCGGCTGGCGCTGATCAGTTCGCCGGTCCGGGGCCAGCGTTCCGCCCTGTCATGATAAGTCAGCCCCCGGCGCTTCAGCCATGGCGGCACGCACCAGTGGCGTAACGGGCCGCCGGGGCGCGTCAGGCGCAGGGCGCCGCTGGCCGATTGGGCCAGCATGCCGGGGCCGTGATAGATCGTGTTGTTGCTGTCCCATGTGCCGATCGTGTGCGGATGCCTGCGAGGTGGATCGATCCATTCCCGCGAACGCATGATCTGTTCGGGTGATCCGAAACACGCGACCTCCATGGTGCCAAAGATGCGATGATGGCGCGCGCCATCTTGCGGATCGGCGAAGAGACCGAAAAACAGGAACACGTCGCCTTTGCCCACGCCATTGCGGGCAAGATGCCCTTGTGCAGAGGCAGACTGGCCGAACCAGCAATGCCCGCCTGAAAGGAGGGGGTCCGAGAACATGGGGTCATCGTGGCACAAGGTATCCGGTTCGATCCGACCGCGCGTAACCTGCGCCACAATATCCCCCAGACCGCGATCGCGATAGCTGGTCAGCGAACGATCCCGCGCCGGAATGGGCAGCGAAACGGGGCGTCCATCGATGATCGGGGAGGGGTAGCCCCCGGCGGAACTGTCGAAACCCTTGCGGCTGAAGATGATCCGCATGAGGGCGCCAGTCCGGTTCAGGCCTCCGGCGCGCGGACGAGTTCGGCGAAACGCAGGGCATTGGCGAATTCCGCAGCGCGCTTGTCGCGCAAGTCCTTCGCCAGCGCGTCTTCGCCCCAGAGTTCCACTTGCCAGTCTTCCTCCAGATTGGCGGCGTCCCACAGGGTTTTGGCATCGGCCTGGTCTTCCAGTGCGGCCAACGCAATCGTGAGCGAGGCTGCCAGCGACGCCAAAGTATTCAAGGCCGCCAGTGTGAAATCATCCTGCGTTTCCAGAAAAGCGGACAGGGCATCGCGTGTTGCTGGCGATTGCGGGCGATGCATGATCCCGCTGATCCGTTCGAAATGGATGTCGTGGCGGTGTTCGGCGGCCTGCAGCAGCGGTTCCCACACGTCCTGCTGCCGCCGGAACAGGGGTTCTTCCGGATCGGCGCGATAGCACAGCGTATCGGTCTCCGCGAAGCGCAGTAGCCCGTCGATCGCTGCCGCGCGGTCTGCCCGGACAATGTCGATGGCATAGTCTGCCAGATCGCGGAACAGGAAGCGTGTGGTGTCGATCTCTTCACCCTGATCGGCCCATTCCGCAGCCATGGCACTGGCCAGCGCTTCATTCGGAACCACCTGATCCTTGCCCAGCGCGGTCTTGATCGCGCGCCCGTCGAGCAGCACGCGCCAGCCACCTGCATCCGGGGCGATGGTTACTTCCTTATAGAAACGCTTCATAATCTCTCGTCGTTCAAAGTGGGGTGCGCCACATACGCGCCAGTATGCGCGGAATGAGGAAAATTTCGATCAGGCCGATAACCAGCAGGGGCCAGCCGACAATCTCGGGAAACGGCAGTGCATGGTTTATCACCAGCAGGCTGAACACGACCAGCGCAACACCGCCAAGGCGCATCAACTGGATGATCAGGAAGCGCGTGCGCGCCTGATTGTCATCGGTCATCCGAGCAGTTCCCCCAATTCCTCTGCCGAACGGACGACAGCCTCCGCCCCTGCGTCGAACAATTCCGCTGCTTCGTGATAGCCCCAGCTAACCCCGATGGCGCGCACGCCTGCCGATCTGGCCATGGCGATATCGTACGTGGTGTCGCCAATCATCACACTGTCACCGGGCAGCGCGAACGCTTCGGCAAGGGCGGCCTCCAGCATGGCGGGGTGGGGCTTCGATGGGTGAGAATCCGCAGTCTGCAAGGTCACGAAAAGATCGGAGAGCCCGTGCGTGGCCAGAACGCTGCGCAGGCCCCGGTCCGATTTCCCCGTCGCGACGCCGAGGCTCCACCCCGCTGCGTGCAGCGTGCCAAGCAAGGGGGCGATGCCGGGGAATAGCGGTTCGGACAAGCGGCCGGTCGTCCGCATCGCCCGAAACGCGGTCTTGTAGGCCTCACTGGCGGCATGGCACAGCGCGGCATCGGCATCCGGTACCAGCTTACGGATGGCGATCGGCAGGCTCAGCCCGACCACGCGGCGGATAGCCGCACGGTCAGGCTGGCCAAGGCCCGTCTGTGCAAAGGCGGCTTCCATCGCGGCGCAGATATCGGCCTGTCCGTCCACCAGCGTGCCATCGCAGTCGAAGACCGCCAGCCTGATCGGTGCTGCCGTCATTGCGCATCCCCCAATTGGCGCATCAATCGCGCGATGGCGGGCGAACCTTCGACTTCCAATCCGGCGGCCACGCGTTCCCTTTCATCCTGCGACTTGTTCTGGCTCAGTTTGAACGTCGGGCGCCATGCCCGGATTTCCATTTCAAAGCCGGCAATCCCGGCCAGCATTGCGCGCAACTTTTCCTTCGGCATCTTGTCCATGGTCCAGATGGCACCGTGCACAAGACGCTCTTCCTGTTGCTGCGAAAGTGCGGTCAGCAAACCCTGCAGCCCATCGGCATCCATGCGCCGGACGGGGCCTTCCAGTTCCAGTGCGATATAGTTCCACGTGGGCACTTGCGCCGGGTCGGCATACCAGCGCGGGCTGACGTATCCATCCGGTCCGTTGATCACGGCCAGCGCATTGCACCCCGCCAGATGGCGGGTGAGCGCATTGCCCCGCGCGAGGTGAAACTGGATTGCGCCATCGCCTGTGGACAGCAGCGGGGTGTGGGCGACCCGCGGGCCATCCGGGGTATCCGCAAAGACCATTCCGAACCCGACCTGTTCGATCAGGGCTTCGTACAGGGCGCGATCATCCTGACGAAAGGCGGGGTTGGGGTGCATCAGCGTTTGGGTGGCTTGCCGCCAGCAGGACGCGTTCCGGGGCGTGGTGGTGCCGCGCGCGTGCCGGGTTTGCCCGTACCCCTGGCGGCAGGTTTGCCAGCGGCTTTCGCGCCGGACCTGGCCCCTGTTCTGGCCCCTGTTCTGGCCCCCGTTTTGGCCGCCGTCTTGCCCCCGGTCTTACCGGCGCCTTTGCCGCCCGGCTTGTCCGGTGTCGTTGCGCGCCGCCGCCGTTCACCGCGCCGTTCCTTGCGGTACTGCTTGGCGTGCGCCTTGGCAGCGGCCTTCTTCGTTTCCCGGGAATCGGGGGTGGCGTCGGCCAGAACCCCGAAACCGCCGCCCGCATCGCTGAGGACCTCATCGAAACCCAATTGTTCCATGCTGGCCGCGAAATGCGCCGGAAGCTCCGCCGTGACGTCCAGCGGGGCGCCATCGGGATGCTCGATAATCAGGCGGCGGGCGTGCAGATGCATCTTGCGGCTGATGCTGCCGGTCAGGAATGCGTCCTGCCCACCATATTTGCCGTCCCCCACAATCGGGTGGCCGATCGCGGCCATGTGCACGCGCAACTGGTGCGTGCGCCCGGTCAGGGGCTGAAGTTCCACCCAGGCTGCGCGGTTGCCTGCGCGATCCACCACGCGATAGCGGGTTTTGGCGGGCTGGCCGTTCTCGGTATCGACATGCATTTTTTCGCCGCCGGTGCCGGGTTGCTTGGCAATCGGGGCCTCGATCGTGCCTTCGGCCACATCGGGCACGCCCACCACCAGTGCCCAGTAGATCTTCTTCGCGGACCGACCCGAAAACCGCTTGGAGAAAAAGGCCGCGCTTCCGGCTGTGCGGGCGACGAGCAGCACGCCCGAAGTATCCTTGTCGAGCCGGTGCACCAGCCGGGGGCGCGGGCCATCGGGGGCAAAGGCATCGAGCAGACCATCGACATGGCTATGCGTCCGGGTGCCGCCCTGCGTGGCAAGGCCAGGCACCTTGTTGAGCACGATGGCTGCCCTATCCTGATGGATCAGCATCGCATCGGCCTGTGCGATTTCCTCTTCCGTCAGCTCGCGGCGCGTGGCCTGCTGCTTGTCCGGCGCGTGGCCGCCCGGCGGGATGCGCAATACCTGGCCTGCTTCCAGCCGGTCTTCAGGCTTGGCGCGCTTGCCATCCACACGAATCTGGCCGGTGCGCGCCCAGCGCGAGACCGTGGCAAAGCCGATCTGGGGCAAATGGCGCTTGAACCAGCGATCGAGGCGAATGCCGTCATCGTCATGGCCGACAGTGAACTGCCGTACTTCATCGGAAGGGGCCATCGGCTTCATGCTGCCACCCGCATTACAATCATCCCAATATAAAGAGCGGTGAGCCCGGCGAAGAGCGAGACCGCGGCATAAGTCAGTGCGAGCGCGGGTTGCCCCCGTTCGATCAGCATCATCAATTCCAGGCTGAACGAGGAAAAGGTGGTGAAGCCGCCAAGCAGGCCCGCGCCAATCAGCAGGCGCCATACCTCGCCGCCGCTGTCATGCCGGGCGAGGAAGCCCATCAACCCGCCCATGATCAGGCTGCCCACCACATTGACGGTCAGCGTTGCCCATGGAAATGCCGTCATCGTTTGCGGGCCGAACGACCATGTCAGCACGCGGCCGGTCTGGTAACGCAGGAGCGAGCCCAGGCCACCGCCAAGAGTGACGTATAGCGAGGCCAGCATAGGAGAGGGCATTGTCATGGCATCGCCTTAGACGGCGATTGGCGTGGGGGGAAGCCGCTTGCGCGGGCGCAATTGTGACACCGTATGCTTGCCTAAAGCCTTGCCATTTTCCCGTGGTTTCGTTAGGGGGCCGCCAACCACGCCGTTCCTGTAAGGGATTCGGCACCCGATTTTCTGATTTCAGGGAGGCATAACCCACGCTGTGGGCAGTCGCCCAGAGCTGTTGAGGTACCGGAATTTATGCAGATCATCGTTCGCGATAACAACGTCGACCAGGCTCTCCGCGCGCTTAAGAAGAAGCTGCAGCGTGAGGGTGTCTATCGCGAAATGAAACTGCGTCGCCACTTCGAAAAGCCGAGCGAAAAGCGTGCCCGTGAAAAGGCCGCAGCCGTCCGCCGCGCCCGCAAGCTGGAGCGCAAGCGGATGGAGCGTGACGGCGTCAAGTAAGCTTGATCGTCACTCCTCGATAAGCCAAGAGGGCGCGGATTCGTTTCCGCGCCCTTTTGCTTTCTACGGGCTGCCTCTGAAGGACTTGTTGGATGACCGAAATTACCCGCGTTCCGATTCTGCCGATCAAGAAGGGCTCGCTGCCCAAGCTGTGGATCGGTGTCGCTGCCGTCCTTCTGGCGGGCGCAGGCCTGGCTTATGCTTCGGTTCCCCATGGTGTCGAAGTGGTTGAATTGACAGC
Source organism: Caenibius tardaugens NBRC 16725 (assembly GCF_003860345.1). Taxonomy (GTDB): domain Bacteria; phylum Pseudomonadota; class Alphaproteobacteria; order Sphingomonadales; family Sphingomonadaceae; genus Caenibius; species Caenibius tardaugens. The sequence goes on from NZ_CP034179.1 coordinate 2,756,496, forward strand.
GGGCACGGGCGAATCGCCCGGCGCGACCGATGTGATTTTCGCTCGCTATGTCGGCAAGTTGCCGGACGGCACGGTGTTCGATGAAGGCAAGGACGTGCAACTGCCGATCGACGGTGTGTTCCCGAAGGGGCAGCCGCTGCCTTTGGCGCAGATGGTTCCGGGATTCCGTGAAGGCGCGTTGAAGATGAAGAAGGGCGGGAAGTACCGGCTCGAGATTCCGGCGGACAAGGCCTATGGTGCCAACCCGCCGCAGGGCGCGCCGATTCCGCCCAATGCCGATCTGACGTTCGATATCGAACTGGTCGACTTCATGTCGGAAGAAGATTTCCAGAGCCGTCTTGGTATGCTTCAGCAAATGATGCAGCAGGCACAGGGCGGCCAAATACAGGGCGGGCAACCGCCGCTGGGCGCGCAGCCGGCGCCCGGGCAATAAGCGCAACAAGCGCAGAACGGGCGTTCTTCCCCGGAAGAACGCCGGGATTTCAGTTGTAAAGGGGCAGATATGTCTGTCGATAAAGCCACTGTGGCCAGGATTGCCTCGTTGGCCAGGATCAAGGTCAGCGATGGCGAGGTCGAGGCGATGGTGCCCGAACTCAACCAGATTCTCGAATGGGTCGAGCAACTGGGTGAAGTGGATGTAACCGGCATCGAACCGATGACGGCGGTTATTCCGAACACGTTGCGTTTGCGCGATGACGTGGTCGATGCCGATCCGCTGACCGGTGGTAACAAGCGGGATGCCGTGCTGGCCAATGCTCCGGCGCCCGAACATGGCTTTTTCGGCGTGCCCAAGGTGATCGAATAATGACGGATGTTACCGAACTGGGCGTCGCCGCCATTCGCGAAGGGGTCGCCCAGGGCGACTTTTCCGCGCGTGAAGTGGCCGAAGCGTTCAATGCCAATGTCGCAGCAGCCAGCAATCTGAATGCCTTTATCGTTGCCACGCCCGAACAGGCGCTGGCCGCGGCGGACAAGGTCGATGCCGACCGCGCCGCAGGCAAGGCGCTGGGCAAGATGGCCGGTGTGCCGATCGGCATGAAGGATCTGTTCGCCACCAATGGCGTGCAGACCACCGCCGCTTCGCACATTCTCGAAGGGTTCAAACCGGTTTACGAAAGCACCGTCTCGCAAAAGCTGTGGGATGCGGGTGCGGGCATGCTGGGCAAGCTCAATCTCGACCAGTTCGCGATGGGGTCTTCCAACGAAACCAGTTACTTCGGCAATGTGATTTCGCCCTGGCGGCGTAATGACGGCGGCAATGCGGCCCTGGCGCCCGGCGGTTCGTCGGGCGGTTCGAGCGCGGCTGTCGCGGCGCGGCTGTGCCCGGCGGCAACAGGTACCGATACCGGCGGTTCGATCCGCCAGCCTGCGGCATTCACCGGCATTTCCGGCATCAAGCCGACTTATGGCCGTTGCAGCCGCTGGGGCGTGGTGGCATTTGCCAGTTCGCTCGATCAGGCAGGCCCGATGGCGCGCGATGTGCGCGACTGTGCGATCATGCTGGAAGCGATGGCCGGATTCGATCCCAAGGATTCGACCAGCCTCGATCTGCCGGTCCCTGCATGGGAATCCGGGCTTTCCCCCGATCTCAAGGGCAAGAAAGTCGGCATTCCGCGCGAATACCGCATGGACGGGATGGACGATGATGTCGCGAAAAGCTGGGATGACGGCATCGCCTGGCTGAAGGATGCCGGCGCGGAAATCGTCGATATCTCGCTGCCGCACACCAAATATGCCCTGCCGACTTATTACATCATCGCCCCGGCAGAGGCGTCGTCGAACCTCGCCCGTTACGATGGGGTGCGTTATGGCCTGCGCGATCTGCCCGAAGGGGCGGGCTTGCAGGATATGTATGCAGCAACGCGTGCCGATGGTTTCGGACCGGAAGTGAAACGCCGTATCCTGATCGGTACGTACGTGCTTTCGGCCGGTTTCTACGATGCCTACTATACGCAGGCGCAGAAGGTTCGCGCGCTGATCAGCCACGATTTCCAGAAGGCGTTCACGCAGTGCGACGTGATCCTCGCGCCGACCGCGCCGACGGCGGCTTTCGCCCTGGGCGAAAAGTCGGGCGATCCGCTGGAGATGTATCTGAACGACGTGTTCTCGGTTCCAGCCAGCCTTGCCGGGCTTCCGGCGATGTCGGTACCGGCCGGCCTGAACCGCGAAGGGTTGCCGCTCGGTCTTCAGATCATCGGCAATGCGTTCGATGAACAGGGTGTGCTCAACGCGGGTCTCGCGATCGAGCAGCGGGCTGGCTTCACGGCCAAGCCGGAAAAGTGGTGGTAAGATGAGCGAATATCGCATCCAGGGCGCAACCGGTGAATGGGAGGTCGTGATCGGCCTCGAAGTGCACGCGCAGGTCACCAGCAACGCCAAGCTGTTCTCGAGCTCGGCCACCGCTTTCGGGGCGGAACCGAATTCGCAGGTCAGCCTGATTGACGCGGCGATGCCGGGCATGTTGCCCGTGTTGAACCGCGAATGCATCCGTCAGGCCGTGCGCACCGGCATGGCAATCAATGCGCAGATCAACACGTGGAGCCGGTTCGACCGCAAGAACTACTTCTACGCCGATCTGCCGCAGGGGTATCAGATCAGCCAGCTCTACCATCCGCTGGTGGGCGAAGGCGCGATCGATATCACGCTGGACGACAAGAACCCCGAAGGCACGACCAAGACCATCGGCATCGAACGCATCCATGTGGAACAGGATGCGGGCAAGCTGATGCACGATCAGCATCCGACGATGTCCTACGTCGATCTCAACCGTTCGGGCGTGGCGCTGATGGAAATCGTCAGCCGCCCCGATATGCGTTCGCCTGCGGAAGCCGGGGCCTATCTCTCCAAATTGCGCACGATCCTGCGTTATGTCGGTTCGTGCGACGGCAATATGGATCAGGGCTCGATGCGCGCGGACGTGAACGTATCGGTGCGCCGCCCGGGTGAAGAATTCGGCACGCGGACGGAAACCAAGAACGTCAATTCCGTGCGTTTCGTGATGCAGACGGTGGAAATCGAGGCGAACCGCCAGGTCGATCTGCTCGAAGCGGGCGGCACGGTGGTGCAGGAAACCCGTCTGTTCGATCCTGATAGTGGCACCACGCGTTCGATGCGCAGCAAGGAAGATGCGCACGATTATCGCTATTTCCCCGATCCGGACCTGCTGCCGCTGGTACTGGACGATGCCTTCCTGGAAGATTGCCGCGCCAGCCTGCCGGAACTGCCGGATGCCAAGGTTGCCCGTTATGAAACCGTGCTGGGGCTGTCTGCCTATAACGCCGGGGTGCTGACGGCGGAAGTTGATACGGCCCGGTGGTTCGAAGACCTCGTGGCAGCAACGGCCAAGGCACAGGGCAAGAGCGAGGCTGATGTCGCCAAACAGGCTGCCAACTGGCTGATTTCCGAACTGTTCGGCGCGCTGAACAAGCTCGGCAAGGCGCTGGACGACAGCCCGATCAGCCCTGCGGCGGGGGCGGAACTGCTGGCGCTGATCGGTGATGGCACGATTTCCGGTTCCATCGCCAAGCAGGTGCTGGAAAAGATGCTTGAAACCGGTGATGGCGCTGGCGTGATCGTCGAACGCGAAGGGTTGAAGCAGGAATCCGATACGGGCGCGATCGAAGCGGCCATCGACGGGGTTCTTGCGGCCAATGGCGACAAGGTCGAACAGTACAAGGGCGGTAAGGAAGCCCTGTTCGGTTTCTTCGTTGGTCAGACCATGAAAGCCATGCAGGGCAAAGCCAACCCGCAGGTGGTGAACGAAATTCTCAAGCAGAAGCTCGCCTGAGCACGTCTGGCCGGGGCGGGAACGGCGAAGCATGTCTGTGGCCGTCGTTCTCGTCCATCCGGAAATCCCCCACAATACCGGGGCGGTCGGGCGCACTTGCGTGGCGCTGGATCTCGAGCTGATCCTGATCCGGCCCTATGGCTTCGAGATATCGAGCAAGCATCTCAAACGGGCGGGGCTGGATTACTGGCAGCACGTCCGGCTCACCGAATACGATTGCTGGGATGCCTTTCTGGCGGCGCGTGCCCCGCGGGAAGAGCAGATGTTCCTTTACGAGGAATACGGCGCGATGCGTTTCGATGAACCGGCCTATCCGGATGATGCCTATCTCGTGTTCGGTTGCGAAACGAAGGGCCTGCCCACGGCAATTGTGGAACCTCTGGCGCACCGGATTGTCAGCCTGCCGATGCGTTCACCGCATATCCGTTCGCTGAACCTGTCGAATACGGTGGCGGTTGCGGCCTATCAGGCGCTGCGTGGCAAGTTCTGATCGCAAAACCTCGCGGTCTTCCGCCGCTGCAAAACCGATTGGCTGTGCAACGGCGGCGACGGCGCCTGGTTCAGGCGGCTGCGCGATCTTTCCAGTGCAGCAGATGATCGATGTTCTTGCGTTCACCCGGTTGCCGGCCCGTGCGGGCCAGTTGGTGCGCTGTGATCTGGATGCCGGGGCGCAACGGTTCGAACGCTTCCCAGACGCGGCTGTATTCGGTCCGCGCGATCAGCCATTCCCCGTTCCGACGCACGTATTGATCGGTGTAGATCAGGCAGCCCATGGTGATTTCCTTGCGGTCGAGCGCGATGTGGAAATCTTCGCAATACCAGATGCCTTCCGCGGAATCCGGGCCGGTGAAGGTGATATCGGGCAAGTGCGCCTGATGCATGGTGATCATTTCGGAGTGATGCGCATTCATCAGGAAATCGATCATTTCATCGACGCCGTTGGCCATCGCCGTATAAGCGCCGCCGCGATATTCCACGGTAACGTCTTCTGTGAAAATTTGCCGCAGTAAAGCTTCGTCACCGAGGTCGGTCGCACGGCAATAGCGGCTTTTCAGACGCTTGATCGCTTCAAGATCAGGCAACTGCTCAACAGTATAGGACATTGCACCCTCTCCTTTGTATTTTCGCATTACGCTTGGTTATGAGTTGAGAAATCGCGCCAGTTCGCCGGCGAAAATGGCGGCGATCGTTTCTGGGTCGGCGCGCCATCCGGCGATCAGATCCATCGACAACTGGTCCAGTTGCGACAGCAGCATGTGGGCACGCACGGCATCTTCGCCATCAGGCGCATCGGCGGCACGGGCGAAGGCGGGGTAAACCGGGGCGAGCCGGTAGAACGCTTCGGCATAGCGGGCGCGGGTGCGCGCTGCGAACGATGGTTCAACCGCGACCACGTGGCGGAATATGCGCATATATTCGTGCTGTTCGATCATCACCGCAAAGCGGCGCAACACCCATATTGCCAGATCTTCCTGTGCAGGATGCGGGCCGAGTGCGGCCAGCGCGTCGAAATCTTTCAGAATGAACACGCCCACATATTCGGCAAGCGCTTCTGCCGCGCTGAACCTGGTCGGGAAGTAGACGTAGAAACCGGGGCGGCTGATGCCGGCTTCTTTGGCAATGTCATCCACGGTCGTCAGTTCATAACCCAGCCGCGTGAAGGTGTTTTTGGCTGCCTCGAGAATGCGCAGGCGCGTGGTTTCGCCGCGCAGGCTGCGGGCATCGATCAGCTTCAGCGATGCCAGATGGTCCGTCAGAGGTGTGGTCAGTGCGACGGAAGACATAGGCGTTACGACTCTTTCAAATGCCCGATTTCGCGAGCGTACATCCATATCTGACATTTTGTCAAAAAGATTAGACGTTCTGTCATAATTTATGGGATGTAGCCATGGAGGAGCGGGCCCCCAAGGACAGGCGCCGGGCACGGGATATCGCAAGGGCTGAGGAACCGGATTTCGGCTCGCGCGTCGATGCGGCATGATATCGCGATAAAATTTGATCCATGTCCTTGTGTTGCAAACAGGCAACACTATCTTTTGCCGAAAGGTATGAGGGACGACTCATGAATCTCGAAAAATTCACCGATCGTGCAAAAGGTTTCATCCAATCGGCGCAGACCGGCGCAATCCGCATGAATCACCAGCGGATCACGCCGGAACATCTGTTGAAGGCGCTGCTGGAAGACAAGGAAGGGATGGCGGCCGGGCTGATCCAGCGGGCAGGCGGCAATCCGCAATTCGCCACGCAGGAACTGGACAAGGCGCTGGCGAAAATTCCGGCGGTATCGGGCGGCGGGGCGCAGCAGACGCCCGGGCTGGATAACGATGCCGTGCGGATTCTCGATCAGGCAGAACAGCTCGCGACCAAGGCGGGTGACAGTTACGTGCCGGTTCAGCGGATCGTGCAGGCGCTGGCCCTTGCGGCCAACACACCGGCCGGGCAGGCGCTGAAAGCGGCGAATGTAACCCCGCAGGCGCTGGAAACGGCCATTCAGGATGTCACCGGCGGGCGCGCCGCGCACAGTGCCGGTGCGGAAGAAAGCTACGATGCCCTTGGCAAATATGCGCGTGACCTGACGCAGGCGGCGCGCGACGGCAAACTCGATCCGGTTATCGGCCGCGACGAGGAAATTCGCCGTACGGTGCAAATCCTCGCCCGGCGGACGAAGAACAATCCGGTCCTCATCGGCGATCCTGGCGTGGGCAAGACGGCCATCGCCGAAGGGCTCGCGCTGCGCATCGCCAATGGCGACGTGCCCGACAGCCTGAAAGGCCGCAAGCTGATGGCGCTCGATATGGGTGCGCTGATTGCCGGTGCGAAATATCGTGGCGAATTCGAGGAACGGCTCAAGGCAGTGCTCGACGAAGTGAAAGGCGCCGAAGGCGACATCATCCTGTTCATCGACGAGATGCACACGCTTATCGGCGCGGGCAAATCCGAAGGGGCGATGGATGCGGGCAACCTGCTCAAGCCCGCGCTGGCGCGCGGCGAACTGCATTGTATCGGTGCGACCACGCTCGACGAATATCAGAAGTACGTTGAGAAAGACGCCGCATTGCAGCGTCGTTTCCAGCCGGTCTTCGTGGGTGAACCGACGGTTGAGGACACGATTTCGATCTTGCGCGGCCTGAAGGACCGTTACGAGCTGCATCACGGCGTGCGGATTACGGATGGCGCGATCGTGGCGGCGGCGACGCTTTCTAACCGCTATATCTCCGACCGGTTCCTGCCTGACAAGGCGATCGATCTGATGGACGAAGCGGCCAGCCGCATCCGCATGGAAGTGGAATCGAAGCCGGAAGAAATCGAAGGCCTCGACCGGCGTATCATCCAGTTGAAGATCGAGGAATCGGCGCTCGGCAAGGAAACCGATCAGGCTTCGAAGGACCGCCTGGTCGCCCTGCGTGAGGAACTGGCCAATCTTGAGCAACGCTCCAGCGAGTTGACCACGCGTTGGCAGAACGAACGCGACAAGATCGCCGCCGAAAGCAAGGTGAAGGAAGAACTGGATCAGGCGCGGATGGAACTCGATCAGGCGCAGCGTTCGGGCGATCTCGGACGGGCGGGTGAACTGTCCTACGGCCGCATTCCGGAACTGGAAAAGCAACTGGCGGATGCCCAGGGCCAGACGAGCAACGCCTTGCTGCGCGAAGAAGTGACGGAGGACGATATCGCTGCGGTCGTCAGCCGGTGGACGGGCGTGCCCGTGGACCGGATGATGGAAGGCGAGCGTGAAAAGCTGCTCAAAATGGAAGACATGCTGGGCAAACGCGTGATCGGGCAGAGGGATGCCGTTGTCGCGGTGTCCAAGGCCGTGCGGCGTGCCCGTGCGGGTTTGCAGGACCCGAACCGGCCGTTGGGCAGTTTCCTGTTCCTCGGCCCGACGGGTGTGGGCAAGACCGAACTGACCAAGGCGCTGGCCGAATTCCTGTTTGACGATGACACTGCCATGGTGCGCATCGACATGAGCGAATTCATGGAGAAGCACGCGGTGGCGCGCCTGATCGGTGCCCCTCCGGGCTATGTCGGTTATGAGGAAGGCGGCGTCCTGACCGAGGCGGTACGGCGGCGGCCTTATCAGGTCGTGCTGTTCGACGAGGTGGAGAAGGCGCACAACGATGTCTTCAACGTGCTGCTGCAGGTGCTGGACGATGGCCGTCTGACCGATGGGCAGGGGCGCGTGGTGGACTTCAGCAATACGCTGATCATCCTTACCTCGAACCTTGGCAGCCAGTATCTTGCCAATCTCGAGGAAGGGCAGGACGTGGAGAGTGTGGAACCGCAGGTCATGGATGTGGTGCGCAGCCACTTCCGGCCTGAATTCCTCAATCGCCTTGATGAAATCATCCTGTTCCACCGGCTGGGCGCCGAACACATGGGGCCGATTGTCGATATTCAGGTGGCGCGGGTGCAGAAGCTGCTGAAGGATCGCAAGATCACGCTCGATCTCACCGATGCGGCGGAGCGCTGGCTTGGCCGGGTCGGCTATGATCCGGTCTATGGCGCGCGTCCGCTCAAGCGGGCGGTCCAGCGCTATCTGCAGGATCCGCTGGCCGAAAGGCTGCTTGCCGGGGAAATCCCCGATGGCTCGACCGTCCATATCGATGAAGGCGACGGTGCGCTGAATATCACGGTCAACTGAATGGGAAGGCCTCGGGAAACCGGGGCCTTATTCCTTGTGGGTTCCCGCCTTGACCGCCCTTTGCCTGCTGCCGTAACCCGGGGCGCGGTTCAGGGGAGATTGGCAGTGCAGAACGAATGGCACATCGGGGTCATTGGGGGCTCCGGCCTGTACAGCGATATCGGGCTGGAAGATGCCCAGGAGATTGCGATTGCCAGCCCGTTCGGGGAACCGTCCGGCCCGGTCACGCTCGGCAGGATCGGGGCGATCCGTTTCAGTTTCATCGCGCGGCACGGCGCGGGGCATCGTCTTTCGCCGTCCACAGTCAATTACCGGGCGAATATCGACGCGTTGAAGCGCTGCGGGGTGACCGACCTTCTGGCCATGTCCGCCGTGGGATCGCTGCAGGAAGGCTATGCGCCCGGATCTTTCGTTGCGGTCGACCAGTTGATTGACCGCACCATGGGGCGGGCCAGCACATTCTTCGATACCGGGCTGGTCGCCCATGTCAGCCTGGCGGACCCGGTGTGTCCACGCCTTGCCGAACTGGCCAGCAGCGCAGCCGAGAACGCGGGGGGCAAGGTTCACCGCGGCGGATGCTATATCGCGATCGAAGGCCCACAATTTTCGACACGCGCGGAAAGCCGCATGTATCGCCAATGGGGGGCGGACGTTATCGGCATGACCGGGATGCCCGAGGCCCGGTTGGCGCGTGAGGCCGAATTGCCCTACGCCATGCTGGCGATGGTGACCGATTACGACAGTTGGCGCGAAAGCGAAGCCGGGGTCGAGGTTTCGGATGTGCTGGCGGTGATGCAGGCCAATGCGGCCATTGCGCGGCGCACCTTGCGATGTCTGGCGGAAAGCCTGCCCGCCAATCGCGTTGCCGTTGCTGCGGACAGGGCGCTGGATGGCGCGCTTATCACGGCGCCCGGTGCGCAGGATGCCGCTATGTGGTGCAAACTCGATGCGGTGGCGGGAAGGATTGCTGCCCGCCGCTGAACACACCGGTTTTTCGCGCCGGGCAGAAGCGAAAGACCCGGCCTTCCAGCCGGGTCCCGCCTGCTTACTTTGGTTTCATCACCCCGCTGGCGAAGGTGTCCGAAATCGAACAGGCCGCCGGGCCGAGAATGACGACGAACAGCGTCGGCAGAATGAACAGGATGAGCGGCACGGTCATGATCGCGGGCAGACGCGCGGCTTTTTCTTCCGCGCGCATCATGCGTTCGTTGCGGAATTCGGCGGAGAGCACGCGCAGGGCGGATGCCAGCGGCGTGCCGTATCGTTCCGTCTGGATCATCGTGGTGACGACCCCGCGCACCGCATCCAGATCGACGCGGTAGGCCAGGTTGTTGAAGGCCTGTTTGCGTTCGGTCAGAAATGCCAGCTCGATCGCGGTCAGGGTGAATTCGTCACCCAGTTCCGGATAGGCGCGCCCCAGTTCCCGGGCAACGCGGTTAAAGGCTGCGTCCACCGTGAGACCGGCTTCCGCACAGATGACCAGCAGGTCGAGCGCATCGGGCAAGCCCTTGCGAATGGCGTCAGAGCGCTTGCTGATGAGATTCTTGATATAGATATCCGGGGCCTTGTAGGCGCCCACGGTCATCGCAGCAAAGCCGAAGAAACGTTTCAACGGGCCCCATTCGGGGAACGTGTCGGAAAAGTAGAACAGGATAACCGCGAGGATACCAAAGACAATCGGCAGGATCAGTCGTCCGAACACGACCGCGACGGCGATTTCCTTGTTACGAATGCCAGCTTGCGCCAGCTTCTGCTGAATTTTTTTGAGTTCGGTATCTTGTAAGACTTTCATGCCTTCCAGGGCCGACCGCATCTTGTCGGTGGTTTCGTTCTTTCGAACGATACTGACACGTTTCTTCGCCGCGCTGGTTATGATCCCGGCCTTGAGCTGTTCGCGACGGGCGTTGAGGGTTTTGACCCGCTTGGCCATCGGATCGCGCACTGTCACGGCGGCGTAGATCGCGAACATGACAGCCAGAGCTGCGATGCCAGCCAGAATGGTACCGACGAGAAAGACGTCGAAACCGAGGAGAGTGGGGCCCGGAGGAGTGTTGATCATGATCGTTGTCGCCTGTCCTCGCTCAGATTTCGAAGCTGACCATCTTGGCCATGATGAAGCCGCCAATGCACATCCAGATGAAGCCGCCGATACCCGCAACTATCAGACGCTCGTCGATGAAAAACCGGCCGATGTATTCCGGGTTCACAAACCAGACCATGCCGAACACGAAGAATGGCAGAGACCCGACGATGTAGGCTGAGGCTTTGGATTCGGACGACATCGCCCTGATCTTCAGTTTCATCTGCGCGCGCTTGCGCAGCACATCGGCCAGATTGGAGAGCGTTTCAGCCAGATTGCCGCCCGTTTCGCGCTGAATGGCAAGCGTAATGCAAAAAAAGCTGAATTCTGCGGTATCGAGCCTGTCCGATGTTTCCTGCAGTGCTTCTTCCATGGTCCGCCCGACCTTGATGCGGTCGACGACGGCTTTGAATTCCTCACCCACCGGGCCGGGAACTTCCTGCGCTACCACGCCAAGCGTTTCGGTTACCGGTAAGCCCGAACGCAAGCCACGAACCAGCAGTTCGATCGCATCCGGGAATTTGGTGGTGAAGGCATTGGTGCGTTTCTTGACCTGACTATTGACCACCATGTGCGGCAAACCGCCGCCAATGACGAAGCCAAAACCCAAGGCAAGCAAGAGAGCACCCGATTTCAGGTATATCAGCAATGCGATAGCGAGACCGAGCCCGATAGAGGCGTAGATGTAATGCGCCACAGTCCAGGGTTTTCCGGTACGATGGAGACGCAGGGTAAGGGCCTCGATCCGCGATTTCGAACCGGCGACCTGATGCATCTTCGGCTTGCGTGCGGCGACAGCCTTGCGCAACTGCGCTTCGACCCGGTCCGACGTGCTCTCGGCATAACGTTCGCGTACGGTCTGAAGCCGGCGCGCGCTTGCCTTGGCGACCGAAGGGCCAGAAAACGCCGCGAACGCCAGCAGCAGCGTCAGCATCAGCCCTACGGCGATCAGCAACATTTGAGGTATGCTCATGGTCCGCCTCTGACTATTCCGGCGATGGCTGTCGGTTCGCGGGGGGCTGTTACCTCAGCCATTCCCCGCGGAATCCGATCAGGCGTTCGCTTTTTCCTTCTTGGCAATCAGCCCCTTGAGGTCGATCTTGCCGAGCAGCGAGCTTTTGCTTTTCGAAGCTGTGCTTTCGCCGCTTTCATCGGGTTCGATGTCGCTGTGGATGATTGCCTGCGCGACATTGCGCACTATCGCACTTGCCTTGCTCGAAGGATTGGCCGCGATAAATGTCTGGCCGAGCTTGGCCGCATTGGCAGCGGCTTTCAGATCGAACGGGACGAGAAAATCAATCCTGCGCTCGATCGAGGCTTCGAAATCGGCCTTGGTGATTTCGGCCGTACCGGGCTGCACCTTGTTGGCGACCACCATCAGGTGCGTGTGCGGTGCGTTCGATTTCAGCCAGGCAAGAATGCGGATCGTGTCGCGCGCGGAGGCCAGCGTCAGTTCGGCCGTTATCACCACGATATTCACGTTCCCCAGAAGATGGGGGAAATTGATCAGCATGTTTCGCGGCATGTCGATCACCGTCATATCAAAAGCCTGACGGAATTCTTCCTCGAGCTGGATGAAGGCTGCGCCGTCGGTCATCAGCGGTGCGCTGATGGGCGCTTCGGCTGAAAGGATCGCCAGATTGTCGTTCGCGCGGATCATCGCGCGCTCGATAAACAGCCCGTCGATGCGGCTGGGGTTGTCGATGGCGTCGGTCAATCCGCGTCCCGGTTCGAGATCCAGCGTCAGGGCGCCCGTTCCGAAATGGACATCCAGATCGAGCAGGGCGGTCGGCAGTTTGTGATCCATGCTGAACAGCCACGACAGCGAAGTCGCCAGCGTGGATGCGCCGACACCGCCACGTGCGCCCACAATTGCAGTGGAGATGTGCCGCTTGGCTGCGGTGCCATCCCCGCCTTTGGGCGCGGCAAACACCATCTGGGCATGCGTAAGCGAATCCCGCAGCTGCGATGCGCTCAACGGCTTCAGCAGGTAATCGTGAATACCGCTGGCCAGCAGGTCGCGATAAAGCCGGACATCGTTGACCTGGCCGATGGCGATCACCACGGTGCCCGGTTCGCAGACTTCGGCCAGTCCGTTGATATCGTTCAGCGGATCACCGCATTCCGAAAGGTCGACCAGCAGGATGGCCGGGCTGGCGCTGACCGAAAGCGATTGCACGGCATTGCGCAATCCGCCTCTGTTGCACTTTTCCGGTTGCCAGCCCATTTCGATGATGACCGGGCGCAACTGGTCCAGTGTGGCATCGTCGCACACGAACGCGGAGAAGGGATCGCGATTTCCGGCCATGCCGGGTTTCCAAGGAGCGTTCATGGCTTAATTCCCTGCGTCTGACGTTGTATTGGCTTTGAGTTCCTTGGTCCCGGTGACGGGCTTCGCGCGGTAGCTGTCGATCGCCTTGGTTGACGACATCACGACGGTTTCACCCTTGCTGGAGGAACCGCGCACCAGATCTTCGGGATTGGCGACCATGGCGGCCAGATTGCTGTTTACCGCGCAGCCAAAATTGGAATTGGTCTCGTTGCCCAGCGTGGCGGCGAAATTGTCAGACCAGTCGGGGCAGCCGGGAACGCTGGCCGTAGACCGGGTGAGCACGACACGCACATTGCCAGCCGACACATAGCCGGGTGTCACAGGCGCGCCATCGGCCAGCAGAATACCGTACTTTGCAGCGATTTCGCCAATTGCCTCACGCGTGGCATAGCTGCCCAGCGGATCGTCCAGCGCAACGCGATCGCCATAGCGCAGGTCCATCGTCTCGAACCAGTCCGCCAGTCGGCGCTGTTCGGGAACCGAAAGTCCGCCGCCGCCGGTTGCGAGGTCCAGCGTATAGTTGGTACGCTTCACGACCGGCTGGTGAAGGCTTTCAAGCCCACGCCGTTCAGCACTCGAACTGGAACAGCCTGCCGCGGTCATCCCTATTGCGAGGAGAATGGCGGCGGCCAGTGGTTTGGTCATGCGATCGAACATCGGATTCCCTTTCTCAGTTCAGGCTGAAACCGGGCGTGGCAGCGGTTTTCGCTTTACGGCTCGGTTTGCGCGATTTGCCGCGCGATTTTTCACTGCCGGCAAGATCCGGCTTCGACGGTGCAAGCAAGGCATCGTCGGCGTATCCGATCGTGGGATCGGTTGGCGTTTCCGGGTCTGTCGTGGGCAGCGGACGCGTGCCGCCGGTCACACCGCGGCTTTCCATGTTGCCCATGAACTGTTCAAATGCCGTCGGGGCGCGGAAGCCATCGGTCGGCAGTTTGATGTCCCTGTCGTTGACCGGATTGACCAGATAGGGGGTGACCACAATCACCAGCTCGGTTTGGCCCTTGCGGAATTCCGTGGAACGGAACAGCGCGCCCAGAATAGGGAGGTCGCCGACGCCCGGCGCCTTCTGGATCGCGTTCTGCGCATTGTTGTTCAGCAGTCCGGCAATCATGAAGCTCTGGCCAGAGCCAAGTTCAACGGTCGTTTCCGCGCGGCGCACGGTCAGAGCGGGAACCTGGGTGCCGTTGAAAATCACCGCGCCCTGCGATGAGAGTTCGGACACTTCAGGCCGGACGCGAATGGAAATACGGCCATTGGCGAGAACCGTGGGGGTATAGGCCAGGCTGATCCCGTACTTCTTGTACTCGATGCTGGTTGTTCCCAGCCCTTGCGCCAGAGGAATGGGGAACTCGCCACCAGCCAGAAAATCCGCTGTCTCGCCCGAAAGCGCGGTGAGATTGGGCTGTGCCAACGTGGTCACCAGTCCGTTGGTTTCCGCGAGATCGAGCGCGCTGACCAGATCGAGCCCGAGGAATTTGCCGAGTCCGGAAATCGTGGTGCCGCCAGCGATATTGGTGATGACGGATGTTCCGTCGCCGCCTTCTGTCACACCGGTGCCGACAGGTCCCCTTGGGGTGTATTGCGGGAGCCAGCCTTGCCGACCCTGTCCGATACCGAACTGGAAGCCACTGGAGGAATCCGCGCTGGCCAGATTGACGCCAAGATTGCGCACCAGCGAACGGCTGACTTCGGCAAAGCGGACCCGCAGGTTGACCTGCAGGGGCGTTGCCATTTTCAGGCGGCTGATCACGTTGGCGCCTTCGCCCATATAGGCTTTGACCAGCCGTTCGGCCTCGGCGGCGTCTTCCGGCGCGGCAACCGTACCGGTCAGAAGCACCGTGTTATTGCTCATCGTCGCGACGCCGATCTTGGCCTCGGGCATGGCGAGCGACAGCATCTGGTCGATGCTGTCGATGTTCGAACCCACGCGGACGTTGGCAGACCAGATCACCGCACCGGAGGCGTTGCTGGCATAGACCGTCGTTTCGCCGCCGGCTTTGCCGAAGACATAGAGCTGACGTTGCGATTTGACCTGCACATCGGCAATCGTATCGTTGGCGACGAAGATGTCGGCCATCGTGCCGGGTACTGTCACCAGCCGCCCACGGCCGATGGACAGTTCGACCATCTCGTTAGGCCGGTTGACCGACTGGGCCTGCGCTGCGCCCATGGGCAGCACCGTGATCGGCGTAATGGTGCAGGCGGCGCCGATGATGGCGAGAGTAAGCCGGCGTTTCATATGGTTGCCCCTTGTTTGCGCGCTGCGCGGGAACTGGTTTGCTGTGCGGTCCAGGGTCACGTCACTTCTTCCCGACCGGAACGGCTTCGGTATTCTTGCCGCGCGTCACCCGGACCATCGGGCCCATCGGGACCATGGCGGCAGGTGCCCCACCCATGGCGGGGGCAGACGCCCCTGCCGCAGGGTTGGCTGCAGGCATCGAGCGGCGCTGGAAACGTGATACATCGGCGCCTGTGACGAAGCTGGTCGAACGATCCTGAGGCCGGCTCATGGCCGTGCGGATGATTTTTTCTTCCTCGTCCTTCGAGGCACCTGCGGGCACGTCGACATTGCCCGATGCGATGGCACGTTCGAGTTCGCCTTCGTTATCCGCGAGCGAGCGCAGCGACAGGCTGATCGTGCCAATGGTCTGGGCGACCGCGATCTTTTCCGCGATCTTTGGCGTGACCTCGAGCGTGACCGTGCGGAATGCGCGGACGACAGTCTTGCCGTCGACGATTTCGCTTTCGGTGGACTGGTCGGTCGCGAGAACGCGGATGTTGCTGAGGAAGGTTTCCGATGCGCGCAGGGGCGTATCTTCCTGCCCCTTGACCGACTGGGTCAGGACAAGGTCAACCCGGTCGCCGGGGAAAACAAAGCCGGCAACCCCGGTCTTGGCCGAAACCGGAACGGTAACCGCGCGCATGCCGGGCCCGAGAGCTGCGGCAAGAAAACCACGATCACCGGGGCTGACAAGCGCACCCTGCGTAACCGGTTCACCAGCCATGACGGGGTGGCGCACGACGGTGCCAAGGAGCTTTTCCATGTCGGTTTCGCCATCGATATAATAGGCGTTGTCGACCATTTCCTTGGGCCAGGCCTGGAAACTGATGGAATCTGCCGTGATGATCGTGCCGATCGGCAGCGCGCGCTGTGCGACCAGCACTTTCGGACCTTGCGGTTCCGCCGGTGCGGCTGCTGCTGTTGCCTGCGGTGCGGATGCCCCTGCAAACATGCTGCGGGCGGCAAGTGCTGTGCCGATCGCAATGACCAGCGCCCCAATCAGCAGTATCAGCTTTTTCTTGTCCATGGCTTGTTAGGCCCCCCTGATTATGTCCGGTCCTGTCCGGACATCACGCCCTTGTGTTAGGACGAAAATGGTTAAAATCCGGTTCACCCCAAAAGGCTCGCTTGTGCGGGCAGTTCCCCGAGGTACTCCATGCCCAAGATCCAGATCCCGCCGACGGCGATCGCGACACCATAAGGAATGGTGAGTTTGTCCTTCTGGCGACGCATGACGTGCCAGCTGCCCAGGAAGATCGTGAGCACACCGCCGACGAGCGCCATGACCAGAAGCACTTGCATGAAGGAGGCGGGCGGAAACCATAGCGCGAGCGCCGAGAGCAGCTTCACATCGCCGCCGCCCATCACGCGCAGCGCAAACAGCCCTGCCAATATAGCGAAAGTACCGAGGGCGAGACCGATCTGGATGCCCAGACCGGGCCACAGGCTGAGCCCGCTGGCCCACCAGAACAACGGCGCGCCCAGCACGATTATGGCATTAAGCCAGTTGTCGATCTGACGGCGCCGGATATCTGTAAAGGCCGCGATCAGCAGCAACGCTGCGAGTGCGACAAGAAGAAAATCGTGGAATAACCCGTTTTGCATTTCTAGCCCCCGGTTTGGCCCCGGAGACAGGGATAACGGACATGACTTACCAAATGGTAACCACGAAGGAGGTTGATTATTCAGGAACTCGAACAGCAAGCGCAGGGGCGGGCCACCACGCGGACGATCCCCGCTGGCGCATGCGAAAGCCTGTGGCATGCCCCCGACGGGTTCGCGATCCGACGGATCGATTGGACGGGCACGGGCCGTGTGGGCAGGGGATCGATCCTGTTTTTGCCTGGACGGGGCGAGTTCTATGAAAAGTATCTGGAAACGCTGGATTACTGGGCCGGTCAAGGCTGGCAGGTGACAGCGCTGGACTGGCGCGGGCAGGCCGGATCAGGCCGGTTGGGCGCCGATCCGGTGACCGGGCACGTTTCCGATTTCTCGGTATGGATCGATGATCTTGCCGCGTTCTGGCAGGAATGGAGGGCGGATCGTTGCGGACCATGCATTCTGATCGCGCATTCGATGGGCGGGCATCTTGCCTTGCGCGCGGTTGCGGAACACCGGGTCGCGCCCGATGCGCTAGTCCTTTCTGCGCCGATGCTGGGCATAAGCGCGAGCCTGATTCCGGTGCCCGTGTTGCATGGCGTCGCCTGGGCCATGACCCGGCTTGGCGATCCGCGCCGTCCTGCCTGGCGGTGGAGTGAAAAACCCGGGGAATTGCCCGCTGACCGCGCCGACCTGCTGACTCACGATCCGGATCGTTATGCGGATGAACTGTGGTGGCGTGCCCATCGGCCCGAACTGGTGATGGGACCGGGCAGCTGGGGTTGGGTGGAACGCGCCTTTGCGTCAACGCGCGCGCTGGCCCGGCCGGGGGTGCTGGAACAGGTGACGATACCGGTCCTGATTCTGGCGACGGCGAAGGACCGGCTTGTCGATCCGCGCGCGATAGCGCGCGCCGTGCGGCGCTTGCCCGATTGTGAAGAGTTGCTTTTCGGGCCGGAGGCGCGCCATGAGATTCTGCGTGAGACGGATTCGGTCAGGGACCGGGCGCTGCGGGCGATCGATGGTTTCCTTGATCGCGTCGCGCCGCAACAGGAACCCGTCGGGTAAGCGAGGCTATCATTTCAGCGAATTTCGATATTGCTGTGATCGGTGCCGGAATGGCCGGAGCCAGTCTGACGGCTGAGGTGGCGCCGCATGCCCGCGTTCTCCTTCTCGAAATGGAGGATGCGCCCGGTTACCACGCAACGGGGCGTTCCGCGGCCTTCTGGGTGGAAAGTTATGGCGGGCCGCAAGTCCAGCCGCTGACAGCCGCATCGGGCGGCTGGCTGAACGAGGCGGGGTTCCTCCATGATCGTGGTGGGCTCAACATCGCACGGGCGGATCAGCGGGGCCTGCTGGATGCGTTCGAGGCGGAGTTTTCCGCGCTGGGAATCCGGCTGGAACGCTGGGATCGCGCCGCGATGGAACAGGCGGTACCCGGTTTGCGCGCGGAATGGGTCGATGCGATCTATGAACCTGACAGCAAGGATATCGACGTTGGGGGCCTGCATGCGCATTTTCTGGCGCGTGCGCGGACTGCGGGTGCCCAGCCGCGCTGTCGCAGCCGGTTGACCGCGCTGGAACGGGTGGCGTCAGGCTGGAGCCTGACTCTGGTTGACGGCACCCAATATACCGCATCGGTTCTTGTCAACGCCGCCGGGGCCTGGGCCGATGTGGTGGCCGGGATGGCGGGTGTGCGCCCTCTGGGCATTCAGCCCTACCGGCGCACGATGCTGCAATTGCGGACGGAACCGCAACCGCGCGCGGATATGCCCGTCGTGCTCGACATCGGGGGCAGTTTCTACTTCAAACCGGAAAGCGGGCGCCTGTGGCTCAGCCCGCATGACGAAACGCCCAGTGCCCCCTGCGACGCGGCGCCCGAGGAAATCGATCTGGCACAGGCGATCGACCGGCTGGAACAGACTGTGGACTGGCGCATCGCGCAGTTGGAACACAAATGGGCCGGTTTGCGCAGTTTTGCGCCCGACCGGCTCCCGATCTATGGTTTTGATCCGCGTAACAGGGGCTTTTTCTGGTTCGCCGGGCAAGGGGGATTTGGCATTCAGACCGCCCCTGCGGCAGCGCGGCTGGCGGGACAGTTGCTTCTGAACCTGTCGTCCGATGATATGACCCGCAGGCTTGATCCGGCGCTCTACAGCCCTGCAAGATTCGGCTAGCCAAGTCTTGCAGGCGCGCTAGTCTCCACGCGCTCAGCAACCATGTGGAGAGTCGTTATGGCGCATCGTTTCGAGATTCGGAAAAACAAGAAAGGCGAATACGTTGCTTACTTCTGCTACAATGCAGAAACGATGTTCTGGACGGAAGGCTATGCTTCCAAGGCAAGCGCCCAGAACGCCATTGATTCCATAAAGAAGAACGGCCCGGCGGCAGAAACCGTCGACGCCACTTGATTGTGCTCTGACCGGCATGCCGGTGCGGGGGCATAGCAAGGATGCCTTGCTGTGCTATGCGCACCGGTTGCCGTTGGTCCGGGCGTTTTCAGGCCGGGAAAGGTCGGATATGCGCCCTTGGGGCTAGCCTTGCGCCGCCGCGATGGCGGCATCACTGGCCAGTTTATCGACCCGCTCGTTTTCCGGGTGGCCCGAATGGCCCTTGACCCAGATCCATTCGATCTTGTGCTTGGCGGCAACCTCGATCAGGTCGTGCCACAGTTCGGCGTTCTGTACCGGCTTCTTGCTGGCGGTGACCCAGCCGTTGCGTTTCCAGCCGTGAACCCAGCGGGTGATCCCGTCCATCACATATTTGCTGTCGGTATGCAGCAGCACCTCGCACGGTTCGATCAGGGCGTCGAGCGCGCGAATGGCGGCGGTCATTTCCATGCGATTGTTGGTGGTATGGGGATCGGAACCGGATAGTTCCTTTTCATGCTTGCCCATGCGCAGCAGTGCGCCCCAGCCACCGGGGCCGGGATTACCCTTGCAGGCGCCATCGGTAAAAATCTCGACATGTTTCATGCGCTTGCCATGCCTCAATCGTGCGGTAGCGGAAAGGCTGCATCGCCCTTTTCCGCATAGAATCGCAGCCGCCGGGCAAAATCCATCGGGTCTTTGCGGGTCACCAGCGCGTCCGCCGGCGTGTGCAGCCAGTCATAGGCGCGGGTCATCATGAAACGCATGGCCGCGCCGCGCGCCAGAACGGGCAGGGCGTGGCGTTCATCGCGCGAAAGCGGGCGGACTGCGCAATAGCCTTCGATCAGCGCGGCGGCCACGGCGGGCCGGAAACTGCCATCCGCCTCGAAACACCATGCGGCATGGGTGACAGCGAGATCGTAGGCGGCGATATCGTTGCAGGCGAAATAGAAATCGATCAGCCCGCCGACCGCATCGCCCAGCATCAGGACATTGTCGGGGAACAGATCGGCATGGATCACCGCATGCGGCAGGGCTGCGGGCCAGTTCGCCTGAAGAAAGGCCAGTTCGCCTTGCACGAGGTCAGGCAGTTCGGGGTTGATCGAGGCAAGGCCGGCTTCCCCGCAGTCGTCCGCCAGTTCGCGCCAGCTTGGCAGGCTGAGGCCGTTGGCGCGGCTTGCCGGGAAATCGGCTGAAGCCAGATGGATGCCGGCCAACGCTGCCCCGACGGAGCGTGCCTGCGCCGGTTCGGGATGATCGACAGATACCCCCGGCAGAAATTCGATCAGCGCCACGGCCTTTTCGCCCAGCATGCGATAGGCCCGGTTTGCGCGATCATGGATCGTGCGCGGTACCGGGCAGCCTTTCGCGGCCAGATGATCGAGCAGCCCAAGAAAGAAAGGCAGTTCGTTGAGATCGATCCGCCGTTCGTACATGGTCAGGATGAAACGTGCCCCGGTGCCATCCTTGCCCGTGGTTTCGATCAGCCAGTTCGAATTGGACACACCTTCGGCAATGCCCTTGGCAGAGGTGAGCGTGCCGACATCGTATTCCTGGATAAGGCTGGCGAGTTCCTCGGCACCGAGATGGGTGTAAACGGCCATTTAGCGTGCGAACCTCATTCCGTAAGCTGGCGGGGCAGCTTGAAAATCATACGTTCCTCGGCGGCGATATGCGTGCGCTCTTCCACGCTGCGCCATTCGCCCAAACGGTCGATGACTTCGCGTACCAGCACTTCGGGCGCTGAGGCACCGGCGGTGATCCCGACCGTGCCCACACCGTCCAGCCATTCGGGCTGGATATCGCTGGCGCGGCCAATCAGCCGTGCCGGGGTGCCGCTGCGATCCGCGACTTCGACCAGCCGTACCGAGTTGGAGGAATTCGGCGCGCCGATCACCAGCACCAGATCGCATTCGGGTGCGATCGCCTTGACCGCCGCCTGCCGGTTGGACGTGGCGTAGCAGATATCTTCCGCTTTCGGCCCGACGATATCGGGATAGCGCTGGCGCAGTGCGGCAACGATGGCGGCGGTATCGTCCACCGAAAGCGTCGTCTGTGTCAGGAAGGCCAGCTTCGTGCCGGTGGCGAATGCCAGCGTGGCGACATCGTCCAGCGATTCGACCAGCGTCATCGCCCCATCGGGTACCTGTCCGAAGGTTCCGATGACTTCGGGATGGCCGCGATGACCGATAAACACGATATGGCGCCCGGCTTCGACCTGGCGTTCCGCCTGACGGTGGACCTTGCTGACCAGCGGGCAGGTGGCATCGAGATAGTCCAGCCCGCGTGCTTCGGCATTGGCGGGCACGGCCTTGGGCACGCCGTGGGCGCTGAACACCACCGGCACACCATCGGGCACCTTGTCCAGTTCTTCCACAAAAACAGCGCCTTTTGCCTTCAGCCCATCGACGACAAAGCGGTTGTGGACGATTTCATGACGCACGTAGACCGGCGCGCCATAGCGTTCGAGCGCGCGTTCGACGATCTCGATCGCCCTGTCGACACCGGCGCAAAAACCGCGCGGCGCGGCCACCAGCACGGTCAGCGGCGGCAATCCATCTTTTGTCACTGGGTTTGGCGGGGTTGCATTCATGCCAGTGCCTCTACGGATTGCGGCCGGTTCCAGCAAGCTTGCGCTTCAGGTGAAATGCCCCAGACCCGTTGCGCTTTCTCGGTACAGGCCGTAGGGCTGCTCCCCGACCTTTCGACGAGGAACGAACATGACCGCTCGCTTTCGCCTGTTTGCTCTTGCGCTTTGCGCTACTGCCGCCCTCGCCGGTTGCAAGTCCAAGGGTGACATTGTCGTGGAAGAAGGCATCGGGATCACCGCGCTGCGCACGGTATGTCCCGCTGTCGGCATTCCCGATTACACGGGCGATGTGACGCTGTTCAAATCCGCCGATCGCACGGCCGCATCGATGGATGTCACGGCCGCGATCACCAATGTGCGCGTGACCTGCAACGATGAATCGGCCGAAGTCTATTCCGCTGCAACATTCGATGTGGTGGCCCGCCGTTACAATACGCAGGGTCCGGCTTCGGTAACCTTGCCCTATTTTTCCACGGTGGTGCGCGGTGACAGTTCGATCGTGTCCAAGCGAGTCGGCACGGTAACGCTGAATTTCGCACCGGGTCAGGAACGGGCACAGGCATCGGCGCAGGCTGCGGCCTATGTCAATCGCGCTGAAGCGACGCTGCCGGAAGACATTCGCAAGCGAATCACCCAGCGGCGCAAATCGGGCGATGCCGATGCGGCAGTCGATCCGCTGACCGATCCGGAAGTGAAAGCCGCGCTCGCCCGCGCCAGTTTTGAGCTGCTGATCGGCTTCCAGCTGACCAAGGATCAACTGGCCTATAACGTCACACGTTAAGCGACAGCCTTTCCCCGCGCGCGTAAACCCGCTAACCGCGCGGACCATGTCGGATATCACTACGCTTTACGCCGCCTTTGCGGCCCATATCGCCACGGCGCTGGATGCACTCGAACGGGAAGGCGCGCTGCCCGCAGGCTTGCCGCGCGACAATGTCACCGTCGAGCCACCCCGCGACGCGAGCCATGGCGATCTTGCCACCAACGCGGCCATGGTGCTGGCGAAGCCCGCCAAAACCAATCCGCGCGCGCTGGCGGAATTGCTGACTGCGAAACTGGGCGAACTGCCCGATGTCGCCAGTGCGGAAATTGCCGGGCCGGGCTTTATCAACTTGCGGCTGGCCGATGGGGCATGGCGCCGGGAAATTGCCGGTATCGCTGCGCTGGGCGCCGACTATGGCCGTTCCGATGCGGGCGGTGGCAGCACGGTCAACGTCGAATATGTATCTGCCAATCCCACAGGGCCGATGCACATGGGGCATTGCCGGGGGGCCGTGGTGGGCGATGCGCTGGCGACGCTGCTGGAATATGCGGGCCATAAGGTGGTGCGCGAATATTACATCAATGATGCGGGGGCGCAGGTGCAGGTGCTCGCCCGCTCGGTGCACATCCGTTATCGCGAGGCGCTGGGCGAAGCTGTGGGGGAAATCCCCGAAGGGCTCTATCCGGGGGACTATCTGGTTCCCGTGGGGCAGGCGCTGGCCCAGGAATTCGGGGATCGTTACGCCGCCGCACCCGAATCCGAATGGCTGGACCTGTTCCGCACCCGCGCCGTTGCCGCGATGATGGACATGATTCGGGCCGATCTCGCCCTTCTGGGCATCCGGCACGATGTGTTTTCATCCGAGGCGGAACTGCAGGCGGCAGGCAAACCGGCGGAAGCCGAAGCATGGCTGCGCGCGCACGATCTGGTGTACGACGGCATTCTCGAAGCCCCCAAGGGCAAGACGCCTGACGATTGGGAGCCGGTGGAACTGCCGCTGTTCCGTTCGACCCGTTTCGGGGATGATCAGGATCGCCCGATCCGGAAAAGCGACGGCAACTGGACTTATTTCGGGGCCGATCTGGCCTATCACTTCCAGAAGGCGGAAAGCGCCGACGCGCTGGTCGATATCTGGGGCGCGGACCACGCCGGCACGGTCAAGCGGATCAAGGCCGCTGTCGCCGCGCTGACCGAAGGCGCGGGGCGGACGCTGCCGTTTGAAGTCAAGCTGGTGCAGATGGTGCAATTGCTGCGCGATGGCGAACCGGTGAAAATGTCGAAGCGGGCGGGCACTTTCGTGACGCTGGCCGATGTTGTGCGCGAAGTGGGCAAGGACGTGGTGCGCTTCACCATGCTGACCCGCAAACCCGAGGCGCAGATGGATTTCGATTTCGCCAAAGTGGTGGAAGCGAGCAAGGACAACCCGGTCTTCTACGTGCAATATGCCCATGCGCGGATCGCCTCGACCTTGCGCAAGGCTGCCGAACAGGGCCTTGCGCCTGCGCCCGATCATGTCGAACGGCTGGGCGCGGAAGAACTGGAACTGGTCAAGCTGGCCGCGCAATTCCCGCGGACCGTCGAAGCGGCGGCTGCCGCGCGCGAACCGCACCGCATTGCCTTCTTCCTCAACGATCTGGCCGCAGCGTTCCATGCCTACTGGAATCTCGGCAACGACCGTCCGGACAAACGCTATATTGTTGTAGATGACCCAGAATTAACCAGTGCGCGGCTTTTCCTTGCTATCCAGATCGGACAAGTGTTGAAAAACGGTCTCGCCCTGCTGGGCGTGGAGGCAGTGGAGGAATTGTAGGATGGGCGGAATGGGGGAATTCAGCCGCAACGGTGATGGGGGTTCGTTCGGAACGGGCAGCACCGCACAGCTCGCGCTGGACGACGAAGACGATCGTCTCCCCTGGCTCGAGTCCGGCGAAGAGGATGTCGAGGAAGGCGTCGATACGGGCCGTCTGGTCGGTTTTGCGCTGATCGGCCTTGCTGCGCTGGTTGCGATTGTTGGCCTGATCTGGTGGCTGGGCAACCGCGGCGACAGCGCCGAACTGGTTGCTGATGGCCGCACGATCGAGGCGCCCGATGCCCCTTACAAGACCAGGCCCGAGAATCCCGGCGGCAAGGAATTTGCCGGCACCGGCGATACCAGCTTCAAGGTGGGCGAAGGGGCCAGTACCGACAGCAAGCTGGCCACAGCCCCGGCCGCCAAACCCAGCGTGCCCGCCAAACAGCCGGATGCGGCTGGCGGCAAGGTGAACGATGGGGCGAACGATACGGCCAATGTTCCGGGCGTTGGGGTGCAGGTCGGCGCCTATAACAGCAAGGAACAGGCGCAGGCGGGCTGGACCACGCTCTACACCGCGAACGAGGCGTTGCATGGCTACAAGTACCGGATCGTGCAGGGCACGGCCGATATCGGCACTGTGTACCGGCTTCAGGCGGTAACCGGCGATGTCGCTTCGGCGGAGGCGCTGTGTTCCCGGCTTAAGGCCGCTGGCACGGCCTGTCAGGTCAAGCGCTGACGACCATCTGCCGGTACCGGGTCTTTCCGTAATCCACATGCGCGGTGTGGCGCACGCTTGCCACATCCGCGCTTTGCTGCGAGTTTCCCGTCTATGACGCCCGCGATTTTCGGTATGGCCGGACCGGCATTGACCGCCGAGGAGCGGGCATTCTTCCGCGAAAGCGATCCTGCGGGCTACATCCTGTTCGGGCGGAACGTGGAAAACCGCGCGCAAGTGCGGGCGCTGACGGATTCGCTGCGGGACCTGCATGGCCGCGACGATCTGTTTATCTGCATCGATCAGGAAGGCGGCCGGGTGGCGCGGATGAAACCGCCTGAATGGCTGGCTTTCCCCCCGGGTGAGGTGTTCGACCGGCTTTACGATATCGCGCCTGCCAGCGCGATCGAAGCCGCGCGCGCCAATGCGGAGGCGCTGGGCCTCGATCTGGCCGAAGTCGGCATATCGGTCGATTGCCTGCCCTTGCTCGATGTGCGGCAACCCGGCGCGCATGATGTGATCGGTGACCGGGCGCTGGGGCAGGAACCGCAGCGTGTGGCCGCGTTGGGCCGGGCGGTGCTGGATGGTCTGGCCCGCGCAGGTGTCGTCGGCATTGTGAAACATATCCCGGGGCACGGCCGGGCCTTGTGCGACAGCCACAAACACTTGCCGACAGTAACCGCCAGTGCGGAAGACCTTGAATCGGACATTGCACCCTTCCGCACGCTGGCCAGTGCCCCCGTCGCGATGACCGCACATATCGTCTACACCGCATGGGATAGCGAAAATCCCGCCACCCAGTCGCCATTCGTGATCGCGGAAATCATTCGCAAGCGGATCGGTTTTGATGGCCTGCTGCTCAGCGATGATCTCGATATGGAAGCCTTGTCGGGCACTGTGCCGGAACGCGCGGAACGGGCCGTGGCTGCGGGTTGCGATCTGGCGCTCAATTGCTGGGGGCGCATGGAGGATATGATCGGCATCGCCGAACGCCTGCCGCCGATGCGCGCGGACAGCCGGGATCGGCTCGATCGCGCCATGGCATCGATCCGCGGTCGGGTTGCCGGGGAGGATCAGGCGCGGCTGCTGGCCCGGCGTGACGGTCTGCTCGGCCTGTCCGGGGCGAACGCGTGAACGAAGATGGCCTCCTGTTCGAAATGCCCGAACAGGGCCCTTCGAATGAGGATTGGGACAGTCCGGTCGCCGGATCGGGCGATGAAGGCGCGCTCTATCTTGAACTCGATGGCTGGGAAGGACCGCTGGATCTGCTGCTCGATCTGGCACGGCGGCAGAAAGTCGATCTCAAGACCATTTCCATTCTCGCGCTGGTCGATCAGTACCTGACCTATATCGACCAGGCCGAAGCCCTGCGGCTGGAACTGGCGGCCGACTATCTCGTCATGGCGGCCTGGCTGGCCTACCTTAAGTCGGCCCTGCTTCTGCCGAAGGAAGAACAGGAAGACCCCAGCCCCGAAGAACTGGCCCTGCGTCTGCAACTGCGCTTGCAGCGCCTTTCCGCGATGCGCGAGGCAGCTGCCCGGCTGATGGCACGGGATCGGCTGGGGCGCGATGTGTTCCGGCGTGGCGCACCCGAAGGGTTGCGGGTGGATCGCAAGAATGCGTGGCAATGCGACTGGTTCGATCTGGTCAGCGCCTATGGGCAGGTACAGGCCCGCAACAAACCGGTGGTGCATATGGTGCGCGAACGGCCGGTGATGACACTGGAAAGCGCGATCAACCGCGTATCATCCATGCTGGGCATGACGCTGAACTGGATGCAGCTGGAAGATTTCCTGCCGACCCATTCCGATCCGCGCCTGCGGCGTTCGGCGCTGGCATCCAGCTTTCTGGCGGCGCTGGAACTGGCGCGCACCGGCCGCGCGGAAATCGCGCAGGAACAGACGTTCGGCCCACTGCGGCTGCGCCGGATCGTGGCATGAGCGACGAACGCGAACCCGATGAACTGCTGCGCGCGGTTGAAGCGACGCTGTTCGCAGCGGAAGAACCGATGAGTATCGAGGTTCTGTCGAACCATCTCGGCGGGGCCGATGTGCGCGCGGCGCTGCGCGAACTGGCGCAGCATTATCAGGGGCGCGGCATCGAACTGGTTGAGCGGGGCAAGCGCTGGCATTTTCAGACGGCGCCAGACCTTGCGCATCTGTTGCGGCGCCAACGGGAACAGGTCCGCCGTCTGTCGCGTGCGGCAACGGAAGTGCTGGCGATTGTCGCCTATCACGAACCAGTGAGCCGCGCCGAAGTGGAAGCGATTCGCGGTGTGCAGACGGCAAAGGGCACGCTGGACGTCTTGCTGGAAGCGGGCTGGGTGCGGGTGGCGGGCCGCCGCGAGGTTCCCGGTCGCCCGGTTATCTACGCCACGACTGCGGAATTTCTGGCCCATTTCGGGCTGGCATCGCGCCGTGACCTACCGGGAATCGACGAATTGCGCGCGGCTGGCTTGCTCGATCCGGTGGAAGACGTGCTGGAAGGCTTGCTGGGCGAAAGTGCGCCTGCGCCGGAATCCGGCCCGGCAGAGGAAAATCCACCCCCGGATGACCCCGAGGCGGGACTGGAAACCACGCCGGATGAAGCGGGCTGACTGGCGCTGCGCCGCCAAAGCGCCTATATTCTGAAACACACGAATTGAGAGAGTTTCCATGGGACTTAGCGTCTGGCACATTCTTGTCGTTGCCCTGGTTATCCTCGTGCTGTTCGGGCGCGGCAGGATTTCCGAAATGATGGGCGATTTCGGCAAGGGTATCAAAAGCTTCAAGGAAGGGATCAAGGAAGAGGACGACAAGCCGGTCGCCCCGCGCATCGAAGCGCCTTCGTCCGATGCCCCGCCTGCCGAAGTCAGGCCCGCCGATACCACGGAAAACAAGTCGGCCGACAATCAGCCGACGTCCAACTGATCGAGAGAATGCGCCATGTTTGATGTCGGCGCGTCCGAATTGCTCCTGATTGCCGTGGTGGCAATCGTCGTCATCGGGCCGAAAGATATGCCACTGGCCCTGCGTACCGCCGGGCGATGGATTGCCAAGATACGCCGTGTTTCCGGCCATTTCCGTTCGGGTATCGAAACCATGATCCGTGAAGCGGAACTGGAAGATATGGAAAAGAAATGGCGGGAACAGAACGCGCAGATCATGGCGGCCCATCCGGATGCCTCCACGCATCCCGAGGCGGCATCAGCAGAAGCCGCATCGGCCGAGGCGGCTCTTTCGACCCCGCCGCACGGTAATCCTGCCGCCGAAGCGGGCGGCGACCCGGGCGCTGTCGCCACCGGTGATGTGTCGCCACCGGCGGAACCGCAATTGCCGCTGGGCGGCCCCGTCAGCCGTAACGAGCCCTGACCATGGCCTTCAAGATCAAAGACATCGACGAGACGCAGGCCCCGCTGCTGGAACACCTGATCGAGTTGCGCAACCGGTTGATGCGCTGTGTGCTGGCACTGGCCGTGGCCTTTGGCGTCTGTCTCTATTTCGCGGAGGACATTTTCGGATTTCTCGTCCGTCCGCTGACGGCGGCCTTCCCCGAGGGGCAGGGGCGCCTGATTTACACCAAGCTCTACGAAGCCTTCTTCGTCGAGATCAAGGTGGCCCTGTTCGCGGCGTTCTTCGTGAGCTTTCCCATTCTGGCGAACCAGCTCTGGGCTTTTGTCGCCCCCGGCCTCTATGCCAAGGAAAAGAAGGCGTTCCTGCCGTTCCTCTTCGCCACCCCGATTCTGTTTATCGCGGGGGCGGCGATGGCCTATTACATTGTCATGCCCACGGCCTTTGCGTGGTTTCTGGGCTTTCAGGGCAATGCGGGGGGGCTGAAACTCGAAGCCCTGCCGGGTACCGGCGATTATCTCGATCTGGTGATGCAGTTCATTCTGGCGTTCGGCATCAGTTTCCTGCTGCCGGTGCTGCTTCTGCTGCTCAATCGCGCTGGGATTGTCACGCGCACGCAACTGGCCGGGGCGCGGCGTTACGTGATCGTGGCGATTTTTATCGTCGCGGCGGTGATCACGCCGCCCGATGTGGTGTCGCAATTGCTGCTGGCGATCCCGCTGATGCTGCTGTTCGAAAGCGCGATGCTGATCATGTGGTTCGGCGAACGGCGCGAGCGGAAGGCTGAAGCAGAAGCGGCGGCCGATAACGATGGGGCGCCGACGGAACAGGCCTGATCGGGCGGTTCTCCGCTGATCCGCCATCGGGTTGCCGGCTGGCCCTTACCAGCCGGGCATTTTTTCCTGTGATATCTTCTGCGCTTCTTCCTGCCCGGCGACATAGATCCGGGCGCCGCCGATCCATGTTTCGACCACGCGCAGGCTGCGCAACTCCGCCGGGCTGGCCAGCATCGGATCGCGGTCCAGCATGACGAAATCGGCGCGCTGCCCCTTGATCAGTTTGCCAAAGCGCCCATCGCCGAACCCGGCATAGGCGCCATTCGCGGTAAACGCGGCCAGAGCATCTTCGCGCGACAGTTTCTGCGTGGGTTGCCAGTCTGCGGCGGGCGTGCCCGATGCGCTTTCCCGCGTGATCGCCATCGCCATATCCGCAAACGGTGCGGGTACGGCGTTGGTGGCGATCGAGGCATAGGCCGGTTTGACACCCGCCTGCACCACGCTTTGCCATGGTTGCACCTGTGCCGCGTCAGCCGGTGTGCCTGCCATGTCCTGTTCCAACGCGCCGAAGCGGAAGGTGATCAGCGCCTTGTCGCCCGCCGCGCGGCCAGCCTGTACCGTGTCGATGGCGCGCAGGCCTTCCAGCCGCCAGCGCCGTTCCCCCTGATAGGTGGGCTTGAGTTCGACAATCGCGTCCAGCACATCGTCCACGGCGGCGCGATCAGGCGTGGCCGCCGCGATCTGGAAATTGTCCATCGCCGCCCGGCTCATCAGGTTGCGCAACTGCGTGGCGGCGGGCGAAAGCGCCGCCGATGTGGCGCCTTCCGTTTTGCCGGGGCGCAGGAACAGCCCGTTGAACCGCAACTTGTCGTTATAGAGCCAGGGCGTGGGGCCAGGGCCGCCGATCAGGGTCATATCCTCCACTGTCCCGGCATAGGCCATGACGCGGATATAGAGCGTGTTCTGGTCGCCTGCGCGGCGATAGGCCTGCCAGTCATCGATCGTGGTGCCCATGTCGGCCACGGCGGTGATCCCTTGCGCGGCAAGAAGGCGTTGGGCCTTCTGCAGGGCGACATCGCGATCTTCGGGGCGGGGCGGGGGCAGCCCGTTCTTGCCGCCGGTCATGGCCGCATAGCCGATACGCATCAGCGCCACATGGGAATCGACAATGCCGGGCATGATGAACCGGCCCGCGCCATCATAGCGGTAATCGATTTTCTTCGGCCGTTTGTCGCCGCTTTTCAGGATCTGCGCGATCGTGCCGTTCTCATCGAAAATCAGTCCGGTGAATGTGATCAGACGGCCATTTTCGTCGAGCGTGATGCCGCTGATATTATCCAGCAGCGAATCCGCCTGCGCGGGCGCGGCCAGCGCCAGCGACCCTGCGGCACATACAACAAAGGCAAGCGTCCGCATCACCGGCGGCCCTTGGGCAGGCGGCGGATTAGCGCGCTGGTATCCTGACGCCCGCCGCCCAGTGCCTGCACTTCGCCATAGAACTGGTCGACCAGCGCCGTCACCGGGACCGACACGCCCAGCGCCTTCGCCTCCTCGATGGCGTAGCCCAGATCCTTGCGCATCCAGTCGATGGCGAAGCCGAAGTCGAATTCGTCGGCGGCCATGGTTTTCCAGCGGTTTTCCATTTGCCAGCTTTGCGCCGCGCCGCCCGAAATGGCGTCGAGCACCTTGTCCATGTCGAGATTGGCGGCATCGGCAAAACGCACCGCTTCCGACAGGCCCGCCATGATCCCCGAAATGCAGATCTGGTTGACCATCTTGGCGGTCTGTCCGGCCCCGGCGCCGCCAATATGCACCATGCGGGCGGCATAGGCCGCCATGACCGCTTCTGCCGCGGCATAGGCATCCGGTGTGCCGCCGCACATGATCGCCAGCTTGCCGTTTTCCGCGCCTGCCTGCCCGCCCGAAACCGGGGCGTCGACGAAGTGCAAGCCGCCATCCGCGCATTCCTGTGCCAGCGCGCGGGCGATGCGTGCCGAAACGGTGGTGTGATCGATCACCAGCCCGCCGGGCGCGAGCGTCGCCAGCGCACCGTCAGGCCCGCGCATGACTTGCGACAGATCATCGTCATTGCCCACACAACTGATGACGATCTGCGCATCACGTGCGGCTTCTGCCGGTGTGGCGGCGATATGGGCCGCGCCATCGCTGCCGAACCGGTCACGCCAGGCCTGTGCCCGTGCGGGTGTGCGGTTATAGGCGGTGACGGTGTGGCCCGCACGCAGGAGATGCCCGGCCATCGGGCCGCCCATGACGCCGAGGCCCAGAAAGGCGATATGTTTGCTGTCAGACATGCCCGGCTGTTTAACGTCTTTTCCTGTGAAGCAAATGAACAATACGACGGAACAATCCGAGGGATTTACCCGTGGTGCGGTGCGGGCGGTCGTGAATCAAGGTTTCCCTAAGGCGCGCTTTCGTTTACGGCGCGCGGGCAATGGACAAGATCACAACTCTGGAACAGGTCGGCGGCGATTTGCCGCGCCTGACGATCGACGATATCCGCGCGGCCGCAGAGCGGCTGAAAGGCGCGGTTGTTCGCACGCCCACCTTGTACAGCAAGACCTTGTCGAACATTACCGGCGCCAATATTTGGCTGAAGTTCGAAAATCACCAGTTTACCGCCGCTTATAAAGAGCGTGGGGCGCTCAACGCGCTGACGCTGCTGACGGAAGAACAGCGGCGGCGGGGGGTGATCGCCGCATCAGCCGGCAACCATTCGCAAGGGCTTTCCTACCACGGCACCCGCTTGGGCGTGCCGGTGACGATCGTCATGCCCCGCACCACGCCGCATGTGAAAGTGATGCAGACCGAAAGCGTCGGCGGCAAAGTCGTGCTGGAAGGCGAGAATTTCGATCAGGCCTATGCCCATGCCCGTACCATGGAAAAGGAACTGGGACTGACCTTCATCCACCCGTTCGACGATCCGATCGTTGCGGCGGGGCAGGGAACCGTGGCGCTCGAAATGCTCGAGGATGTGCCCGAACTCGATATACTGGCGATCCCCATCGGCGGCGGCGGGCTGGCCACCGGTATGGGTGTGGCGGCGCGGGCGCTCAAGCCCGGGATCGGCCTGATCGGGGTCGAGGCGGAACTGTTCCCGTCGATGTACAATCGCCTGAAAGGCACCAATCTGCCCTGTGGCGGCGATACGCTGGCCGAAGGGATCGCGGTGTTCGAGCCGGGCAGCTACACCTCGAAAGTGCTGGGCGAACTGCTCGACGATCTCGTGCTGGTCGATGAAGCGTCGATCGAAACGGCGCTGGCCCTGCTTCTCCAGATCGAAAAGACCGTGGTTGAAGGGGCGGGCGCCGCAGGACTGGCTGCCGTGATGAACAATCGCGAGCTTTTTGCGGGCAAGAATGTCGGCATCGTGCTGTGCGGCGGGAATATCGATACCCGTTTGCTGGCCAATGTGTTGCTGCGCGATCTGGCGCGGCAGGGGCGGCTGGCCCGGTTGCGCATTTTCCTGCAGGATCGGCCGGGTTCGCTCTATCGCGTCATGCATGAATTCAACACGCACAACGTCAATATCCTGGAAATCTCGCACCAGCGTATTTTCACCAATCTTCCCGCCAAGGGGCTGGTCACGGATATCGAATGCGAGGCGCGGGATCGCGCGCAGTTGGATGCGCTGATTAATGCATTGCGGGCAAAGGGTTACACGATCAGTCAGGTGGAGCTCGATTGATGCAATGATCGCGTCCCGTTTCGTCTCGTTACGGGACGGGCCTGCGCTGCTCAGCCTCGGTTCACCGGAAATCGTGGTTAAAGAACTTTCAACATTTGGGCGGGGTGTGCATAACGCTACTTCGGCCAAGTGTGGCAGCACAGGAACAAGGACTTCGCCAGTCACGTGACGGCTCCCATTCGTTTTCCCCGGTTTTACGTGACGAGCCCCGCGCCGTGCCCCTATCTGCCGGGCCGGAACGAGCGCAAGGTTTTCACCGAATTGCGTGGCGGGAATGCCGATGCGTTGAACGATGCGTTGAGCCGGATCGGCTTTCGCCGCAGCCAGACGGTGGCCTATCGTCCGAGTTGCGGGGATTGTCAGGCCTGCGTCTCCGTGCGGGTGGTTGCAGACGAATTCCGGCCATCCTCCACGCAGCGCCGCACCTTGCGCAACAATGCGGATCTGGTGATCAGCGAATGCCGCCCGTGGGCGACGTCGGAACAGTTTGAGCTTCTCCAGCGTTATCTTGGGGCGCGCCACCCTGGCGGCGGGATGGCTTCGATGGACGAAGTCGATTTCGCGGACATGGTGGAGCACACCCCGGTGACAAGTCATGTCATCGAATACAGGGAGCCTTCTGACGGGAGGGAGCCCGGGCGCCTGATCGGTGCCTGTCTGACCGACAGGCAAAGTGACGGGTTGTCTATGATATACAGTTTTTATGACCCGGACCATGAGGCTCGAACCGGACTTGGTAATTTTATCATCCTTGACCACATCCGGCGGGCCGTGGAAGTCGGGCTGCCTTATGTCTATCTCGGTTACTGGGTCGATGGTTCCGCACGGATGCAATACAAGATTCGGTATCGCCCGTTGGAACGGCTCGCCGTCAGTGGATGGGAACGTTTTGAAACGGATGAGCAAGGCCGTCTTATCGCCGCCACGGCTGCGTCGCGCCGTGAAGTGGCTGCTGCTGTCGACGGCAGCGGCAAGGATGGTGTTCCCGGTGGGCAGGATCAATACCAGGTCCGGGATATGTCCGGCGCCTGATTTCCGGGTAGGCTGGGCCTCGCTCGCGGCCCTTTCGCTCCTGCCTGTCACCGCACAGGCGCAGGGCACGGCGCAGCCGCGACTGGAAGACCTCATTCCTGACAGCGCGGTTGCGAACCCGGAAGCCTGGGCCTCGCAAACTGCAAATCCCACGGCCGTTGCGCAGGAATCGTCTGCACTCGATGCCGAAGCGCCGCTGGCAGAAATGCCCGAAATAACCTTGCCCTGGCCCGATGAAATCCAGCTCGCGGTGCCTGAGCCCCTTTCGCCCGAGCCCGAAGCCCAGATGGCGGCGGAAGCGTTCGAGCCGTTCAGCCGCGTGCGCCGTGGGCTGGAAGAACGTCTGTCTTCCGAACTGCTGCTGGTGTTCCCGCGCGACGAAGCCGAATTTCCGATGCGCAAGAAATTCGTGAACCGTTTCGAAAGCCTGTCGAATATCGAAACGCTGGCCGATGATGACGACAATCTGGCCCAGATCGCGGCCCGCGCGCGTGAAGATGAAACGCTGCTCAACGATCTGCTGCGCGTTTACGGCTACTATGACGGGCAGGTCATGCGATCCGTTACCGGCGGGGACGAGGATAAGACCGACAAGAAACCGCATGTGCGCTTCGACATCATTCCGGGTGAACAGTTCAAGTTTGGTGTAATCACGCTCGGCGATCTGCTGGAGGCGCCCGATGCCGAACAACTGCGCAAGGCCTTTGAGATATGGCCGGGCGACCCCGTTCTGGCCGACAAGATCGTCGAAGAGAATTTCGATCTCGATACGGCGCTGGGGGAAACCGGCTATCCCTTTGCCAAGATCGGCGAACCCGATCTCCTGATCGATCACGACCGGGAACAGGGCGATCTCACACTGCCCGTCACGCATGGCGGCAAGTACCGGTTCGGCGCGATTGTCAGCAAGGCGCCGAAATTCCTGTCCAGCCGCCATCTGCAGAAGATCGCGCGGTTCGATCCGGGTGATACCTACAAGCGTAGCGACGAGATGGATTTGCGGCGCGCGATTGTGGCCACGGGGCTGGTCTCCAGTGTCACGATTACGCCGCGCGCCACCCGGCCGCCGACGGCGACCGAGCCGGGCACGGTCGATATGGATATCGAACTGACCAAGGCCCCCTTGCGCACGATCAGCGGCGCGCTGGGCTATGGCACGGGCGAGGGTTTCCGCGCGGAAGCAAGCTGGGAACATCGCAATTTCTTCCCGCCCGAAGGGGCCTTGCGCGTGCGCGGCGTGATCGGCACGCGCGAACAGCTGGCGGGCGTGACTGTCCGGCGGAACAACTTCAACGGGCGCGATCGCATTCTGACGCTGGACGCCTATGTCAACAATCTCAAGCGCGACGCCTATGACGCGCGCACGGCTGCGGTGACGGGCACTTACGAACAGGTCAGCACCCTGCTGTTCCAGAAGCCCTTCACCTGGAGCGTTGGCTTCGAAATCCTTGGTACGAACGAAAAATCCCCGAACTCTTCGGATCAGCGCCTGACCTATTTCATCGGCGCGCTGCCGCTGGGGGTTGGGATCGATACCAGTGACAATCTCCTCGACCCGCGCAAAGGGTTCCGGGTCAATGCGCGGGTATCGCCTGAAATTTCGGTGCAGGGGGGCAACAAGTCCCGCTATCTTCGCGCCCAGATCGATGCCAGCGGCTATTTCCCGGTTGGGGAGAAAGTCGTGATCGCGGGGCGCACGCGGGTCGGCACGATCATGGGGGCCCCGGTCGACGATATCGCGTTGTCGCGCCGTCTCTACGCCGGTGGTGGGGGCTCGGTGCGCGGCTACAGCTATCAGGGTGTCAGCCCGCGCAATGCGGAAAACGATCCGATCGGTGGGCGCTCGCTGGTCGAATTCTCGCTGGAAGCCCGGGTGAAGACCGGGTTCTTCGATGGCGCGCTGTCGGTCGTGCCGTTTATCGATGCCGGCGCGGTGAGCCGGGCTTCGATGCCCGGTTTCCATGATCTGCAGTTCGGTGCCGGGATCGGCGTGCGATACAACACCGGGTTCGGGCCGATCCGTGTCGATGTGGCGACGCCGATCAACCGCCGGCCGGGCGATCCCCCTGTCGCCGTCTATGTCGGACTGGGGCAGGCATTCTGATGAGCGAGGCGGTTACCGAGGGCAGCACCGAACCGGTGGCAACGCCGTCGCCCCGGCGCCGGTCGCGTCTGGTATACTGGTCGACGCGGATCGTGGCGCTGTTGCTGGGCGCGATCCTGCTTTCGCTGATTATTCTGAACACGCCGATCGGCCACCGCTTCGTTGCCGACAGGATTGCCGCGCTGGAACCGTCCAATGGCATGCGGATCAAGATCGGGCGTATAGAAGGTTCGCTCTACAGCAGGGCAACCCTGCGCAATGTCACCCTGTCGGACCCCAAGGGTGCGTTCGTGACGATACCCGTCACCGAACTGAACTGGCGGCCCTACAACTGGTTCTTCAGCGGGCTCGATATTCGTGAACTCACGGCCAAGCGCGGCACCCTGTTGCGCGTGCCAGAACTCAATCCGGGCGATCCGAACGAGCCGTGGCTGCCTGATTTCGATATCCGGGTGGACAAGTTCCGGCTGGAGAACTTCACCGTTTCCGAAGCCGTGCTGGGCAAGAAACGCCGGGTCGACCTGTCGGCCAAGGCGCTGAGCCAGAAACGGCGAGCCTATTTGCGGGTCGATGGCCAGTTGGGCGGTGGCGACCGCTTCAATGCCTTGCTCGATTCCTTCCCGCAGCGCGACCGGTTCGATATCGATCTCGACTATCGGGCGCCGGCGGGCGGCCTTCTGGCGGAAATGGCCGGCGCGAAAAAGGATTTGCGCCTGCGCGTGGTGGGGGATGGCACCTGGACCAAGTGGAAGGGGGCCTTCCTTGCCGAACATGATGCAAAACGGCTGGCCGCGTTCCGTCTGACGAACGAAAAAGGCCAATATGGCATCCTTGGTCAGGTATTCCCGGGCGACCTGATCGCGGGAACGCCGAAGGACGTGTTGGGCGAAGCGGTTTCGCTGGGCGCATCGGGGACATTTGCGGACAGCGTGGTCAATGGCGCGATCCGGGTGCAGGGCCATGCGATCGATGCCAATGCCAAAGGGGCGCTCGATCTCACCAACAATCTCGCCAAAGGCGTGAAGATCGCCGGCCGCCTGACCCGTGGCGATGTGTTCGGCAAGAGCATGAAGGTGGAGGGCGCGCGCTTCACTGTCGATCTCGATGGTCCGTTCGGTGATCTCACCATCCCGCACACGGTGCTGGTCGACCGGATCGATGCGGGCACGCGTCTGGCAAATGTGAAGCAGGAAGGGGTGCTGCAATACGATGGCAAGAGCTGGCATCTGCCGCTCAACCTGACAGTCGGGCGCATCGAAACAGGCAACGGCAGCGTTGATCCCCGGCTGGTCAACGGGCGTGCCACCGGCCGTCTGTCGCTGACAGGCAATGATCTGCAATCGAACGATTTGCGGATCGCGTTCCCCGGCCTCAAGGCGCTCTTCAACTTGCGCGGCAATATCGCGAGCGGTGGTTACGCCATTGCCGGTCCGGTCGATGCCAGCGGGATTACGCTGGAAAATCTCGGTACGCTGAATGGCCATGCGAAAATTATCGGCAAATTGACGCAAAGCGGCGTTTGGACGCTGCAGGCCAATTTTGCGGGCGCCATGCCGCGTGTGAACAATGACACGCTGTTGACGGTGACGGGCGGCAACATCCGTTTCCGTGGCGGTGTGACCATGGGCAGCAATCGCCCGCTGCTGTTCGAGAAAGTCGCGCTGGACGCGGCCAAGCTCCAGATGCGGCTCGATGGCAGCGTGGCCAATGGCCAGACCAAGGTCGTGGGGGCGGGCCGTCATGCGGACTACGGTCCGTTCACGGTTAGCGCTTCGGTGGCGGGTGATGGGCCGCGTGCTGAACTGGTATTCGCCGATCCTCTGCCCGCAGCCGGGTTGAAGGATGTGCATGTGGCGCTGGCCCCGATTGTGGACGGTTTCGGTATCGATACCAAGGGGCAATCGATGCTCGGGCCTTTCGATGGCCGATTGAACCTGTTCATGCGCAGCGGTGGGCCGACGCGGATCGAGATCGCGCGGATGGATGTTTCGCAAACCTCTGTCACCGGCACGCTGACGCTGGTTGACGGCGGTGCTTCCGGCAATCTGGCGCTTTCGGGCGGCGGGATGGATGGTACGATCGCGCTTGCCCCGCGCGGCGGCGGTCAGGGCTTCGATATCAAGGTGGCGGCGCGCAATGCGCGGTTCGCGGGCACGACCCCGCTGACAATCCGTTCCGCGCGGATCGAGGCGACCGGCGTGGTGGGTGGCAAGACCATGCAGGCCAATGGTTCGGTCTTCGCGCAGGGCATCAGTTACGGACAGCTGTTTATCGGCCGCGTTGCGGCAAAGGCCGCGATCGTCAACGGAAAGGGCACCTTCAATGCTTCGCTGACCGGGCGCAGGGGCGGTCGTTTCAGCTTGCAATTGCAGGGCACCACCGCATCTGACCGGATCACGTTGCTGGGACAGGGTGAATTTGCCGACCGGCAGATTTCCATGCCGCGGCGGGCCGTTCTGACCAGCGACAAGGGCGGGTGGAAACTGGCGCCGACGCAGATTTCCTATGGCGATGGGATCGCGATTGCAGAAGGTCGGTTCGGCGGAAAGGGCCCGACCGATCTCAAGCTGCAGTTTGCCAATATGTCGCTGTCCGTGGTCGATATCGCGCTGACGGATATGAGCCTTGGCGGGCGTGTGTCGGGCGTGGTCAATTATCTGGGCCGCGATGGTGCCCCGCCGACGGGGCAGGCACAGTTGCAAATCAAGGGCCTGACTCGGTCGGGGCTGGTCCTGACATCGCGCCCGATCGACCTGTTTCTGGTTGCCGACCTGTCCGAACGCGAATTGCAGGCGCGTGCCGCTGTCCACGAAGGGGGCGCACGGCGCGGGCGGATACAGGCCCGGATCAGCGGGTTGCCGCGCATGGGCGGGTTGATGGAACGGCTCAACCGCGGCGCGCTGTTCGCGCAATTGCGGTATGATGGGCCTGCCGATGCGCTGTGGCGGCTTGCGGCGATCGACGGCTTTGACCTGACCGGCCCGCTGGATGTGGCGGCCGATGTCACCGGCAGTCTGGCCGATCCCAATGTGCGCGGCTCGCTCGCCGGAGATGCGTTGCAATTCCGCAGTTCGCTCACCGGGACCGATGTCCGCAATATCCGCGCGCGTGGCACATTTTCGGGTTCACGCCTGCAATTGACCAGCTTCGCCGGAACGGCCCGCAATGGCGGGAAAGTCAGCGGCAGTGGCATGATCGACATCGGCGGGCTCGATCAGGGCGGCCCCCAAATGGATATCCGGATCGCGGCGGAGGATGCGCTGGTCCTCAATCGCAAGGATATGTCCGCTTCGGTAACCGGCCCCTTGCGGATCGTTTCCGACGGGCAAGGGGGGACGATTGCCGGGCGTCTGCGCATTCGCAAGGCCAATTGGAAACTCGGCTCTGCGGCGGCGGTTGCGGCGGAATTGCCCAACATCCCCACGCGTGAGATCAACTTGCCGATGGATGCTGCGCCGCGTGCGCGCCGGTCTGGCCCCTGGCGGTTCCTGATCGATGCGCAGGGTGGCAGCCAGTTGTTCGTGCGCGGCATGGGCCTCGACAGCGAATGGAGCGCGAATATCTCCTTGCGCGGCACGACCAGCGATCCGCGTATCGGGGGCCGGGCGGATCTGGAA
Source organism: Caenibius tardaugens NBRC 16725 (assembly GCF_003860345.1). Taxonomy (GTDB): domain Bacteria; phylum Pseudomonadota; class Alphaproteobacteria; order Sphingomonadales; family Sphingomonadaceae; genus Caenibius; species Caenibius tardaugens. Next base: position 2,796,013 of record NZ_CP034179.1, read on the forward strand.
CGCGGCACTTATGAATTTGCCGGAACCCAGTTCGATCTGACCCGTGGCCGGATCGCCTTCGATGCTGGCGTGCCGATCGATCCACGCTTGGATATCCTTGCGGAATCGAAAGTGGATAGCCTTTCCGTCCGCGTGACCGTGAAAGGCAGCGCCAGCCAGCCGGAAATCGCGTTCACCTCCATCCCGGCCTTGCCCGAGGAAGAATTGCTGGCCCGCATGCTGTTTGGCGGATCGGTCAGCGATCTCAGCGCCACCGATGCCCTGCAACTGGGCGCGGCGTTGGCCTCGTTGCGTGGCGGCGGCGGTATGGACCCGATCAACAAGCTGCGCTCTGCCATCGGGCTGGATCGCCTGCGTATCGTCGCGGCCGATCCCGCGCGCGATCAGGGCACCGCGATTGCGGCAGGCAAGAATTTCGGCAAGCGCGTCTATGCCGAAATCATCACCGACGGCCGGGGATACAGCGCCACACAGGTCGAGTTCCGGGTGACAAGCTGGCTATCGCTGCTGGGCTCGATCTCGACTGTCGGGCGCGAAAGCGTGTTGATCAAGGCCAGCCACGACTACTGATAGGGGCGGCTGGTACAGGTTGGTCCGCGTGCCGGTATGGCGTCAGATTTGCCGATAGAGGGCGGCTTCGGCGGCGCGGCGCTTGACCAGACCGGACAGAACCCGGCCGCCTGCGCGGTTCCAGCGCGCGAATTCGTCCGCCGCCCCGGCGCAATCGCCCGCACAATGCTTGCGGGTCAATGTCGCGCGGTGGATGGCGCCGGTGTTGTAATGGAACGATACCAGGGCGTCGAACTGGTTCTGGCTGGTTGGACTGTCGCCCAGTGCCCGATCGACCTCTGATGCAAAACGGGCGATGTCCTCTGCCAGTCGGGCATCGCAGCGGCTGCGGCTCCATACGGTGCCGGGGCCGATCTCCGGCCCGGTTGCACCCCAGCCGATCGTCCACGGTGAACCGCCGGTTCCGGGATCGGGGTAGGCCTCCACCATGCCGTCGGCGCGCAAGCGTGCGCAGCCTTCAAAGCGCTGGATCAGGACTATGCCGCGTGGGCTCACCGTGCGCGGGCGATCGGGTTCCGCAGGCGTGTCGCCTGCCTGCATCGCATCGATCGCCGCATCGATGGCGGTGACTTCGCGCTGCTGGAAAGCGCGGCCGAGAAGGCGGCGAATAGCGTCGAAAAGCATTTTGCGCGGCATTGGGCGTTGCACGGGCTGGCCTCCGATGATTCGAAAAAGGAGGCGAACAGATAATGAACGAACCGGGCTGTAGGAAAATGCTTTCTTGCAGGTTCAGCGTTTCAGCCAATGACGCATGCCGAACCAGCCGAGTACGACCAGCCCGACAAGGGCGCAAAACGCGACGACACCCCAGAAAGCCCACGGATGATGGGCGAACGGAATACCCTCCACATTCATGCCCAGCAGGCCGGTGATGAAGGTCAGCGGCAGGAAGATAAAGGCGACAATCGCAATGTAGAGCGATCGCTGGTCGACCAGTTCGGTGCGCAGGTCGGTCAATTGTTCGTGAATCAGCGCCGCCCGTTCGCGCACCGCTTCCAGTTCTTCCGCCATGCGCGCGAACCGGTCGGTCGCTTCCCGGATGTGCAGCACGTCTTCGGCGGCGAGCCAAGGAAAGTTGAGCGATGTCAGCGCATCCAGCGCATCGCGATCCGGGGCAACGAAGCGCCGGAACGAGATCGCGGCAGAGCGGACCTGTGCAACGGTGCGCCGCAGGCCGTAGATGTTTTCCGTTTCCAGCGCGCTTTCGCAATCGTCCAGCTCGTCGCTGAGGGCGGCCACATGCGGATCGAGTTCGAGGCTGATTTCCCGCGCGAGCAGCGAGACGAGATCGCCCGGATCGGCGAGTTCCCCCCGCAAAAAGGCGGCGCGCACTTTGGGGAATGCGCCCAGAGTCATGCGGCTGAAGGAAATCACGCGGCCGCGCTGGACCCAAAGGCGGATCGATACCAGCCAATCGGTGTCTTCGGTCTTTTCCAGCGCGGTGCCCCGCAAGTTGAGAATGGCGCCATGATCGACCGCATCGCAGCGCGGACGGGTTTCTGCGGCGGTCAGTGCACCCGCAACGATTTCGGGCAAGGCGACGTCGCCCAGTGAATGGAGGTTCGGATCGGCACTTTCGATGTGCAGCCAGGTAAAGCCGATCCCGGCGTAGGTCAGCAGTTCTTCACGCGACAGTTCGCGGACATGTCCCTGTTCGTAAACCGCTGCAAAATCGTTCATGCAGGCTGGGTAAAGGAAGCGGATGCGCGCGGCAATTGACGATTGCGAGGAGGGGGCAGGCCCTGCATCAAAAAGGGCGCCCGGTTTCCCGGACGCCCCCTGTTGATCGCGAGATCGGCTGATTACCAGCTGTAGTACATGTCGAATTCGACCGGGCTCGGCGTGGTTTCGAAGCGCATCACTTCTTCCCACTTGATTTCGACGTAGGAATCGATCTGGTCCTTGGTGAACACGCCGCCTTCCAGCAGGTATTCGTAATCGGCATTCAGCGATTCCAGCGCTTCACGCAGCGAACCGCAGACGGTCGGCACTTCGGCCAGTTCGGCCGGCGGCAGATCGTAAAGGTTCTTGTCCATGGCTTCGCCCGGGTGAATCTTGTTCTTGATCCCGTCGAGACCGGCCATCAGCAGCGCTGCGTAGCACAGGTAGGGGTTGGCCATCGCGTCGGGGAAACGGAATTCCACGCGCTTCGCCTTTTCGCCCGTGCCGTAAGGGATACGGCAGGAAGCCGAACGGTTGCGGGCCGAATAGGCCAGCAGAACCGGTGCTTCGTAACCCGGAACCAGGCGCTTGTAGCTGTTGGTGGTGGGGTTGGTGAAGGCGTTCAGCGACTTGGCGTGCTTGATCACGCCGCCGATGAAGTACAGGCACATGTCGGACAGACCAGCATAGCCGTTACCGGCGAACAGCGGCTTGCCGCCATCCCAGATCGAGAAGTGCGTGTGCATGCCCGAACCGTTATCCTTCATGATCGGCTTCGGCATGAACGTGGCGGTCTTGCCATAGGCCTGGGCGACCATGTGCACGACATACTTGTAGATCTGCATGCGGTCAGCAGTGGTGACCAGCGTGCCGAACGTCAGGCCCAGTTCGTGCTGTGCCGAGGCCACTTCGTGGTGATGCTTGTCGCAGGGCAGGCCCATTTCTAGCATGGTGGTGACCATTTCGCCACGAATGTCGACAGCGCTGTCAACCGGGGCAACGGGGAAGTAGCCACCCTTGGCGCGCGGACGGTGCGCCAGGTTGCCTTCTTCGTATTCCTTGTTGCTGTTGGTCGGCAGTTCGATGTCGTCGATCACATAGCCGTTGCCGTTGTAACCGTCATAGAAACGGACATCGTCAAACATGAAGAATTCGGCTTCGGGGCCGACATAGACGGTGTCGCCGATGCCGCTGGCCTTGACGAAGGCTTCGGCGCGCTTCGCGGTGGAGCGGGGATCGCGGGCGTAGAGTTCGCCGGTCGACGGTTCGACGATATCGCAGACGAGGATCATCATCGGTGTGGCGCTGAACGGGTCGATGTAAACGGCGTCCAGATCCGGCTTGAGGATCATGTCGGATTCGTTGATCGTCTTCCAGCCGGCGATCGACGAGCCGTCAAACATCAGCCCTTCTTCCAGTTCATCCTCGGTGAGGATCGAGGAAACCATCGTCAGGTGCTGCCACTTGCCCTTGGGGTCGGTGAAGCGCAGGTCAACCCATTCGATTTCCTCGTCCTTGATCCGCTTGAGGACGTCCTTTGCACTGGCCATTTTAGTATTTCCCTTAATGTGCCGATTGAACTGAGGGGCCGGCCTTTCGGCGGAGGCGGCCCGGATATTGGAATTCCGGATTAGATGGCGTCGTTATCCCGTTCGCCGGTGCGGATGCGCACCGCGACTTCCACGGGGCTGACAAAGATCTTGCCGTCGCCGATCCGCCCGGTCTGCGCCGCAGCGGCGATCGCTTCCACGACCTTTTCCGCGGTTTCATCGCTGACCACGACTTCGAGTTTCACCTTGGGCAGGAAATCGACGACATATTCGGCGCCGCGATAGAGTTCGGTATGGCCCTTCTGGCGGCCGAAACCTTTCGCTTCCGTGACGGTGATGCCTGATACGCCAGCTTCGTGCAGCGCCTCCTTCACCTCGTCGAGCTTGAACGGCTTGATGATGGCTTCGATCTTCTTCACGTGTCCTGTAACCTCACACATCTAGCCGGCCACGCAAGGCGCGAGACCGGGATGTCAAACTGTCTCGGCCAATCCTTATCAAGAATCATGCCAAGTGGCTCATGGGTGAATTAGGCCATTGCGTGCCGCGCGAAAAGGCTGGAATCAGCGTTTCCCGGTAACAGGGCTGTGCATCATTGCGGTGACACTGTGCTCTTGCCGCAAACGCTGCATAAATATTGATCACATGGATGCCTAAATATTAGGCATTGGCGGCTGTCGGGCCGATCCGATTGCGGTCAGAGTCGCAGACCCGCCGTTTCGGGAAGCCCGGCCATCAGGTTCAGCGATTGCACCGCCGCCCCGCTTGCGCCTTTGCCGAGATTGTCGAGCACGGCGATCAAGCGCGCCTGGCTGCCGTCCGGGGAGGCGAAGACATGCAGGTCCAGCCGATCACTCGGTTCGCGCGATTTCCGCAGCAGCATTTCGCCATCTGCGGGCGCTTCGCCCATGTGCACGACGGGGCTGCTGGCGTAGAAATTGGCCAGCCATTCGTGCATCGCCGCAGGGGTGCCCGCACCGTCCATCGCCGACAGCGGCAGCGGCACTTCCACAACCATGCCCCGGTGCGCGGGGATGACCGCAGGGGTGAATACCGGCGCGATCGCCAGGCCGCAGCGCGTCTGCATTTCCGGGACATGCTTGTGTCCCAGTTGCAACGCGTAACCGCGCCAGGCAATGTCGGTATCGTCTTCAAACCGTTCGATCAGGCCCTTGCCACCGCCCGAATAGCCTGACACGGCGTTGCAGGTATAAGGCCAGTCAGCCGGCAGCAGACCTGCACGGACCAGCGGCGCAACCAGCGCGATAAAGCCGGTCGAATAACAGCCCGGATTGCTGATGCGCTGCGCCCGCGTGACCATGTCGTGTCCGACGACTTCGGGAAAGCCATAGACCCAGCCAGGGGCGACCCGATGCGCGGTGGAGGCATCGATAATGCGCACTTTGGACCCTTCGGCCAGCGCCACCGCTTCGCGCGCGGCATCGTCGGGCAGGCACAGCACGGCAAAGTCTGCGGCGTGGAAGGCATCGCGCCGGGCACCGGCATCCTTGCGCCGGTCATCATCGAGGATGAGCAGTTCGATTTCCGCCCGCCCGGCCAGCCGTTCGGCAATTTCCAGCCCCGTGGTGCCAGCGGCGCCATCGATGAAAACCGTGATGCTCATTTCTTTTCCAGTTGCGTCAGGGCGACGTAGCCAACCAGTCCGTCTTCGCCCACCTGGCCCCAGGCCCATTGACCGGCGATGTCCAGCACGTTGAAAACCGTGCCCGCCGCCAGTTGTGCGATCACGTCCGCATCCTGCCGCGCTGCGGCATGCAGGGCGGTATCCTGCAGTGTATCATGCGGTACAGGCACGGCATAATGCGGTACAAAGCAGCGCCCCGCGAGGCGGATATGCGCAAGGTCCCCGCGCACTGGCCAATGCGCGGCATCGAGCTTCTCACTCGGGCCGGACAGGGTCAGCTGGCCGGTGGGGATGGTCGGTTCGGTCAAGACTCGTTGTACCTCGGCAGAAAGTGGGGCCGCTTAGCCGCGCATGGTTCCTCGATCAAGTTATCCGTATCGCGCCTGCAGCATGTGCCATACCGCACGCAAGCCCAGTGCTTCACCGCCCTTGGGCCGTCCGGGTTTGGCCACGGGCCGCCAGGCATAAGTGTCGAAGTGTATCCAATCGATGCCATCGCCCACAAATTTGTCCAGAAACAGGCCCGCCACCGAAGCACCGGCAAAGCCGTTGGTGTGGTTGTTGTTGGTATCGGCGATGTCCGATTTCAGCCATTCGGCATAGGCATCGTGCAGGGGCAGGCGCCACACTTCGTCATCATGCGCACGGCCGGCAGTGATCACCGCGTCGGCGGTTTCATCGCGGCGGGCAAACAGGGCGGGAAGGTCTGGCCCCAGCGCCACCCGGGCAGCCCCTGTCAGCGTGGCGAAATCGATAATCAGATCGGGTTTTTCCTCGCTCGCCCGGGTCAGCGCATCGGCAAGGATCAGGCGTCCTTCGGCATCGGTATTGCCAATCTCCACGGTTAACCCCTGCCGCGACCGCAGGACATCCCCCGGCCGGAAGGCATTGCCCGCGATGGCATTTTCCACCGTTGGCACCAGCAGGTGCAGGCGCACGTTGAGCGCGGCGCCCATGATCAGGCCAGCCAGCGCGAGGGCATGGGCTGCACCGCCCATATCCTTTTTCATCAGCAGCATGGCAGAGGCCGGTTTGATATCCAGCCCGCCCGAATCGAAAGATACGCCCTTGCCCACGATGGCCACGCGGGGGGCTTTGGGATCGCCCCAGATCAGTTCGATCAGGCGCGGGGCGTGGTGCCTGCTTGCCGCCCGACCGACCGCGTGGACCATGGGGTAGTCGCGCTGGAGCACATCCCCACGCACCACGTGGCAATCGGCGCGATGTTCCTTGGCCAGTGCTTCGGCGGCGGCTTCGAGATCGGCGGGGCCCATGTCTTCGGCTGGCGTGTTGACGAGATCGCGGACTTTGCCGATCGCTGCGGCTTCGGCCAGTGCGGCATCGATCCCCTTGGCATCCTGCGTCAAGAGGATACGCGGTCCGGTCTGTTCGCTATCCTGCCGGTAGCGTGTGAAACGGTATTGCGCGGTCTGCCAGCCGAGCAGCGCCTTGCCCGGATCGCCCTGTGCCAATGCGTAAGTTCCCGCCGGAAGCGTTTCGGCCAGTTTGGCCAGACACCAGCTCGACAGGCTGGCAGGGTTGGCCACACCGCCCACCGCGAACCAGTTTTCCCCATCGGGCACGATTCCCACTTCGTAACCGCCGCCGGTAAACTTTTGTCCTTCCAGCGCCGCACGTTGCGCATTGGTCAACCCTTTGGCCCAGTCGGCGAAACTGTCCTTCGATACGAGATGGATAGGGATCGATTTCTGCCCGCGATCGGGCTGGATCAGCGCGTGTTTGTCCGTCATATACGCTACTCATGCCCCACGGAGATCATATGCGCGAGAAGAATCCGCATGGCCGCCTGCCCGTTGTCGCCACCGGCCTGTTGGCCCTGATCCTGACGGCGTGCACGCCCGAAAAAGGCGAACCTACACCGCATACGGGGAAAGCGGCGGACAAGACCGACACCGTGGCGGAGCAGGCTGCGCCCGCACCGAGCGCAAAGCCCGCGCAAGCGCGCGAGGTGGAGGAGAAGACGGACGATTATACATTCCGCTTCAGCTACCCTGCTGCTGCGGCGCAAATTCCGGCATTGAAGGCCGAACTGGATACGGAACTCGAAAAATCGCGCGGCGATCTGATCAACGATACCGCCCAATTCCGCAAGGAAGCGGCACAGGAAGGATTCCCATTCCGCCCATATGATCAGGTCACCGAATGGGCCGTGGTCACCGATCTGCCCGACTGGCTCAGCCTGTCTATGGAAGTCTACGCCTATACCGGCGGTGCCCATGGCAATACCGGTTACGGCGGCCTGTTGTGGGACAAGAAGGCCAATGTCCGGCGCGAGGCGCTGTCGCTGTTCAGTTCCGCCCCCGCACTGGAAAAAGCCGTGCAGCCCGCCTTGTGCGATGCATTGGATCGCGAACGGTCAAAACGCCGGGAAGAAAAGGTGGTGCGCAATCAGGATGACTGGATGACCGCCTGCATCGGGCTGAAGGAAACGCAGGTGATTCTCGGCTCGGCCGGGCGCAAGGCGTTCGATCGGATCGGTTTCCTGATCGGGCCTTATGCCGCCGGTCCCTATGCCGAAGGCAGCTATGAAATTACCCTGCCGGTAACCCCCGCAATCCTTGCGACAGTGAAGCCCGAATACAAAGGCAGCTTTGCAATCGGTCGTTGACCACTCGCAATTTGGGCCTGCAGACGCTACATGGCCAGCATGACCGAGTATCAGACCATTACGGCCGACGACACTGTGCTGCGCGACGGCACGATCAAATTGCATGGCCCCGAAGCTTTTGAAGCGATGCGCAAGGCGGGCCGGCTGGCCGCAGAAATCCTCGACGCGCTGGCCCCGCTGGTGCAGCCGGGTGTGACGACTGGCTATCTCGACGATATCGTACGGCAAATGACGCTGGATGGCGGCGCGGTGCCTGCCACGCTGGGCTATCGCGGTTACGAACACAGTTCCTGCCTGTCGATCAACCATGTCGTCTGCCACGGCATCCCGTCCGACAAAACGCTGAAAGACGGCGATATCGTCAATATCGATGTGACCCCGCTGCTGGATGGGTGGCACGGCGATTCCAGCCGCATGTATCTGGTCGGCGATGTATCGCTGAAAGCGCGGCGTCTGGTCGATGTGACGCACGAATGCCTGATGATCGGGATCGATCAGGCGAAGCCCGGCGCGCGGCTGGGCGATATCGGTGCGGCCATTCAGGCCCATGCCGAACAGTATCGTTATGGTGTGGTGCGCGAATTCTGCGGGCATGGGCTGGGGCGCTTGTTCCACGATGCGCCCGAAGTGATCCATGCTGCCCGCGCGGGCACCGGCCCGGTGCTCAAACCCGGAATGTTCTTCACGATCGAACCGATGATCAACCTTGGCAAGGCCGGGGTGAAACTGCTGAACGACGGGTGGACCGCGGTCACGCGGGACAAGTCGCTGTCAGCCCAGTTCGAACATTCGATCGGCATTACCGAAACGGGTTGCGAGATTTTCACGCTCAGCCCCAAGGGTCTGCACAAGCCGCCGTATTAATGGCTGCCGCTATTCCCGCGCGGCGCGAATGGCCGCGCCCGCCGCGAATGGCGTGATTGCCACCAGCAGCAGACTGATCGCGGCGGTAAGCGCAAGGCCGCTTTCCCCGCCGCTGGACAGGCTGCCCGCGCCGAAAATCAGGATCGGCACGGCCAGCGGGATCAGCAGCAATCCCGCCAGCGCGGCCCCCGATCGCAGCGATGCGGTGAGCGCCGCGATCAATATGCCAATCGCGGCAAGGCCCGGTGTGCCCGCCAGCAACCCCAGTTCCACCATGCGCAGTGTGGGGCCGTCGATCCCGAGCAGCGCCGCCGCTGGCAGGGTGGCGATCATCAGTGGCGGGCCGAAGCTCAGCCAATGGGCAAGGACGCGCATGGCCATAATCGCTTCTTCGGCAATCCCGCGCAGCGCCCATTGATCGAAGAATCCGCGTTCCAGATCAGGCGCGACCAGCCGGTCGAGCGGGAGGATAGCCGCCAGCAGCGCGGCAACCCAGATCACCCCACCGCCTGTCCGGGCCAGCAGGGGGCATCGGGTCCGACCGCAAAGGGATAGAGCATCGCCACAGCCAGAAAGAACAGCAGCGGCAAGAGGCTGCCGCCACGCCGTCCGCCGGGGATCAACAGCGCGCAGTCGCGCAGGAAAATACGGCCAAGGCTGCCCATTACGGGATATGCCTTTCCAGTTCGAACCGCTCCATATTCGCCAGAACAAACGGCTGGTGCGAGGCGATGACCGCGATCCCGCCTGCGCGGCAATGGTCCTGCACCAGCGTTTCGACCAGCCCCACGGCGTCCTTGTCCAGCCCGTTCAGGGGTTCGTCCAGCAGCCACAGCGGCGCTTGCTGCCCGATCATCCGGGCCAGGGCGGCACGCTTCTTCTGGCCCGTGGAAAGATAGCGCACCGGCACATCCAGCAATTGGGCAAGACCCAGCAGCTCTGCCGCCTGTGTGCCTTGGGCACTGTCTGCGCCGTCCACCCCCGCCCAAAAGGCCAGCGCCCTGCCAAGCGGAAGGTGCGGGTCCAGCGCGGACCGTTCGTCCAGCAGAGCGATCGTCCCCTGCCGCGCCACCGTGCCTGCAAAGGGCTGCATCAATCCCGTGAGAATACGGATGAGGCTGGATTTCCCGATCCCGTTGGCCCCGGCCAGATGCAGCGCATCACCGGGTGCAAGCGTGAAGCCGACGCCGCGAAACAGCAGCCTGTCCCCCGGCGACAGGCAAGGTCCGTCACGGCAAGAGAGGGCGTGTCTGTCCAGCGGGGCAGGGAGGCTTGCATAGAGGCGCGGGATAGGGGAAAGCCGGCACCCTGCCAAGGAGAGCACGATGTCGGTAACACAATTGACCCGGGAAGAACGCGAAGACGCGCTGGCGGCCCTGCCCGAATGGCGCTTGCGCGCGGATGGGCTTGCTATCGAAAGAACATTTACATTCAAGGATTTCAGCGAAGCATTCGGCTTCATGGCCCGTGCGGCTCTGCAGGCGGAGGTGCAGGACCATCATCCCGAATGGTTCAATGTCTACAACCGGGTGCAGGTGACCCTGACCACGCATGATGCGGGCGGCCTGTCGCAGCGCGATGTGACTATGGCGAAAACCATGGACGCCCTGGCCGGGTAACCGTGTTTGGATATGCCGTTGCGGGCCACGGCGGGCGCAGCGGCATAGAGGGCACTAGTGTGGTGGATTTGAAATTCGCTCAGCGCCTGCCACACAATGCTGCGAACTGCAGATTCGGGTCACTAGAGCGCCGGATTGTTGTAGCAATGCCAGGTGAAAATGGCGACCGCACCGCGATGGGGGCGCCATTGTTCACCCAGTCGCCGGGTTTCCTTTTCATCGGGGCGCCCGCCCAGCCCGAGGATCTTGTGTAATCCCGCCTGCACGGCCAGATCGCCCGCAGGCCAGACATCGGCGCGCCCTTCGGCAAACAGCAGATAGATTTCCGCCGACCAGCGGCCAATGCCCTTGATTCGGATCAGTTCGGCAATGGCTGCCTCATCATCGTCCGGCAGGTTTTCCAGATTGAGCGCGCCGCCCACCACCAGTTCGCACAGCGACCGCGCATAGGATTGCTTCTGGCGTGACAGGCCGCAGGCGCGCAAGGTGTGGAAATCGGCTTCGAGGAGAAGGGCCGGGGGCAGATCGGGGCTGAACCGTTCCTCCAGCCGGTTCCAGACCGACGCGGCGGCGGCCACGCTGACCTGCTGGCCCACAATCGTGCGCAGCAGGGTCTGGTATCCGCGGGCGCGGATGCGCGGTTCGGGATAGCCTGCCTTTTCCAGCGCCGTGGCAAAGGCCGGTTCGTGGCTGGCCACGAAATCTATCCCCGCGCGCAATCTCTTCGTATTGAGCCCCATGGCTCCTCCGACTTGTCAAATGCAACGGCAGGCCCTAGCACGCGCGCGATAGGGCCGACAGGTCGAACTGTTTCGAGGGAATCGGAATACATGCCTAAATTGATCGTCGTAAATCGTGATGGCGAAGAACGCACCGTTGAAGCCGATAACGGCGTTTCCGTGATGGAAGCGATCCGGGACAATGGTTTTGATGAACTGCTGGCCCTGTGCGGCGGCTGTTGCAGCTGCGCGACCTGCCATGTGTTCGTCGATCCCGCCTTTGCCGACGCGCTGCCGCCGATGAGCGAAGACGAGAACGATCTGCTCGACAGTTCCGATCACCGCAACGACACCTCGCGGCTGTCCTGCCAGGTGGCGCTGAATGATGCGCTCGATGGCTTGCGCGTCACGATTGCACCCGAAGACTGAGGCATTGTTCGGGCTGCCTCACGCACAACCGTTGCGGAAGGTGGCCTGAAGCTCTAACTCTGTCGACATGACTGCACCGCTTCTCCGCCCGAACACGCTCGAACTGATTGGCAACACCCCGCTGGCCCTGCTCAAGGGGCCGAGCGAGGCCGCGGGTTGCGAGATTTACGGCAAATGCGAATACGCCAATCCCGGCGCCTCGGTGAAAGACCGGGCGGCGCTGTGGATCGTGCGGGACGCGGAACGCCGGGGCGACCTGAAGCCGGGCGGCACGATTGTCGAAGGCACGGCGGGCAATACCGGGATCGGGCTGGCGCTGGTCGGCAATGCGCTCGGTTACAAGACCGTGATCGTCATGCCGGAAACGCAATCGCGCGAGAAGATGGATACGCTGCGGGCGCTGGGTGCCGAACTGGTGCTGGTGCCGGCGGCGCCTTATTCCAATCCTGGCCACTTCGTGCACACATCGCGGCGGCTGGCGGAAGAAACCGCAGGCGCCGTCTGGGCCAACCAGTTCGACAATACCGCCAATCGCAAGGCGCATATCGAATCCACCGCCCCGGAATTGTGGGAACAACTGGACGGGCGCATTGACGGGTTTACCTGTGCGGCCGGTACCGGCGGCACGATTGCCGGGGTCGGCATGGGGTTGAAAGCCTTTGACGAGAACATCACGATTGCGCTGACCGATCCATTTGGCGCCGCGCTCTACAATTACTACGCCCATGGCGAACTGAAGGCGGAAGGCAGCTCGGTCGCGGAAGGGATCGGGCAGGGCCGGATTACCGCCAATCTCGAAGGCGCGCCGATCGACACGCAGTTTCGCATTTCGGATGAGGAAGGGCTGGAATGGGTCCGCCGCCTGCTGAAGGAAGAAGGGCTGTGTCTGGGGCTGTCTTCGGGCATCAATGTTGCGGGTGCCGTGGCGTTGGGGCGGCAACTGGTGGCCGAGGGGCGGGAAAAGCCGCGCGTTGCGACAATTTTGGCTGACACGGGATTCCGTTATCTTTCATCGCTCTACAATCGCGAATGGCTGGAGGCTAAAAACCTTCCGGTGTTCGACTGGCTGAAGGATTGACTGGTAGCGCCCTTGCGGTAGCTTCCGCACATTATGGCGGACATTTCCATCATTCCGCAGCCGGACGGCGCGGGCGAGCAGGAAGAGCTGCCCGTACCGCTGGGCGGTACGCGGGCTGAGGCGATTTTTCGTCTTCAGATCGGTGTCGCAGGTCTTGCCGCGATGCTGATGATGATCGGTCTCGCCAATATCGTGATGGATCGGGCCAAGGAAACCGAAGCCACCACCGTGCCAGAGGCGGCGAGCGGTGTTTCCAGCAAATCCTCCTCGGTGAGCACCAGCGATCCACTTGCCGATGCAGGCGTGGTTCCATCGGCCAAGACTGACGATACGAATGGAAAGAAACGCGCCAATGGCGCGCCGAAGCCGTAATCTCGCCGCCCTGCTGCTCGTACTGGTGCTCGTCGTTCTTGCGGCGGCGGCATGGGCGATGCGCGAACCGCGCGACAAGCCTGTGCTGGGGCTGTTCTCGACGTTGCCGATCTACTGGGGCGAGGCGGAGGATCTGAACGCCTTGCTGGTGCTAGACGGGCATACGCACTGGGTGCGGACCTTGCTGGAACGCGATTATACCTTGCGGCCGTTGGACGTGATCGGGGGCGCCAGCCAGCCCGTTCCTTTGGACAAGATTTCGTATCTTGTGCTTGCCCAGCCGCGTGCTCTGGCGCCCGCAGAGAATGTCGCCCTTGATCGCTGGGTGCGAGGCGGGGGGCGCCTGCTGCTGTTTGCCGATCCGATGCTGACCGAACATTCGCATTTTGCATTGGGCGACCCGCGGCGCCCGCATGGCGTGGTCTTGCTGTCGCCGATCTTGCGGCGCTGGGGGCTCGACTTGCAGTTCGACGATGCCCAGCCTGCGGGGGTGCATGCGGTGCCTCTGTTCGGCCTGTCGCTGCCCGTCGATCTGCCGGGGCGCTTCCGTCTGCTTCCGCAGGGGGAAGGCACGGGGGCCTGCACGCTCCATGGCGCAGGGCTGGCGGCTGAATGTACGATTGGCAAAGGGCGGGTACTCATCCTCGCCGATGCAGCCGTGCTCGATGGGGAAAACGCGGGACGGGCTGCCCGTGAAGCGGCGCTGACCGCACTGACCGCGCGCATTTTCCGCGACAACTGAGCATCTCTCGCCAGGATATCCTGAAAATCGGGGAAATTACGGGACACCACGGGCATTATCCGTGGGTCGTTCAAGAGATTCGCAGAATTCAGCCAATTTTCCACGAGAACAATATGAAAACATTCTGGTTTTCGGAAAGGCGGGATTGTAAAAAAATCAAATAAAAACAACATATTAACATATAATCCCCTAATTTCCCGTGTTTTTCCCTTTTTTCCCGGGTCTCTCCGGGTTATGAAGATCGCATATCGGACATGGTTCCACGCCGCACTCCATCTTCGGAAGGGTGATCCGGCCCTGCTTCTGCAGGGTTCGTGCGGGGGAGACCTTGTCTGATGCAGGGATTAACCCACGATTTGGGGGGACACGGCGAAGTGGCGGCGGTGCAGCCTTCTGGATATAGCGGTCAGGGCTTCTCGCTGCGTGGCGAGAAGGGCCGTTTTGTCCTGCCGCCGGCTTTCCGCAAATCGGTCAAGGAATCCAGCGACGGCCGCGTGCTCTGCCTCGTCAAGCATGAGCGTTGGAACTGCCTGACCGGATTTGGCCTGTCGCGGCGCAACGAACTGGAAGCCCAGCTCGACCGGGAAGAAGAGCGTGCGCTTCGCCTCAATCGCGAATTCGACCGTGATCTGCGTGCCTCGCAGCTGTACCAGTTCATCGAAGTGCCCTTCGATGAAAGCGGCCGGTTCATCATGCCGGATTATCTGGTGGAACTGGGGCGTCTCGATCAGGGCGTGTATTTTCAGGGCGCCGGGAGCTTCTTCACTTTGTGGAATCCCAAGGAACTCTACGCCATGGGCGAAGGGTGGGAAGGCGCACAGGCGGCATGCAAAATGCTTGAGGCTGAGGCGCTTGCCAAGGGGAAAAAGGCATGAACGCGCCGCATATCCCCGTGCTCCTCGATGAAGTGATCGCCGCGCTGGCACCCCGGCCGGGTGATGTGATCGTCGATGCCACCTTCGGGGCCGGGGGCTATACCCGGGCCCTGCTGGATGCCGGCGCGACCGTGCATGCCTTCGATCGCGATCCCGATGCCATCGCTGCGGGGCGTACCTGGCCGGAAACAGTGGAAAATCCTCCGCGGCTCATTCTCCATCCGCGTCGTTTCTCCGAAATGGTGTCTTCCCTTTCCGACGCGGGAGTCGCCCGAGTCGACGGGGTTGTGATGGATATCGGTGTTTCTTCAATGCAGCTTGACCAGGCGGAGCGCGGCTTCGCTTTTTCCACGGATGGACCGCTGGACATGCGGATGAGCCAGGAAGGGGAAAGTGCAGCCGATTTCGTGAACAACGCGCCCGAGGAAAATATCGCAGACGTGCTGTTCCAGCTTGGGGAAGAGCGGCAGTCGCGCCGTGTGGCCCGTGCCATCGTTGCCGCGCGCCCGCTGACCACCACGGGCGAACTCGCCCGCGTGGTGCGCAAGGCGCTCGGTTATCGGCCCGGTGCGCCGAAAGATCCCGCGACGCGCAGTTTTCAGGCGATCCGCATCCATGTGAACGCGGAACTGGATGAACTGAACAGCGCCTTGCATGCCGCCGAAGTGCTGCTGTGCGAAGGCGGTCGGCTGGCTGTGGTCAGCTTTCACAGCCTCGAGGACCGGATTGTGAAGCGCTATCTGCGTGAGGCGTCCGGTTCGGTGGGGCGTGGTTCGCGTCATTTGCCCGCTGCCAATGATGCGGCGGAACCCGTGTTTGCCCGCGTCAGCAAGGCTATCCGTCCTTCGGATGCGGAAACCGCCCGTAATCCGCGCGCGCGTTCGGCCACTTTGCGGGCCGCGCTACGCACAGCCACACCTGCCCGAAAGGAGGCCGCGTAATGCTTCCTTCCGCCCGTATGCGTTCCATTGGCTGGGCTGTTGTCCTGACCGTCTGCATCGCCCTGTTTGTCGGTCTGACGTTTCAGGTCAATTCGGTGAAGAGCCAGGTGCGTCTGGCCGAACGCCGTATCGTGTCGCTCGAGCGCGAGAAATTGCTGCTGGAAACGGAGTTCGAGACCCGGGCCAGCCAGCACCAGCTCGCCAACTGGAATACAGTGGAATTCGGTTATCGGGCGCCCCGCGCCGACCAGTTCCTCGAAAATGAGCGTCAGTTGGCCAGCCTCGGCACGCCGCCTGCGATCGGTGCACCCGATCCCATCCGTGTGGCCAGCGCCGATGTGCAGGACGATGGCGGAGAGGCATTCCCCGCCATGGTTTCGCCGTTGACCGGCAAGGCTTTCGCCGCTGAAGTGGATGAAGAGAGCGAACGCCATGCGGCGCATCGCGAAACGCTTTCCGGGCGGCTGACGCGCGGTGCGGCGCGGATTGTCATCTCCGCCGGAGCGGAAGTCGCCGAATGACGGCGCTGAGCGCCAGAACTGCGATTACATCCGGACGCGTCACGCTCGTCAACGTGCGCCAGCGCTCCCTGCTCACCGCCCGGTTGCGGGTGCTGTGGGTTGTCGCTGTTTTTGCGCTCGTGGCGCTCGCTGCCGTTGTGCGGATCATTTATCTCGGGCTTTTCCAGGAAGCGCCGACCAACCGTTCGTTGAGCGAGGCCCTGCTGCCGCCACGCGGTGAAATTGCGGATCGCAACGGGGTTCCGCTGGCCCGTGCGTTTCCGGCCTATGCGCTGTGGTTCAATCCGGAAGCGCTGGATGATGGCGGATCGCCATTGATCAAGACGCCGGAGGAAGTCGCCCGCGAACTGGTGCGTATTTTCCCGGATATGGATGTCAAGACGCTGGCCGCGCGCCTGGCCACGGGCCGTCCCGGCTACTTGCGCCGCCGTCTTTTGCCGGAAGAGGCCAACCGGGTCCAGGCGATTGGCGAAATCGCGCTGGAAATTCCGCAGGAAACAGAGCGGTTCTATCCGCAGGGTTCCATGGCGTCGCACGTGCTGGGCTATGTCAGCGCGGACGGCCACGGCAAAGTGGGCATGGAAGAAGTGCTCGACAAGCAGTTGAGCGATCCCGCCCACCGCGGGCAAGCTGCGGTGCTGTCGATCGACACGCGCGTGCAGGGTGCGCTGGAAGACGAATTGCAGAAGGGCATGCTCGCCACGAACGCGGTGGGCGCGGCCGGCATTATTCTGGATGTGGATACGGGTGAGGTTCTGGCACTGGCATCGCTGCCGGCCTTCGACCCGAACAAGATCGACGGCGCGGGCGCGAAGAACATGTTCAACCGGGTGACCAACCAGGTTTACGAACTGGGTTCGACATTCAAACCGTTGACGGTGGCGGCCGCGATCGATGCAGGGGTCGTGACGGACCTGTCCCGGCGGTATCAGGCCAACCGCCCCATCGAAATCGGCGGTTTTCGTATTCGCGATAGCCATACCATTGGTGCCAGTATCAATGTCCCGGAAGCCCTGATCCACTCGTCAAACATCGTTACGGCCCAGATCGCCGACCAGTTGGGCGGCAAGGCGCTGAAACGTACGATGTCCGATCTGGGGATGAACGAACGACCCTATATCGAACTGCCGGCACGCGGTTTTCCGATCTGGCCCAAGGGTGAATGGCCGCGTTTGCGCACGATGACGGTCAGTTATGGCCATGGTATTGCCGTTACCCCGCTGCATCTGGCGTCTGCCTATGCCGCGATGGTCAATGGCGGGATCTGGCGCCCGGCGACACTGCACAAGATCGAACCGGGCCACGCACCGCGCGGTCGGCGGGTGTTCAAGGCATCGACCAGCGCCAAGATGAACCAGTTGCTGCGGATGATCGTTTCCTACGGCACCGGGCGCAAGGCGGATGCACCGGGTTTCCGTATCGGGGGCAAGACCGGTTCGGCGGAAAAGCCGGGTGCAGGCGGGTATCGCCGCACCTCGCTGATTTCCACCTTCGCTGCGGCATTCCCGATGGATCGCCCGCGTTATGTGATCGTGGCCATGCTGGATGAACCGCAAGGCACGGCCGCAAGTTCATTCCAGCGTACCGCCGCATGGAATGCCGCGCCGATTGTCGGCAAGGTCGTTCCCCGCGTGGGTCCATTGCTGGGTGTCATGCCGGATGAAACCCGCGATGTTGATCTCACCGATGTCCTGCCGCTGGTGAAGGGCGGCAAGCAATGAAACTGGGCGAGCTGGCAGCGTCGTGTGGATACGGCGTTTCCCGCTGCGGAGACGACACGGTCACCGGCTTCGCCATCGATCATCGCAAGGTTGCCCCGGGCACGGTTTTTGGCGCGTTTCAGGGCGCCACGGTCAATGGGGAGGATTTCATTCCCGCAGCCATCGCGGCAGGTGCGATTGCCGTGGTCGCCCGGCCCGAAGCCGTGGTCGAGGGTGCGGACCATATCGCCGATGCCGAACCGCGCCGCGCCTTTGCGCGTCTGGCCGCGCCGTTCTTCGCGCCGTTTCCCGACCAGATCGTCGCGGTGACGGGGACCAATGGCAAGACTTCGACCGTGGAAATGACCCGCCAGATATGGCGCATGGCAGGGCATCGTTCCGCATCGATCGGCACCCTTGGCGTGACCACGGCGGACGGTTCCGTTTCGACCGGGCTGACCACGCCGGATATTGTGACCTTTCTGTCCAACCTCAGCGGGCTGGCGCGCGAAGGTGTGAGCCATGTCGCCTACGAAGCCTCCAGCCACGGGCTTGCGCAGTTTCGCAACGAAGGGCCACGTGTCGCGGCGGGCGCGTTCACCAATCTCAGCCGCGATCATCTCGATTATCACGGCACGATGGACGCCTATTTCGCGGCAAAGATGCGCCTGTTTGACGATGTTGTCGCCGAACAGGGGTCTGCTGTTGTCGCCATCGGCGATATGTCGGCCCCGGATGGACATTGGGCCGGACAGGCTGTCGAGCACGCGCGCAGACGGGGGTTGCGCGTGCTCACCGTGGGTGAGCAGGCTTCTGGGATCGGCCTGCTCGCCCGTGAACCCGGGCATCTGGGCCAGAAGCTGGAGATTGCCTACGAAGGCACCCGGCTGACGGTCATGTTGCCGTTGATCGGTGCCTATCAGGCCGCCAATGCGCTGGTTTCCGCAGGGCTTGTGCTGGCAACGGGCGGGGACGGTGCGCGCACGTTCGACGCGCTTTCCCGTTTGCAGCCTGTGCCTGGGCGCCTTGAACGTGCGGCGATCACACCGCGCGGGGCGCCGGTCTATATCGACTATGCCCATACGCCCGATGCGCTGGAAGCCGCCATTGCGGCCTTGCGGCCGCACACCAGCGGACGGCTGATTACCGTGTTCGGCGCCGGTGGCGATCGCGACACGGGCAAGCGGGCGCCGATGGGTGTGGCGGCCATGAAAGGGTCCGATCTTGTGATTGTCACGGACGACAATCCGCGTGGTGAAGATCCGGCGGTGATCCGCGCCATGGTGCTGGAAGGCGCCAGTGGGGCGCGGGAAGTGCCCGACCGGCGGGAGGCTATCGCCATCGCCATTGCCGAAGCGCGCGAGGGGGACATCGTCCTCGTTGCGGGCAAGGGGCATGAGCAGGGGCAGATCGTGGGGCGTGGAGAGGCGACCCGTGTGCTGCCATTCGATGATGTTAAAGTAGCGAGAGAATGCGCAGGCGTTCCCATGGGAGAAACACAATGAATGCCCACCGCGCGATTTTGGTATGGCCCGATATCGTCGAAGACAGCGCCCCCCGCGCTCTTTGGGATGCGGCGGCCATTGCCCGTGCAACGGGCGGTGTCGCCAGCGGCGATTTTCTCTGTTCGGGGGTGGAAATCGATTCACGCGATGTGCGCGAAGGCGATTTGTTCTTTGCACTGAAAGGCGAAACGATGGACGGCCATCGTTTTCTCGATGCTGCCTTCGCCAACGGGGCCAGTGCGGCTGTTGTCGACCGGCCCATTCCGCAACCCCACATACTGGTGAAAGATACGAACCGTGCGCTGGAAGCCTTGGCCAGGGCATCGCGTGAACGGATGCAGGGAAAGGCCATCGGCGTCACGGGTTCTGTCGGTAAGACGGGCGTGAAAGAGGCCATTTTCGCGGCGCTGGATCGGTCCAGCCGGGGATCGGCGCATCGTTCGGTCAAAAGCTACAACAACCATGTCGGCGTGCCGCTCAGCCTGGCACGGTGCCCGGAGAACGCCAGTTATGGCATTTTCGAAATGGGTATGAACCATTCCGGCGAGATCGCGGCGCTGACGGCGCAAGTGCGCCCGCATGTCGCGGTGATCACCACAATCGCACCGGCCCATATCGAGAGCCTCGGCAGTGAAGAGGCTATTGCGGATGCCAAGGCGGAAGTGTTCGCCGGCCTGCTGCCCGGGGGGACGGCGATCATTCCGGCGGACAGTGCGCATTTCGAACGGCTGCGCGATGCCGCGCTGGCATGCGGTGCGAAAGTCATTTCATTTGGCGCTGCGGCGCATGCTGACGTGCGGTTGCTGGACAGCGTGCCAGCCAGCAACGGCGGATCGCTGGTGACGGCGGACATGGGCGATACGCGCATCTGCTACACCGTGGCGGCTGCGGGCGAACACTGGATCACCAATTCGCTGGCCGTGATGGCCGCCGTGCGTGCGGCAGGCGGTGATCTGGGGGCGGCGGGCCTTTCTCTTGCGGAAATGCCGGGTCTTGCCGGGCGCGGTGCGCGCCATCAGATCGCGCTGGGCAATGGCGCCTCGGCCTTGCTGATCGATGAAAGCTACAATGCCAATCCCGCATCGATGCGCGCCACGCTGAAGCAATTGGGCGAGACACCGGCGCGCCGGCGCATTGCGGTGCTGGGCGCGATGAAGGAACTGGGCGATTTTACCCCGGCATTCCATGCCGCGCTGGCGGAACCTCTGGCCGCTTCGGGTGCCGAATTCGCCTTGCTGGTCGGCCCCGAAATGGACGCGCTTGCGCGGGAACTGGGGAAAGGCGTTACCGGCACGCTTGGCAAGCCGATCGGCTTCGCCCATTGCGCAAATACAGAGGAAGCTGTTGCTGTTCTTTCCGGTTTTGGCCTGGAAGATGGCGATGCCATTCTCGTCAAGGGATCCAATTCCGTCGGGCTGGCCGGGCTCGTCGCGCATTTCTCCGGCAAGGAGGGCTGATGCTATATCTGATCGCACAATGGCTTGATTTTGAAGGACCTGCCAATCTTGTGCGGTACCAGACCTTTCGCGCCGGGGCGACGCTGATCACAGCGTTGATTATCGGTCTCGTGATCGGTCCACGCTTCATCAACATGTTGCGCGTGCGCCAGGGCAAAGGGCAGCCTATCCGTGAGGATGGGCCGCAGTCGCATCTGGCCAAGCGTGGCACGCCCACGATGGGAGGCCTGATGATCCTGATTTCGCTGTTGCTGGCGATGGTGCTGTGGATGGATGTCTACAGCCCGTTCGTCTGGGCCTGCATGGCGGTAACGGTGGGTTTCGGCCTGATCGGCTTTCTCGACGATTATGACAAGGTTCGCAAATCGCATCACAAAGGGGTGCCGGGCCGCGTGCGGTTGCTGGCCGAATTCGTGGTGGCGGGCATTGCGGCGTGGATTATCGTCAGCCAGATCAACACCAATCTCTATGTTCCGTTCGTGTCGGGGTTCTCCATTCCGCTCGGGCCGCTTTACTACGTGTTTGCCGCTTTCGTGATTGTGGGTGCGGGCAATGCCGTCAATCTGACGGATGGGCTCGATGGTCTCGCCACGATGCCCGTGGTCATTGCGGCCGGTACCTTTGCCCTGATCTGCTATCTGGTCGGCCGTGTCGATTACTCGGCCTATCTCGGCATTCCGCATGTTCCGGGGGCAGGCGAACTGGCGATTTACTGCGCGGCAATCATGGGTGCAGGGCTGGCGTTCCTGTGGTTCAACGCACCACCCGCCGCCGTGTTTATGGGCGATACCGGCAGTCTTGCACTGGGCGGCGCGCTGGGGGCGATTGCGGTGGCATCGCACCACGAAATCGTGTTGGCGATTGTCGGCGGCCTGTTCGTGCTCGAAGCCGCTTCAGTGATCATTCAGGTGTTCTTCTTCAAACGGACGGGCAAACGGGTGTTCCGTATGGCCCCGATCCATCATCATTTTGAACAACTCGGCTGGGCGGAATCGACCGTTGTCATCCGTTTCTGGATTGTGTCGATTGTACTTGCATTGCTGGGCCTTGCCACGCTGAAACTCAGGTGATCACTTCCCCCATCTTCTCCGGCAAACGGTATGCCGTTCTGGGTCTGGCACGATCGGGGATGGCGACGGTTGAAACACTGCTGGCCAGCGGTGCGCATGTCGTCGCCTGGGACCGACAGGAAGAACCGCGCGCCGCACTGGCGGGCAGGGCGGAACTGGCTGATCCGCTGGCGATCGATTTGACGGGATTTGATGGGGTGGTGGTGTCTCCGGGCGTGCCGCTCAACACCCACCCCATTGCTGCCAAAGCGTCGGCGGCAGGGGTTCCGGTGATCGGCGATATCGAATTGTTCGCGCTGGCCCGGCCTTCGCTGCCGCGCCACAAGGTGATCGGGATCACCGGCACCAACGGCAAGTCGACCACCACGGCACTGGTGCATCACATCGTGGAAAGCGCGGGTCTACCCGCGCGGATGGGCGGTAACATCGGCTTGCCGATCCTCGGTCAGGAACCTTTGCCGGAAGGCGGGGTCTATGTGCTCGAACTGTCGAGTTATCAGATCGATCTGACCTATTCGCTGGATTGCGATGCCGCGGCGCTGACCAATATCACCCCCGATCATCTCGACCGGTATGACGGGTTCGACGCCTATGTCGCATCGAAAGCGCGGCTCTTCGCCATGCAGGCGCCCACGCATGAGGCGGCGTTCGGTTGCGATGACGAACCGACCCGCGCAATCTACGCGGTGGAGCGGGCGCGGCGGCCCGATGGCATGGCACGTCCGATCGATCTTGCTGCCTTGGCGCCGTTGCAGCAGGAATGGCCATCGTTGCAAGGGCCGCACAATTTGCAAAACGCCGCCATCGCTGTCGCGCTGACCGAAGCGGTGGGCGTGGGCGAAGCGCAATGGCGCGCAGCGCTGGCCAGCTTTCGTGGGCTTCCGCACCGGATGGAACGGATTGCGGAGGCCAACGGTGTGCTGTTCATCAACGACAGCAAGGCCACCAATCCGGCATCGACCGCACCAGCTCTCGCCGCCTATCCGCCGAACCCCGAACCCCGGGTGCATTGGATTTTGGGCGGCTTGCCCAAGGGAGAAGACCTGGGCGAATGCGCAGAGTATTTCGGCAATGTCGCCCGCGCCTACACGATTGGCGAGGCCGGGCCGCTATTCGCATCCATTCTCGAACCGCTGATGCCGGTGGAACGTTGCGAAATGCTGTACGAAGCAGTGCGCCGCGTGCTCGAATTCGTTCGCCCGGGCGATGTGGTGCTGTTTTCGCCCGCTTGCGCCAGTTTCGATCAGTTTCGTGACTACGAAGCGCGGGGGGATGCATTCCGCCAGTTTGTGACCGCGCTGATCGACGCCAGCCCGGAGCCTGATAACTGCGGCGCATTCGGGCGGGCCGGGTCGTGAACGCCGGCAGCCGCCCTTATATCCCGGGACCGGGGGAGCGCACGGGCAGGCCAGCCAGTGCGCGGCGTGACCGGCGCACGGAAATCCGTATCTGGTGGCGCGAGATCGATCGTACGCTGCTGTTTATCGTGCTTCTGCTGATGACCTTCGGGTCGCTGGCCGTGGCTGTCGCGTCGCCGGCCAGCGCGCATCGTCTGTCGACATCGGCGGTAAAACTGCCCGATCTCCACTTTTTCTGGATGCATCTGCGTTGGCAGTTTCTGGGGCTGATCGCGATGATCAGCGTTTCGATGTTGCCGCGTGAGGTGGCCCGTCGGACAGGTATCCTGCTGGGCGCCGCGATGCTGGTGCTGCTGGTGCTGGTCCCACTGGTCGGGTCGGAAGTGAACGGGGCCAAGCGTTGGCTGAAACTGGGGTTGACCATCCAGCCTTCGGAATTTCTCAAACCGGCCTTCGCGATCGGGCTGGCATGGATTCTGTCGTGGCGGCTGCGCGATCATAACCTGCCGGTGGTTGCGATCAGCGGGGGCGTGATGGCGCTGGTCGGGGTGCTGCTGATGTTGCAGCCGGATTTCGGTTCGACGATCCTGTTCGCGGGCGTATGGTTCGTGCTGATCCTGCTTTCGGGGATTCCGGTCAAGCGTATGGGCTGGTTGATGGGTGTGGGTGTAGCCGGTCTGACAGCCGCCTATTTCCTTTATGACAACGCCCGCCATCGCATTGACGCCTTTCTTGGTGGCGGCACAGCCTTCGATCAGGTCGACCTTGCCAGCCGCGCGCTGCTTGCCGGGGGCTGGACAGGCAGCGGCATGTGGCTGGGTGTGCGCAAGATGTCGCTGCCCGAAGCCCACACCGACTATATCTTCTCCGTGATTGGCGAGGAATTCGGTCTGCTGGCTTGCGGATTGGTGGTCTTGCTTTATCTGGCCTTCACCGTCCGGGTTCTGGTGCGGCTGGTGGATGAAGAGGATCTGTTCACGATTCTTGCGGCCGCTGGTCTCACCGCGCAGATCGGGGGGCAGGCTTTCATCAATATTCTGGTTAATCTGCAGCTGTTTCCTTCGAAGGGCATGACTTTGCCGCTTATCAGCTACGGCGGTTCCTCCACCGTCGCCCTGTGTCTCACCGTCGGTTTCCTGTTGGCGATAACGCGCCGCAACCCGTTTCTCAGTCGTGAAAAGTTCGACTGGAAACATGCGCTTAGTACCGGAGATATGGCATGAGCGGCGTTGTGCAGCATTTCGTTCTCGCCGCGGGCGGAACCGGCGGACACCTCATCCCGGCGTTTGCGCTGGCGCAGGAATTGACTGCGCGCGGGCATCATGTCGCCCTGATCACGGATGAACGCGGGGCAGCCATTCCGGGCAAGCCCGATGCGCTGACTGCGCATGTCCTGCCCGCAGGCCGGATTACCAAGAACCCGCTCAGCTGGGTAAAGGGAACGCGCGCGATCATGGAAGGGCGGCGCATGGCGCTGCGCCTGTTCGAAAGCTTCGATCCCAGCGCGGTGGTCGGTTTCGGCGGATATCCTGCCTTGCCCGCCCTGCTGGCCGCGACTTCGGCGGGAATTCCCAGCGTCATTCACGAACAGAACGCCGTTCTCGGGCGGGTAAACCGCCTGCTGGCAGGCCGGGTGCAGGCCATTGCCACGGCCTATCCGGAAGTAAGCCGGCTGGCCGACAAGTATCTCGGCAAAGTGCATCTGGTGGGCAATCCCGTGCGCCCCGAAGTGCTGGATCTGCGCAACCGGCCATTTCCGCCCTTCACCGATGAAGGTCTGCTGCGCGTTCTCGTGACTGGCGGTAGCCAGGGCGCGCGCGTCCTGTCCGAAGTGGTGCCCGATGGGCTGGCGATGCTGCCGCCGGCCTTGCGTTCGCGCCTGCAGGTGACCCAGCAATGTCGCCCCGAAGACATGGAGGCCGTGCGTGGGCGCTATACCGGGCATCATATTCCTGCGGAACTGGGCACCTATTTTGAAGATATGGCGTCGCGTCTTGCCGATGCGCACCTGTTTATCGGGCGTGCCGGGGCCTCCACCATTGCGGAACTGACCGCTGTGGGGCGGCCCGCCATTCTGGTGCCGCTGCCGATTGCGACAGACGATCATCAGGCGGCCAATACGCGGGAAATGGTCAAGGCTGGCGGCGCGCGTTCGATCCGGCAGGACAGGTTCACCGCGAAAGAACTGGCAAAACAGATACAGGTCATGGCGCAGCGGCCCGACACATTGGCCAATGCCGCCCATGCCGCCTGGAATTGCGGGCGCCCCCATGCGGCGCGGGATCTGGCCGATCTGGTGGAAGGTTTCGGCGGGACGCCGTTGATGGATGTGATTCGCGTGGGCGGCACAGAAGCGCCAGCTTCGGGTAGCGAGGCGCTGGCAAGGGAATCAGTACAATGAAGGGCGTCGCCACCGATATCGGGACGATCCATTTTGTCGGCATCGGCGGTATCGGCATGTCCGGTATCGCAGAAGTCATGCATAATCTGGGCTACAAGGTGCAGGGGTCTGACATTGCGGTTAGCGCGTCGGTTGAACGGCTGCGGGCGCGGGGCATTGCCGTGCACATCGGGCATAATGCCGAAAATGTCGAAGGCGTGGCGGTTGTCGTCACCTCCACCGCAGTGCGGCGTACCAATCCCGAAGTGGCCGCCGCGCTGGAACACCGCATTCCCGTGGTTCGCCGGGCGGAAATGCTGGCCGAATTGATGCGGCTGAAGAACACGGTCGCCGTCGCCGGGACGCATGGCAAGACGACCACGACCAGCATGATCGCGACCTTGCTCGATGCGGGCGGAGTCGATCCCACGGTGATCAACGGGGGCGTGATCGAAAGCTACGGATCCAACGCGCGGCTCGGCGGCAGCGAGTGGATGGTTGTCGAAGCCGATGAAAGCGACGGCAGTTTCCTGCGGCTGGACGGAACGATCGCGGTCGTCACCAATATCGATCCCGAACATCTCGATCATTACGGTTCGTTCGAGGCGGTGAAGAACGCCTTTGTCGAATTCATCGAGAACGTGCCGTTTTATGGCGCGGCGATCCTGTGCATCGACCATCCCGAAGTGCAGTCGGTGGTCGGCCGGGTGCGCGATCGCCGGGTGGTAACATACGGGTTCTCGTTGCAGGCCGACGTGCGCGGGGAAAATGTCACACCGCATATCGGCGGCAACCGCTTCGATGTGTCGATCCGCGACCGTGATGGGGCGGAACGGCGGATCGAAGGGATCGAACTGCCTATGCCGGGGCGGCACAATGTGCAGAATGCGCTGGCGGCTGTCGCAGTGGCGGTCGAAATGGGCTGCCCCGATGATGTCATTCGGGGCGGCTTCGCCAAGTTTGGCGGTGTGCGCCGCCGCTTTACCCGGGCGGGTGAGGTCAGGATGGCATCGGGTGTGGTGACTGTAATCGATGATTACGCCCATCATCCCGTGGAGATTCAGGCGGTCCTCTCCGCCGCGCGGGAATCATCGACCAATCGCGTTCTGGCCGTGGTGCAGCCGCACCGTTACACGCGTCTGCGCGATCTGATGGACGAATTCCAGAACTGCTTCAACGATGCGGATATCGTGTTTGCGGCGCCGGTCTATCCCGCGGGCGAACAGCCGATCGAGGGCGTGGATAGCGCCGCGCTGGTCGCCGGGCTGAAAGCCCGTGGTCATCGCGCCGCCGCCGTTATCGAAGGGCCGGAAGCACTGGCCGATGCACTGGCCGCAATGGTCGAACCCGGCGATCTGGTGGTCTGTCTGGGTGCGGGCGACATTACAAAGTGGGCAGCGGGCCTGGCTCCGGCCATTGCGGAGCGGCAGGGATGAGCGTGCAGCCCAACGACTGGCTGATGGATAGCGGCACGACCGCCGCAACCAGTCTGTCACCCGATATGGTCCGAGGGAAACTGACCGCGAATGCGCCATTGGCACCACTGGTGTGGTTCAAGGCGGGCGGTGCGGCCGACTGGCTTTTCGAACCGGCGGATCTTGACGATCTGACCCGGTTCCTCGGCACGGTGAACGGCGGCATGCAGGTCATGGCGCTGGGGCTGGGTTCCAATCTGATCGTACGCGATGGCGGGGTGCCGGGTGTGGTGATCCGTCTGGGCAAGGCTTTTGCCAAAGTCCGCGATCTGGGCGATTGCGTGCTGGAATGCGGCGGCGGGGCCAGCGGGATACTCGTGGCTTCGACCGCGCGCGATGCGGGCATTGCCGGGCTGGAGTTTCTGCGCGGCATTCCGGGGACGGTGGGCGGCTTCGTGCGTATGAACGGCGGCGCCTATGGCCGCGAAGTGTCCGATGTGCTTGTCGATTGCGATGTGGTGTTGGCCGATGGCACGCTGATTACGCTGCCCGCGCGCGATTTGCGCTATACCTATCGCCATTCGGCCTTGCCGGACGGTGCGGTCGTGGTCGCGGCCCGATTCCGTGGGCAACCGGGCGATCCTGTGGCGATCGGCGCGGAAATGGACCGGATCGCCGCAGCCCGCGAGGAAAGCCAGCCGCTGCGGTCCAAGACCGGTGGATCGACTTTCAAGAACCCGTCGGGAGACAAGGCATGGCGGCTGGTGGATGCCGCCGGATGCCGTGGGCTGACGATGGGTGGCGCGCAAGTCAGCGAAAAACACACCAATTTCCTGATCAACACCGGCAACGCCACCAGTGCGGAGATCGAAGGGTTGGGTGAAGAGGTGCGCCGCCGCGTGCGGGCAAGCCAGGGTGTGGCCCTGGAATGGGAAATTCAGAGAGTAGGCAGACCGTGACGCTTCCGAAACTGCATGTGGCCGTATTGATGGGCGGCTGGTCGAACGAACGGCCGGTTTCGCTGATGAGCGGCGAGGGCGTCGCCACGGCATTGGAAGAACGGGGCCATCGTGTCACCCGCATCGATATGGATCGCGATGTGGCCGCGCGCCTTGCCGCGGCCAAACCCGATGTTGTGTTCAACGCCTTGCATGGGGTTCCGGGCGAAGACGGCACGGTGCAGGGCATGCTCGATCTCATGGGCATTCCCTATACGCATTCCGGGCTGGCGACTTCGGTCATCGCGATTGACAAGGAACTGACCAAGCAGGCGCTGGTCCCCCATGGCGTGCCGATGCCGGGCGGACGGATTGTGAAGAGCGCGGAACTCTATGAAGCCGACCCCTTGGCGCGGCCTTATGTGCTGAAGCCGGTGAACGAAGGGTCTTCGGTCGGTGTGGCGATTGTCACGCGGGATTCCAACTACGGCAATCCTATCCGCAAGGATGTGGTGGGGCCGTGGCAGCAGTTCGACGAATTGTTGGCCGAGCCCTATATCCGGGGGCATGAACTGACGACGGCGGTGATCGCCGGGCCGGATGGCCCCCGTGCGCTGACTGTCACCGAACTGGTGCCCAAATCGGGCTTCTACGATTTCGATGCCAAGTACACCGATGGCCTGACCGAACATGTGTGCCCGGCACAGATTCCCGATAATATTGCTGACCTGTGCAAGAGCTATGCAGTGCAGGCGCATCGCCTGCTCGGCTGCAAGGGGACCAGCCGTTCCGATTTTCGTTGGGATGATGAACAGGGGGAGGCGGGGCTTTTCCTGTTGGAAACCAACACACAACCGGGGATGACTCCGCTTAGCCTGGTACCGGAACAGGCAAGGTATTGCGGAATGACATATGGTGAACTGGTCGAAGCGATCATCGCCGATGCTCTGGATCATGGCAACGGGGCAGGAAACGGAGGGGCAGGGACTAACTGATGGCCCAGACGATCAAGCGGGGGGGCAAAGGTGTTCGTCGGGCGGCGGCGGCACGGGGCGCCGCGCGCAAGGTTGACAAGGCGAAAGCGCACACCGGGTCCGTTGTGGATACCGCGATGCGCTGGCTGCCTTTCACCGAGGAGCAATTGCACCGCTTCTTCCTGTTCGTGATTTTTGCCGTCGCCATCGCCATGGCATGGGTGGTCGCCAGCCTTGCGGGCCTGCCCGCCCTGGCGCATGCGCAACTGGCGCAGTTTGCATCCAATGCCGGCTTTGAGGTGCGCCGCGTGGAAGTGCGCGGCGTGGAACATATGAACGAGCTCAAGGTTTACGAGCGGGTGCTGGGCGAACGCGATCGGGCGATGCCGCTGGTCGATCTCGATGTCGTGCGCACCGATTTGCTCGGGTTGAGCTGGGTCAAGGATGCGCGAGTTTCGCGCCAGCTGCCCGATACGCTGGTGGTCGATATCGTGGAGCGGGAACCGCACGCCGTATTGCGCAAGCCCAACAGGCTGGTGCTGATCGATGAAACGGGCGTGGAGTTGGAGCCGATTTCGGCGGCGGCGGCAAAAGGGCGCCTGATCGTATCGGGGCCGGGCGCCGCGATGCAGGTGCCGATGCTGGGCCAGTTGCTCGATGCAGCGCCCGCCCTGAAGCCTCAGGTGACCGAGGCGGAATGGATCGGCAATCGCCGCTGGAATCTGACGTTCAAGACGGGGCAGGTTCTGGCTCTGCCGCAAGGCGAAAAACCTTCGGCAACCGCATTGATTGCGTTTGCGCGACTGGATGGGGTCAACCGCCTGCTGGGCGGCAAGGTCGCGATATTCGACATGCGCGCGCCAGAGCGTATATATATGCGTATCCCGGGCCGTGCCGCAGAGGCGGTCAAGGCTGGCGAGGAGCGTAAGTAGCTATGGCCGCGACGCCGCGCATCACCCGCGTTTTTGGTGCGATCAACATCGGTTCATTCCGCATTTCGGCGATGATCGCCGGATTGTCGGAAACCGGCGAGATGATCGTGCTGGGTTCCGGGCACAGGGCCGCACAAGGGATCAAGCGCGGTTATGTGACCGATATGGCCGCAGCGACATACGCCGTGCGCGATGCGCTCGAACGGGCGGAACGGATCGCCAATACCAGCGTCTCCAGCGTCTGGATCGGCTGTTCCGGTGCGGGGCTGTCCAGCAGAATTGCGGAAGTCGAGATCGAGATCGGCGGACGCCGGATCGAGGAAGAGGATATCGAGCGTTTGCTTGCCGCCGGGCGGGAAACGATCCAACCCGATGGCCGCATGGTGTTGCATGCGCAACCGGCCCACTACACGCTGGATGGTGCGCATGGCGTGGCCAATCCGAAAGGGTTGCATGCCGAACGGCTAGGCGTGGATATCCATGTGATGATGGCGGACGGCGCACCGATCCGGAATATCAAGGAAGCGGTACAGAACGCGCATCTTCAAGTGGAAGGCGTTGTCGGCTCGCCCGTGTCGGCGGGCTATGCCTGTCTTAGCCATGAAGAGCGGGAACTGGGCGTCGCGCTGGTCGAGTTCGGCGGGGAAGTCACCAATGTCTCGGTTTATGCAGGCGGCATGTTGCTGGGCCTCACCGCGATCCCGATGGGGTCGGCGGATATCACCGATGCCGTGGCCTCTGCCTTCGGCATTCGCCGGTTCCAGGCGGAACGTCTGAAATGCGTCGCGGGGTCCGCGATTGCCAGCCCGGCCGATCATCGCGAGATGATTCCTGTTTCGGGACCGGGCGAGGAAGGTTCGACCCCATTGGCGCGCCATGCGGATGACAAGAATCGTATCCCACGCGCGGAATTGATCTCGGTCATCACCGGGCAACTGGATCGCCTTATGAAAGAAGTGGGCAAGGCGCTCAAGGATATGGGTTTTTCAGGGCCGCGTGGACATCAGGTGGTGTTGACCGGTGGCGGGGCGGAACTCGCCGGGATAGCGGACTATGCGCAGAACGCGTTGGGCAAGCCGGTGCGCATTGGCCGCCCACCTGCACTGCGTGGCCTGCCGGAAGCACATTCTGTCCCCGGTTTCGCCACTTTGGCGGGGCTCGTCCTTTACGCGGCGGCGGCCCCGGTAGATATCCGTTCGATCGGTCCGAAACATCAGGCAACCAGCCGTTATACCGGCTTCGGATTGGTCGATCGGGTGTTCGGTGCGTTGAAAGAGTATTTTTGAGCGGCAAAGTGCACCCTGTGCACCACTAACGCTTGTGGAAAAGGTTAATTTCGCTTTGCACGTGCGATTCGCTTTGTGGCACAAGCAAGCGCAAGTGGATCCATACGTTTTCGTCCCTTGGAGGGAGCATTATGAGCATCAATATCGGCCCGCCTTCTGTAGATGAACTGCGCCCGCGCATCACTGTAATCGGTGTTGGCGGCGCGGGTGGCAACGCAATCGCGAATATGATCCAGGCGCAGATTGAAGGCGTCGACTTCATTGTCGCGAATACCGATGCGCAGGCATTGAACAATTCGATTGCCGATACGCGCATTCAGCTCGGGCCGGACATCACGCAGGGGCTCGGCGCGGGATCGCGGCCGGAAGTCGGCCGTGCCGCTGCCGAAGAAACGGTCGAGGAACTGGAACGTTCGCTCGACGGCGTGAACATGTGCTTTATTGCGGCCGGTATGGGCGGCGGTACCGGCACGGGCGCTGCGCCTGTCATCGCCGAAGTCGCCCGCCGCAAGGGCGTGCTGACAGTGGGCGTGGTGACCAAGCCCTTCCTCTTCGAAGGCGCGCGCCGGATGCGTTCGGCCGAAGCGGGCATCGAAGAACTGCAGAAGCATGTCGACACGCTGATCGTCATTCCCAACCAGAACCTGTTCCTGGTGGCGAAGGCGGAAACGACCTTCAAGGAAGCCTTCCAGCTTGCGGACGAAGTGCTGCAGCAGGGCGTCCGTTCGATCACCGACCTCATGGTCATGCCCGGCCTGATCAACCTCGACTTTGCCGACGTCCGTTCGGTGATGAGCGAAATGGGCAAGGCAATGATGGGTACCGGTGAAGGCGAAGGCCCGAATCGGGCACTCGAAGCGGCGGAACGGGCGATTGCCAACCCGCTGCTCGACGGCGTTTCCATGACCGGCGCCAAGGGCGTGATCATTTCGATTATCGGCGGCGACGATATGAAGCTGCTCGAAGTCGATGAAGCGGCCAACCACATTCGCGAACTGGTCGATGCCGACGCGAATATTATCTGGGGTTCCGCGTTCAATCCGGATCTCGAAGGCAAAGTGCGCGTATCGGTTGTGGCAACCGGTATCGATCAGGATGCCATCCCGCAGCATGCCGAACCGCGCCCGCTTAACCTCGGCGCGGGCCGTGCGCCCAAGCGTCCGGTCCTGCCTTTGCCCAGCGAAGCGGAACTGGCGCAGGACGTCCCTGCCGCAGCGGTCAGCGAAACTCCTGCCGCCGCGCCTGTTGTGCCCCAGGCGTTTGAGCCGTTTTCCCCGCAAGTGAACGCGTCGGCCCCGCCTCAAGAACCCGCCTATCAGGCCCCCAGCGAACCGTCGTTCGGTGGATACACGGGCGCTGAAGCGGAACCGGCCGCGCCGCAGGGCGGGGCAGAGGAACCGTTTGAACTGACCTTTGCGCTGGATGAAAGCCAGCCCGAAACCGCTGCGCCAGCTGCTGAACCGGTGGAACAGGCCAATGGTGCCGCCGATGATGGCCTGCTGCGCGATGCCGATCGACTGGCAGCCGAAGATGCGCCGGTTTCGCCGGGTGTCACCGGGCGTCGCCGGGGGATTCTCGGTGGTGGCGCCGGTGGTGGATCGCCCGCATCGTCTGGCGGGGGCAGCACGCTGTTTGAGCGTATGGCCAATCTTTCCCGCAGCGCGCGGAATGAAGATGACGACGATGACGATGGCGGCTCGGCGCTCAATATTCCGCGTTTCCTCGGTCGTCAGAACAACCAATAGCTTTGCATCCTCCTGTTCGCGCCCGGTTCATCCGGGTGCGGGCAGGAAGATGGCGACCTGGCTGTGGGGTCAGGGCGGAAGCGAAGGTTATATTGCATAGCTTCACAAGACATATGCGGGCGCACCTGCGTGATGGAACGGCATGCCTTCTGGCATTGTCGGTTGCTTGCGTTGCGAGTTCCGCAGCCGGGCAGTCCGGGCCAGTGGTGTCGCGCGAAGTCGTGCAGCCTCTCCCTCCGGCCAGTACGAGCGCGCTGAACAGTGCGCTGCAAAGGCTGGCCAACAATCCGCAGGATGCCGGGGCGCTGGTGGATGCGGGCTTTGCCGCGCTGGATATCGGCGATGTGGACGCCGCGGTCGGCTTCTTCAGTCGGGCGGATTCCGTCGACCCGGGCAATGCGCGTGCGAAGGCGGGGTTGGGCGCGGCCTATGTGCGCAGCGAAAATCCCTATGATGCATTGCTCATGTTCGAAGAGGCGGACAAGGCGGGCGGCGTTCCCGCCATCCTCTCCGCCGATCGTGGCCTTGCCCACGATCTGGTTGGCGATACCGGTTCGGCGCAGGCCTACTATCGCAAGGCGCTTGCGCTCGGTCCCAATGCCCAGGTGACCCGGCGACTAGCGGTGAGCCTTGCCATATCGGGCGATCGCAACGGTGCCGAAGCGGCCTTGTTGCCGTTGCTGCGCAAGCAGGATCTGGCGGCTTATCGTTCGCGTGCGTTTGTTCTGGCCATTCTGGGCGATGCGAAAGCCGCGCAGGAGATCGTCGATCAGGTGATGCCCCGCGATATGGCCAGCAAGCTTGCGCCGTATCTGCGGTACATGCCACGCCTTACCCCGGCGCAGCAGGCTGCGGCGGCGAATTTCGGTCATTTCCCGCAAACGGCGAATATCGGCAAGGATAACCCACGCGCGGCCCGTTACGCCTCCAATACAAAGCGGCCACAGGTCGCCAGTGCCAGCCTGCCACCTGAACAGTCGGCGCTGGTTCCTGCAGGCGAACCGTTGGGGCGCAAGACAACGGCCGGGGATGCGGCAGCCAAACCGCCCAAAGCGTCCGGCAATCGCCGCCCGACGAAGCAGGCTTCGCCGCCGCCGGCACAAGCGGTGGCAGCCCCCGTTGCACGTGCAGCCCCCCCGGCTGCCCCAGCGGGTGAATTGCCCCCGATTGCGCAGGCCAGCCCCGGTACGCAAACCCGCGCGATGACGGGTGGCGCCGCGGTGAGCGAACCGGCCCCTGCTATGGCTGCAGCGGTCACAGCCAATCGTCTGGGTGGGCCTGCCGCCGCCGCACTGCCTCCGCCGGCCCGTTATCCCGCAACCTCACCTGCGCCCTATGCGCCCGCACCCCAAGCGGTCACAGCGCATACGTCCGCAGCGGCGTCCGTCCCCGCGGCACCCGTTGCTCGGGCGGCGGATGCGGCCATTGCCAGCTTCGGCACGGGTCAGGCACAGCCGTCACCGGCAGCGCCTGCGGCATCCGGCGCGCAAGCTGACCCTTCGTTCATCGGTCCGCATCGGACTGGCGATGCCGGACCGGGGCAGCCGGTGTCCGGCACTGCACCCGTGATCGTCGCAACTGCGCAAGTGGCGCGCAATGCCACACCGCGTGCCTCCGAAGCGGTGACCGAGCCTGCGGCCTATGTCCCGGCCGCAACGACACCATCCGCAGCGAGCGCCACCCCGACGTCGGTCGCCGGACCCGGTTTCACCTCGCTGGAACCCGCGTCGTCGCCGCCACCGCCTGCTCCAACGGGCCCTGTCAGTCTGGCGGAGGCTTTCTCGGACTTCACTTTGCCGTCCGCGCCGCAACGCGTTGCCGGGGCGGTGGACATCACGACGATCACGCCGCGCCGGGAGGCGCCACCCGCACCCAAACCCGCCGCGCCAGATCCGAAGGTGGCGCAGGACCCAAAAGCGGACGCGAAGAATGCAGGCGTGCGCGCCGATCCTAAGGGGGCAAAGGGTGCTAAAACCGCAGCCGACGCGAAAGCGCAAAAGGATGCCAAGCCCAAACCCCCCGCGCATCCGCCGCGCCAGTGGGTGCAGGTGGCCACTGGCCGCGATACTGGCGCGCTGGGATTCGATTGGCGCAGGATGAGTTCGGGCAACGCCGAACTGTTCAAGGGGCGCCAGCCCTATGTCGCGAAATGGGGGCAGACGAACAGGCTGGTCACCGGCCCGTTCCCCAGTGCCGCAGCCGCGCAGGAATTCGTTTCCAAGCTCAAGAAAGCGGGCGTGAATGCCTTCATTTTTGCCAGCAGCGAAGGTGAAGACGTCTCCCTATTGAAAGCGGGCCGTTAGATGGTTGTGGGGCGCATCCCCCGCTTGTGCACAGCTTTTGAACAGCCTTGTCGAGTTTTGCCCAGCGCCATGCGCCCCTTCCATTGCCGTAACCACCTGTCGCGTCGCATCGATAGAGCGCAGTGGCGAAAGGCGGGATAGTGGCATGAGAACCAGCGGACGGGAATTTGACCGGGGCGAAGAGGACGCCGCGCCGGTTGATATGCTGCTCCAGCTTTTCGAAGCGCGCGGCTGGCCGTGTGAATATGTCGGTGATGACGAAATCTCGGGCGAAATCCAGGGCAGCTGGGCCAATTATCAGATTCGCGCGATCTGGCGCTCGGAAGATCGGGTGTTGCAGCTTCTCTGCCTGCCCGATGTGCGGATTCCGCAGAACAAACGCCGCGAAATGTTCGAACTGCTCGCACTGGTGAATGAACAACTGTGGCTGGGGCATTTCGATATCTGGTCGAACGGCAATGTGCTGCTCTATCGTCATGGGATGATGCTGGGTGATGACGGATTGCTCAGCCTGACGCAGGCCCAGGCGGTGGTGGAAGCCGCCGTCAGCGAATGCGACCGGTTCTATCCCGCATTCCAGTTTGTCCTGTGGGGCGACAAGAGCCCGGCGGATGCGCTGGACAGCGCCTTGGTGGACCCTGCTGGCGAGGCCTGAAGGCGCTGTGCGGGCTTGACGGCGAGGCGTCGGAAGATCAGGCGAGGCTACTATGGTTACATTCAATTCGATCCTGATCGTCGGATGCGGCAATATGGGCGGCGCAATGTTGGCTGGCTGGCTGGCTGGCGGCTATGCGCCCGAACGCTTCACCATCGTCGACCCTGTGCTGCCTGCGGCACCCGATGGCGTCACCTTGCTGCGCACGCTGCCCGAAGCGCGCTTTGATGCGATTCTCCTCGGGGTGAAGCCCCAGTTGTTCGCCGATATTGCGCCGACGATCGAACCGCTCGCGGGGCAGGCGGTGACCGTGCTGTCGATGATGGCGGGGGTTGAACTGGCGAGCCTCGCCGCGCGTTTTCCCCGGGCCGCTGCGCATATCCGGATCATGCCCAATCTGTCCGCTGCGCTCGGCAAATCGCCGCTCGCTCTGGCGGCGCTGGGGTTGGATGATGATGGCCGCGCCGCGACCACGGATTTTGTCGCGCCGCTTGGCCGCAGCGAATGGGTGGACGAAGGGCTGTTCGATTTGGTGACCGCGCTTGCCGGATCGGGCCCCGCATTCGTCTATCGCTTCATCGATGCGCTGGCTTCCGGCGCGGAAGCGCTCGGCATGGCGCGCGATCAGGCCGATCGCCTCGCGCTTGCCACGGTGGAGGGGGCATCGGCTCTGGCTGCGGCCTCGGACGCTTCTGCTGCGGAGCTGGCTCGACGCGTGACCAGCCCAGGGGGGACCACGGCTGCGGGGCTGGCTGTCATGGATCATGACGGCGTCTTCGCATCGGTGATCGAGGCGACGCTCAAGGCGGCGCGTGATCGCGGTGCGGAAATGGCAGCGGCAGCACGCGGCGAGGCCTAGAAAAGGCTGCGTTGGCAACTGCGTCTGCAACACTTTGTTACAATGCCCCATAACGGTCGGTTTCAGGGGGTGTCGGTTTCAGTTTTCCTTGAAAAATCCCCGGGCAAACGCGATATTGTCCTATGACCAGCCCATTCCTGAGGCTGGCAATGGAGATTTGGACAACATGGCCAACTGGAACGATCCCCAGCCCCGGCAGACGGGCTTCGGCGCGTCTCCGAGCCTGAATGGTGAGGCAGTCACCCGCTCGACCTATGACATGGGCCTGCGGCGGCACATGCTCTCGATTTACAATTACATGGCTTCCGGTGTCCTGCTTTCGGGTATCGTTGCCTTGCTTTTCGCCCAGTCGGGCTTTGCCGCGCAGATCATGACCGGCGGCGGCGCGCTTGCGTGGCTCATCATCCTCTCGCCGCTGGCGTTCGTCTTCGCGATGAGCTTCGGCGCGAACCGCTTCAGCACCGGCGCGCTTCGGGCGATGTTCTGGGGCTTTGCGACGGTCATGGGGCTGTCGCTGTCGACGATTTTCCTCGTCTATACGCAGGCGTCCATCGCGCTGACCTTCTTCGCCACGGCGGCGGCGTTCGCCGGGTTGAGCCTGGTCGGTTACACCACGAAGAAGGATCTGTCCGGCATGGGCACGTTCCTGATCATGGGCGTGATCGGTCTGCTGGTGGCGATGGTTATCAATATGTTTGTCGGTTCGACTGTGATGCAGCTTGCGATCAGCGCGATCGGCGTGCTGATTTTCGCTGGTCTGACCGCTTATGATACGCAGCGTCTGAAGCTGATGTATCATCAGGTTGCAGGCACCGAATTTGCAGGCAAAGCCGTGGTTCTCGGTGCGCTTAGCCTCTATCTGGACTTCATCAACATGTTCCAGTTCCTGCTTGCCTTCCTCGGCCAGCGCGACTGATCGTAATTCTGAGTCGGATTATCGTGCCCGGGGCGTGGATTTCACGCTCCGGGCATTTGCATTATGGTTACTAACGTTTAGGTTACTTCATCCTGGCGAAAGGCGCTGTGCAGTAGGGATCGCATGGTGTCGGCAAACGGAGGGGCTCGCCTGAATGATTAGTTTTACGTTCACCAAATCGCGCAACGTCGTTGCCGCAGCAGGCCTTTCTGTGCTTGCGGCTTGCGCAACGCCGCCACCGCCACCGCCACCGCCACCACCGCCGGTGGTTGCCGTTCCGTCGCGTCCGCTGCCGCCTTTCGGTGCAGCGGCCAATACGTTTATCCCCCCTGTCGGGGTGGATGGCCTGCGGCAGACGGTGAATTCGCACGTCAGTTCGGCGCAGCGCATCTGGAATTTCCGTTCCGCCTACAACGTGGCTGCGCTCAATTGCTTGCAAGTCCAGTATGGGGGCATTCTCGACGGTTACAAATCGTACCTGACGAAGTACAAGCGCGATCTCGACCGTATCAACAAGACGGTCGAGGGCGAATGGCGCAAGGCGGAAGGCACGGGCTATATGCGCGCCCGGGATAGCTACACCACGCAAGTCTACAATTATTGGGCCTTGCCGCCGGTATTGCCCCGGTTTTGTGAAGCCGTGGCGCAGATTGCCCAGCAGGAGCAATTGACGCCGTCGCCATCGGTCGATGTCATGTCGGAAACCGGTCTGGCCCGGCTGGAAGGCATCTTTGGCGATTTCTACAGCGCCTTCGAACAGTATCGCGTGGATAGTGCGGCCTGGGATGCCAAGTATGGGGCGACATACGGGTACAGCCAGATGCAGTACACCAATGCCGCCTATGCGCCGCCCGTCTATATCAATCCTCCGCCAGTAGCCTCGGCGCCGCAAGCTGCCGTATCGGCTTGCCCGGCGAACGCCGGTTCAGCGCAAGGCGCGACGACCACCGATATCTGCTAGGGGGACTGGCTCGGAAAAATTGCTCTTTCATGCGTGCGTCTCCTTCGCTAAGAGGCGCACGCTTGTGGGCTTTTTTAACCCGCAACGCTGCACTGGAACGGGGCCGTAGCTCAGATGGGAGAGCGCGTCGTTCGCAATGACGAGGTCAGGGGTTCGATCCCCCTCGGCTCCACCAGTGGCGTTTACTTTGTCCGGCCTCTTGCGACGTGTTATCCAGCCGCATGGCAGGCGGCCGATTGGTTGACGGTGCATCGGCCGTGAACCGCATTGCCGCAAACCCGTTGCAAGGCCTCCGGAACCACTATGCATTTTCTCGACCAAGCCAAGATTTACCTTCGTTCCGGTTCGGGTGGCCCCGGCGCGGTCAGTTTCCGGCGTGAAAAATACGTTGAATATGGCGGGCCCGACGGCGGCAATGGCGGCAAGGGTGGCGACATTGTGTTTGAAGCGGTGCCTGCGCTCAACACGCTGATCGATTTCCGCTATACGCAACACTTCAAGGCGCAGCGCGGTGGCCATGGCATGGGCAAGGACCGCACAGGCGCCAGCGCACCCGATCTGGTCATCAAGGTGCCGGTCGGCACACAGATCATTTCGGACGAAGATGGCGAAACCGTTCTGGCCGACCTGACCGAAGTGGGCGAACAGATCATCCTGCTCGAAGGCGGGATCGGCGGTCGTGGCAATGCCAGCTACAAGACCAGCACCAACCGGGCGCCACGCCAGCATCAGCCGGGTATCCCCGGCGAGGAACTATGGGTCTGGCTGCGGTTGAAGCTGCTGGCGGATGCGGGGTTGGTCGGGCTGCCCAATGCAGGCAAATCGACCTTCATCAATCAGGTTTCCAACGCCCAGGCCAAAGTCGGCGATTATGCCTTCACCACGCTGGTCCCCAAGCTGGGGGTGGTGCGCCACAAGGGGCGCGAATTCGTGCTGGCCGACATTCCCGGCCTGATCGAAGGCGCCGCCGATGGGGCGGGTATCGGCGATCGTTTTCTCGGCCATATCGAGCGTTGCCGCGTGCTGATCCATCTCATCGATATTTCGGGCGAAGATCCGGCGGAAGCGATGCGCATCGTGGAAGATGAGCTGGCCGCCTATGGTGGGGGGCTGGATGACAAGCCACGCCTGATCGCGCTGAACAAGGTCGATCTTGCCGATGCCGAACTGGTAGAAGGCTTTGCGCAGGAACTGAAGGATGCCGGTGCGGACGCTGTGTTTCCGATCTCCGGTGCCACGGGCGCGGGGGTTGAGGCCTTGCTCGATGCCGTGCTGTCCTATCTCCCGGCGGCGACCACGACCGAACGCCCCGATGGGGAAGTGGAGGATGAGGCCGAAGCCGAGCCTTGGTCGCCGCTCTGACACGTTCCACGGACGCGGCTTTGCAATCGTCGTATGACCGTCTAAGTCCGCCGCACAATGTCGATTGCCCGTCTCTCTGATCTGGCCGATGCGGCCACATGCCCCCGCCTTGTCATCAAGGTGGGATCGGCGCTGCTTGTCGCCAAAGGTGAACCCCGTCGTGCATGGCTGGAAGGACTGGTGGATGAAATCGCCGCAGCCCGTGCCCGTGGACAGGACGTGGTGGTTGTCAGTTCCGGCGCCATTGCGCTGGGCGCGGCCCGGCTGCGCCTGCCCAAGGGCGGTCGGGCGAACCTTGCCGATGCCCAGGCCGCTGCGGCAGTGGGCCAGATCGCCTTGGCCGAACTCTGGTCGGAGCTGCTCGGGGCGAAAGGGATCGTTGCGGCGCAATTGCTGCTGACGCTGGAAGATCTCGAGGATCGCCGCCGGTATCTTAATGCCAGCGCCACACTGGGGCGGTTGCTGCAGGCGGGCGTTGTCCCTGTGGTGAACGAGAACGACAGCGTGGCGACACAGGAAATCCGCTTCGGCGATAACGACCGGCTGGCTGCCCGGGTGGCGCAGGCGGCCAATGCGCAGGCGGTGCTGCTGCTGTCCGATATCGATGGGTTGTACGATCGCGATCCGCGTCAGTCGGGTGCGAACATGCTCCCGCTGGTGCGCGGCGTGACTGCGGAAATCCACGCCATGGCAACGGGCGGGTCCGGCTCGGGCCTGGGCTCTGGCGGGATGACGGCAAAATTGCTGGCTGCGGAAATTGCCGAACGCGCCGGGATCGTGCTCGCGATTCTCAACGGCACCTACGACAGACCGGTGGCGCGGGCGCTGGACAAGGGGATCGGTACGCTGTTCCTGCCGCGCCGCAAGGACGCCGCGCGTAAGGCATGGCTGGGCGGGCGTTTGCGGATGAAGGGCGCGCTGACGATCGACAGCGGTGCCGCATCGGCGCTGCGTTCCGGCAAAAGCCTGCTTGCCGCGGGGATCACATCGGTTGAGGGATCGTTCCATCGCGGTGATCCGGTGGCCATCCGCGACGATGCCGGAACGGTGCTGGCGCAAGGGCTGGTCGAATACGACGCTGCCGAATGTGTGCGGTTGCTGGGCCGTAGCTCGGCCGAACATGCGGATATTCTTGGTTATGCCCCCCGTTCGGCGGTGGTGCATCGCAATCAGTTGGTGCTGCTGTGACAATTGCTGTGACCGGGGCGACCGGGTTCGTTGGCCAGGCCCTGATGGATATCGCCAACCTGAAAGAGATCCCTGTGCGTGCGCTCGTTCGCCGACAGCAGCTTGACCGCAAGGGCGTGACCTGGGTTCATGGCGATCTTGCCAATCGCAAGGCGCTGCGCCGCCTGATGGAGGGGGTAGAGGCCGTGATCCACGTGGCGGGCGTGGTCAATGCGCCCGATGCCGCGGGGTTCGAGGCGGGCAATGTCCAGGGCACGCTGGCCGTGGTCGAAGCCGCGCTGGCGGCGGGCGTACCGCGCTTCATCTTCGTATCCTCGCTTGCCGCGCGTGAGCCGCACCTCTCGGCCTATTGCGCCTCGAAAAGCCGCGCGGAAAAAATCGTGGCAGCCAGTGGGCTGGACTGGACGATTGTGCGCCCGCCCGCGGTCTATGGCCCGCGCGATACGGAAATGTTCGAGCTGTTCCGGTCCGCCAAGTGGGGTGTTGTGCCGATGCCGCCGCCGGGGCGTGCCTCTGTCATCCATGTCGATGATCTGGCCGCGCTTCTGCTGGCTCTGTTGCCGGGCGGCGAAGACGTGACGCACAAGGTCTTTGAACCGGATGACGGGCAGGGCGAAGGCTGGGGCCATCGGGAACTGGCCGATGCGATCGGCGGCGCCGTAGGGCGGAGGCCATGGGTGCCCCATCTCAGCCGCGCGGCGCTGGATCGCGTATCCCGGCTGGAAAGCTTTTTTCGCCGCGAAAAATCCAAACTGACCGCTGACCGGATCAGTTACATGACGCATCCAGACTGGGTGGTGAACCCTGAACGCAGCGTGCCGCGCCTGCGATGGAGGCCGCGTGTCCGCACGCTTGATGGGCTGAAGGCCACGGCGGATTGGTATCGCAAACAGGGCTGGTTGTGACCCTTTTGGGGCATACTGGTGGCATTGGGCGCAAATCCACCACGTTCTGACTCGTGATGCTCGGTCTGCAGGCCGGTTTCGCCTAGAATGGCGCAAGGGGCCGCATAGGGGGCGTTGATGACAAAAACCCGTGCGCATGCAAAAGGCGCGCTGACCGGTATGGTGCTGACAGGCATTGTGCTGGGGGGCTTGGTCGCCTGGTCCCCAGCCTTTGCTGGCGCGCAGGATGCACCTGACGATGCGCAGGCGGTTGTTTCGCCGGTTCCGCTTCAGGAATGCCCGCAGCAGGCCCTGTCCAGTGCATTGCCCGCAAACGCGTTGCCCGCAGATCCCGCGCCGCTGGGCCCGTTGTTCTCCGATCTGGATCAACCGCTTGATCCGGTGCCCGTGACAGACTGTATCGTGCGCCCCCCTGCACCCGATCTGTTCGGCAAAGTGGCCCTGCCCGTGCGTGTGAAAGCGCCAGCGGCCGAATGGTACAGGCTGGCGGGGCCCTCGCTCGATAGTGTGCAGGGGCCGTGGACAACACTTTTCCAACCGGGCGGCAAGGCAGGCTGGTCCGATCCGTTGGTTGCCGTGAACCGCTGGATCAACGGATATGTGCGCTATCTCGACGATGCCAATGGCGATCGCTGGGCGTCGGCTGCGGACACCCTGCGCTATCGCATCGGCGATTGCGAGGATTTCGCCATCGCCAAAATGGCCTTGCTCCAGCATATGGGTATCCCGGCCGACGACATGTTCCTGATCGTGGTCAGGCCAATGCAGGGCCGGGGGGATCACGCGGTTCTGGCCGTGCGGCGCGAAGGGGTGACCTATATTCTCGACAACCGGACCGACCGGGTGCTGAGCGATCGGCAGGTCACAGATTATCAGCCCATGCTTGGTTACAATGGGCCGTTTACGTGGGTCTATGGCAGGCAGGTGGCAAACCGCACGCCGCCGCCCCGCAATGCGGACACCGTGCCGGGGGCCGGTTACTTTACGAAATAGCGCGAAGCAGGCGGTAATCGCCCTGCCGAACGAGGTTACCGATCGCTGGTGGCGCGATCGGTGCTGGCGGCCGTCTTCTCGGCTTCGGGCGGGGTCTGGCTGATTTGTGAGGCCTTGCCCGGTGCTTCAGGTTCATCCTTTTCGGACATGCCTTGCTTGAAGCTGCGCAGACCCTTGCCGAATTCGCCCATGGTTTCCGAAATACGGCCACGTCCAAACAAGATCAGCACCACGATCGCAACGATGATCCAGTGCGTAAGCGACATCGAACCCATTTCAAAACTCCTTTGGCGCACGCATCATAGCAGTGGCGGTGCGCCGGGGAAAGCAGTGTGCGCTATGCGCCATGCGGGCGCGGCACCGGGGCAGTCAGCCTTCCGTATTGCTCAGAAGACCGGTTCGTAACCCGGAGGCAGGTCGTCGGCACCGGGCACTTCGGTGCTTGTCGGCACGTGAATGCCGCATTCGGTCTTGTCCCAGCCTTTCCAGCGTCCGGAACGCGGATCTTCACCCGGCGCGACCTTGCTGGTGCAGGGCGAGCAGCCGATCGAAGGATAACCCTGTTCGACCAGCGGATGTGCCGGAAGATCGTGTTCGACCATATAGGCGTCAAGATCGTCCTTGGTCATGCCGATCAGCGGATTGACCTTGAGCCGCCCGGCAGCGTCCGAAGTATCGAGTTCGAACACCGGCAGATCGGCGCGTGTGGCCGACTGGAACGCCTTGCGGCCAGTCAGCGACGCGTCAAAATGGGCCATCGCCTTGGCCAGCGGCTGGACCTTGCGGATTTCGCAGCACCCATCCGGATCGTACGACCAGCGCAGTCCGCTTTCATCCTTGATGGCCAGTGCTTTCGCATCGGGTTCGAGGTTGATCACGTTGGTCAACCCGAGCTGCGCGATCAGTGCGTCTCGA
Organism: Caenibius tardaugens NBRC 16725; assembly: GCF_003860345.1. Lineage (GTDB taxonomy): Bacteria > Pseudomonadota > Alphaproteobacteria > Sphingomonadales > Sphingomonadaceae > Caenibius > Caenibius tardaugens. The sequence goes on from NZ_CP034179.1 coordinate 2,840,046, forward strand.
TAGGCCAGCGTTTCAGGGAAATGCTTGCCCGTTTCGAGAAACAGCACGGGCACCGCGGGATCGATCTGCGATGCGAGATGCAACAGGACCGAACTTTCTGCGCCGAAGCTCGACACCAGTGCGGCGCGGCCAGCCACCCCATCGACCAGCACCGCACGCAGCACGTCCTGCGCCGAAGCCGCCGCAAAACGCGCGTTCAGCGCGGCGGCATCTTCAGCGGTAAAACGGGCAGCGGTATCGATGCGATCGATGCGGCGTGCGGCATCAGGCATTGGGTAATCCGTGACGTTTTGCCCAGATCGGCGTGCGCCCGTCCGTGGTCGGCTGATACACGTCCGGCCAGCGGTTGAAGGCCGCTTCGGCATCTGCCGGATCGAGCGGTTTGTCAGGGGCGAAGGCATCGAACCCGCAGCGCCGCAAATGCGACAGGTGATCAACCGGAATTTCGCCCACGGCGCGCAGTTCGCCCGAGTAACCCGCTTCGCGCAGGATGCGCGCGGACGAAAAGCCACGGCCATCGGTGAAGACGGGGAAATTCACCTCGACCAGACGCAGCTGTTCGAGATGCCCGAGAAGATCGCGCGCGTCGTCGCCCGGTTCCAGCCGAACAGCCGTTGCGTTGGTCTGTTCCGCGAAGGAATCCACCGTGACGGCCGGATCGGCAACCTGTTCGTCGTCGCGAAAGCGCAGCACATCAACCATAGAGCGCCTCCTTGAAGGGTGCCATGCCAATCCGGCGATAGGTGTCGAGGAACCGTTCCCCGTCCTGCCGGTTGGCGAGATAGACATCGGTGGCCGTTTCGACCGCGCCGACAATGCCGTCTTCGTCGAAGCCCGGCCCGGTGATCGTGCCCAGCGACGTATCGTCGCCTTCGCAGCCGCCAAGCAGGAGCTGGTAGTTTTCGACGCCCTTACGGTCGACGCCCAGAATGCCGATATGGCCGGCATGGTGGTGGCCGCAGGCATTGATGCAGCCGCTGATCTTGAGCTTCAGTTCACCCAGTGTGCTGCTCTTGCCGGTTTCGGAGAAGCGCGTTGCGATCTTCTGCGCGACCGGGATCGAGCGGGCGTTGGCGAGCGAGCAGTAATCGAGGCCGGGGCAGGCGATGATATCCTCGATCGTGTCGAGATTGGGCGCGCCCAGGTCTGCGGCGACCAGCTTCTGCCACACGGTGTAGAGATCGGCCTTCTTCACGTGCGGCAACACGATGTTCTGCGCATGGGTCACGCGCAGTTCGTCGAAGCTGTAATCCTTGGCCAGATCGGCCATCACGTGGATCTGTTCTGCCGATGCGTCACCCGGAATTCCGCCCACCGGCTTGAGGCTGATATTGGCGACAATGTAGCCGGGCTGCTTGTGCGTCACGCAGTTGCGTTCCACCCACAGCGCGAAATCGGCATCGGACAGGTCCAGATCATCCGCTGCGCCGGCTTCGAAAGCGGGGTCGGTGAAGTAAGTGGAAATCCGTTCCAGTTCGGCAAGCGGCGGTTCGATGCCCTGCTGCTGCAGAAGCGCGTATTCTTCTTCCACCTGACGCGCATATTCGTCCTTGCCCAGCTCGTGGACGAGGATCTTGATACGAGCCTTGTACTTGTTGTCGCGGCGGCCATAGCGGTTGTAAACGCGCAGGCACGCTTCGGAATAGGTGATCAGCTGATCCAGCGGCACGAATTCGCGAATGCACGGCGCGATCATCGGGGTACGGCCCATGCCGCCACCGACATAGAAGGCGGCGCCCAGTTCGCCGGCATCGTTCTTCACAATGCGGATGCCGATGTCATGCAGCTTCATCGCCGCACGGTCGGTGTCGCTGGCGATCACCGCGATCTTGAACTTGCGCGGCAGGGTGAGGAATTCCGGGTGGAAGCTCGACCACTGACGCAGCAGTTCCGCATAGGGGCGCGGATCGGCGATTTCATCGGCAGCGGCGCCCGCGAACTGATCGGAGCTGATATTGCGGATGCAATTGCCGCTGGTCTGGATAGCGTGCATTTCCACCGTGGCGAGATCGGCCAGAATATCGGGCGCATCTTCCAGCTTGATCCAGTTGTACTGGATGTTCTGGCGGGTGGTGAAGTGGCCATAGCCACGGTCATACTTGTCCGCGATCTTCGCCAGCATGTGCATCTGTGCGGAGCTGAGCGTGCCATAAGGCACGGCCACGCGCAGCATATAGGCGTGCAACTGGAGATAGAGCCCGTTCTGCAGGCGCAGCGGGCGGAAATGTTCCTCGCTCAACCGGCCTTCGAGGCGGCGCTTGGTCTGGTCGCGGAATTCCGCGACGCGGGTATCGACCATTTCCTGGTCGTATTGGTCGTAACGATACATCAGATCACCCAGTTGCCGGCTTCGGGATCAGCAGGCTTGAGAGTAAGGTCAGGGCGCACGGTCGGGCCGAGCGCACGGATACGGTCCTTGATATGGGCCGGGCGGACAGTGCCACTGTCTTCACGTACCCCGTCGATGACATAGGATGCGTTGACGTGGCGTGCGGCTTCCTCGCGGGCGGCGATCACATCGGCTTCATCGCCGACATCGACCGCATCCTCGACGTGGAGCGACCAGTCGTCACCGGCCCACCAAATGACGGCCCCGGTCTTGAGGTCGTTTCCGGTCAGGATCTTCATGGCATTGCCTCCAGCGCGACATGGGCCAGCGCGGTGTCATCCCGCGCGGTCACGTCGCCGATAATGATGAGAGCGGGGCTTTTGACCTTCGCGCGAATCACGAGATCGGGCAGCCCCGCCAACGCGGTACGCAACACGCGCATATCCGAACGCGCCGCGTTTTCAACCACGGCTACGGGTACATCGGGTGCCAGACCATCGCCCATCAGCTTTTCCGCGATCTGCGGGGCCGTCTTCACGCCCATGTAGATCACCAGCGTCCGCCCCTTGCCGGCAAGGCCCGCCCAATCCTGTTCGGTCAGGCCTTTGCACTGGCCTGCCACGAAGCTGACAATGCTGGCGCCGTCACGGTGGGTCAGCGGAATCTGTGCCGATGCCGCAGCGCCCATCGCGGCGCTGATGCCGGGGACAATCTGCACTGGCACGCCAGCCGCGCGGCAGGCTTCGGCTTCTTCGCCGCCACGCCCGAAAATCAGCGGATCGCCCCCTTTCAGGCGAAGAACATCATGCCCGGCCAGAGCTTCGCGCACGAGCAAGGCGTTGATATCGTCCTGCGCCATGGTGTGGTGGGCACGGCGTTTGGCAACGGAAACCATCCGCGTACCTGCGCGCGCCAGTTCCAGCACGGCGGGATCGACCAGCCCATCGTGAACGATCAGTTTCGCGTTCATGATTAGGCGTGCCGCGCGCAGCGTCAACAGGTCGGGATCGCCGGGGCCGGCGCCAACCAGATACACGGTTCCAATGTGAGAACGGTCTTGCATGCATGGCCAGATGGCGGGTCGCGTGCTGATTTGCCAGCGAGAATGGTTTTGCCTGTGCCTAGCTGATCTTTATCCGGGACAGGCCGCCCGGATTATCGGCCCGTGCGATCGGGATCGGCGATGTCGGCCAGAAAACCCGAATCCCGGGCCTGTTCGCGCAGTGTCAGGTGCACATCGCGCTGCGGATAGGGGATGCGGATGTCGTGTTCCTGAAACAGGCGCCACACGTTTTTGAGCACATCGGAACGCACGCCGCCAATTCCTTCTTCCGGGTCCATGATCCAGAAGCGAATTTCAAAATTGATCGCATTTTCGCCCAGCGCGACGAGCAGTACCTTGGGGTCGGGGTTTTCCAGAACGCGCGGGGCGGCCACTGTGGCCTGCATCATCAGGCGTTCGGCCAGTTCGATATCCGTGCCGAACGCCACGGGAACAGGCACTTTCACGCGGACATTGCGCGTGCTGTACGACCAGTTTTCCACCTGATTGACCATCAGGTTCTCGTTCGGGATCAGGTATTCCTTCATGTCGCGCGTGGTCACGGAAATCGCGCGGATACCGATCTTGCGGATCTGGCCGAAACTTTCCCGCCCGCTCATATCGCTGACGGCTATCACATCGCCCGGTTTGATGGACCGGTCCATCAGCAGAATAATCCCGGCGATCAGGTTACCGAACGTTTTTTGCAGGCCAAAGCCGATGGCCAGGCCGAATGCCCCTGAAAACACCGCCAGCGCGGTCAGATCGATCCCGAGAAAGTCGATGCCGATAAGGACAGCGATGGCCCATACCGCGATGCTGGCCAGCTTGTCGGCCAGCAGTTTCTGCGTCGGATCGAGTCGGGTGATGCGGGTCAGCACGAAGTGCGACAGTTTGCTGATCAGTTTCGCGAAGATCACGACACTGATGATGACGAAGATCACCACCAGCGCATCCCACGCGGAAATATGCGCCTTGCCGACATCGATGGCGTAGCTGTCGAGCGTTTCGACAAATCGGGCGAGAGGCATATTCTCCGAAGAAACGGCCTGCTTGATTCCCTCCGCGCCCGCGACCGTACCCATCAGCCCCTCATCCGGGCGAAGGCCCGTTCGAGATCGGCGATCAGGTCGGCCGGGTCTTCAAGGCCGATCGCCAACCGGACGCCGAAACAGTCGGCGGGATTGGCGCCCTCCGGCGGCCAGCTTGTCGCGCTGCGGCATCCGGCGGGGTTGAGCGGTACGACCAGACTTTCAAACCCGCCCCAACTGTAACCGATGCCGAACAGTTCCAACGCATCGACGAAGCGGTTCTGCGCTGCCTCGTCGGCGTTTCTGAACAGGAAGCTGAACAGGCCGCAGCCCCCGGTGAAAGTCCGCGCCCATGTTTCATATCCCGGTGCGCCGGGCAGCATGGGGCAGAGCACTTGCGACACTTCGGGGCGGGTGGCCAGCCATCCCGCGATTTCCAGAGCACTGGCCGCACCGCGTGCCAGCCGGACCTGCAATGTGCGCAATCCCCGCAGGGCAAGCGCCGCATCGTCGGGTGAAACGACCTGTCCCAATTGCTGATGGGTTCGGCGCAGGCGGCGGTAAAGCGCATCGCCCGCAGCCACGCTGCCCATCATCAGGTCCGAATGACCGCCAACGTGCTTGGTCAGCGACATGATCGCGATATCGCAGCCACGTTCCAGCGCAGGGAAACCCAAGGGGCTGGCCCAGGTGTTGTCGATCAGGCTCACCGCGCCCTTTTCGCGGGTAATCGCCGCAAAAGCCGGGATGTCGGGCACTTCCATCGTGAGGCTGCCGGGGGCCTCCAGCAAGACAGCGCGTGTATTCGGGGTGAAGCGCGCGGCGAAACCATCGCGATCGAGCGGATCGAAAAATTCGGTCGTCACGCCAAAGTTTGCGAGCAGCCCTTGGCCGATATTGCGGCTCGGTTCATAGACATTGTCAGCCATCAGCACATGGTCGCCCGGCTTGACCAGCGCCAGCAACGCGCCCGCGATGGCGGCAACCCCGCTGGGATAGAGCAGGGTTCCTGCCGCGCCGGGTTCCAGTTCGGTCAGGGCTTCGGACAGCGCCCATTGGGTGGGGGCGCCCCGGCGGCCATAGTAAAACCGGCCATCGGCATTGGTTTTTCCGCCCTCTTTCAGTGCGGCGACACTGTCGTAAAGATGGGTGCTGGCGCGCCACACGGCGGGATTGACCACGCTGCCTGGCTGGTCGGCCGTCCCTGTCCATTCAGGCCGGCGTCCGGCGGCGACAAGGCGGGTTCCGACACCCGATTCCCGAAGTGCATCGTCTTTCTTCACACGGCCAGACCTAGCCGCGCGGTGACGTGAGGTCGAGAGGGTTCGGGTTCAGGCCGCCTGCGAAGTCGGCTGGTCGAGCGTATGCTGGCCGATTTCCGCATAGACACGCGGGCCGGTATCCAGCCGGAACGGGCGCAGGCCTGCACCGGGGCCAGCGGGCTTCTGGCCCACAACGCATGTTTCGACCAGTGCGCTGTCCAGCCCCACGGCCTCGATCCGCAAGCGGGCGAGCGGCACGAACAGGACGGCGCTATCCCGGCGCAAGGGGCGGATCGCACTGATCGGCAGGCGCAACTGGCCGTTGAGGAATGTGCTCTGCCCGGGGAGCAGCGCCTGAATGCGGTGTTGCGGCGGTTGCGTGCCCAGCGGCCCGGCAAACTGTTCCTCTGGCGAGATCGACGCGTGCGCGGAAATCAGATCGCCGTGAATGGCAAGATCGCGCAGCATTTGTTGTGAGGTGTTGGTTAGGGTCAACTGGTAGGACAGGGTCGCATTGACCAGCGAAACGCTGAGGCTGGTCGTTTCCAGAGCATAGCGTAGCGGGCCGAGCGGCGTGCTTGCCGGAGCGGCGTCCTCGCTTTGCGGGACAGGTGCGACGGCCACTGGTTCGGGTGCGGGGGCCGGACCACGTATCCTGGCCGGAGGAGAGGGTTCTGGCGCGGCGGCTGATGCAGGCGCGGGGATGGGCCGGGGTTGCGGCCGCTCGATCTCTTCTACGGCAAGAGTGCGTCTGCTGCCCTGATTGTGGCGCCAGAACAGGTATCCGCCGATCGCCATGGGAATCAGGAGCAGCGCCATGAGGGCGTAGCGCCACCATGCCGCTGTTCCCGTGTCGCCGGATTCGATGACAGGCGTTGCCGGAACCGTGGCTGGCACGGCTGGCGGCGTTTCGCTGGCGGCCGGGCTCGGTGTGGGTGGCGTTGCCGGCGGCGTTGCGGGTGTGGCGGCGGTTTCCGCAGGCGGTGTGGGCGCGGTTTCGCTGGAAACGGCAGGGGCTGCGGCGGGTGTCGCAGTGTTGCGCGCCGTCGGTGCGGTTGCCGGTTTCGACTGTGTGGCTGCAGGCGCGACAGGCGATGCTGGTGCGGTGCGGGGGGCTGTCGGTTTTGCCGTGGTTGCGGGCGCGGCCGGTTTCGGAGGGGGAACGTCCAGCTTTGGTGCGCTTGGGGGCGTCGGCTGTGCACGCGGGGCTGTGCGCTGCTGGACAATGGGATTGTCAGGCGTCGTTGGTCCCTGAATGTCGGGAGCAGACGGCGGAAGCCTGAATCCTTCCAGCCCGGCGCCGCCGTCTGTGGTCTGGGCATACACCGGCAGAGCGGCCGCAATGGCCACTGCCGCTATCGTTGCCTTTGTTACCTTCGAAACCATCACTTGCCACCTGTAAGCGCTCAAGCGCAGGGCGCGCTGAATAGCGGATGAACCCTGCGCGTCAATTCGCCACCTTGTGCATCCCGTCAGATCGCGGCATCAGCGGGGCATGACAAACGATGAAACGCGCCCCGAAACCCGCCATCTCGGTCAACAGAGTACACTTCCTTCCTCGCCGGAGGAAGCCGTGCTGGACTATGTGCCGAATCCCCGCCCGGATGCGCTCTATACGATCCGGTTTTCCGCGCCTGAATTCACCTCGCTCTGTCCGGTGACGGGTGCGCCGGATTTTGCGCATCTGGTGATCGATTACGCGCCGGGTGACACGATCGTCGAATCAAAATCGCTCAAGCTGTTTCTCGGCAGCTTCCGGAACCACAATGGATTCCATGAAGACGTGACCGTAGGAATTGGGCAGCGCCTGTTTGCCGAGATGCGTCCGCGCTGGTTCCGGATCGGTGGATACTGGTACCCACGTGGCGGTATTCCAATCGATGTTTTCTGGCAATCGGGTGTCGCACCGGAAGGATTATGGGTTCCAGATCAGGGGGTTGCGAATTACCGGGGGCGTGGCTGAACGGCGCTGCGGGCAGGCGGAAGCGATGTCTTTGGTATTGGCGTTTTTCTGTTTTGATGCGATGTAATCCGCATGCAAGATGACGAGCCGCGCAAGTTCCAGTTTGAGGATGCAGGATTTCTCACACTCGTTGTCCTGGTTACGCTCGCGTTTGCTTGGCTTATCGCACCCTACTTTGGCGCTATCCTGTGGGCTGTCGTGGCGGCCATTCTGTTCGATCCTGTCAATCGCAGATTGGCGGTCGTGCTGGGGGGGCGGAAAAACCTCTCGACCACGCTGACGCTTCTCCTGATCGTTGCTCTGGTCATCATACCCGCTCTGCTGCTGGGGTTCGCGCTGGTTCAGGAAGCGGTCTCGGTCTACAATCAGATACAGTCTGGTCAGGTCGATTTCCCCGGTATGATACAGCGTTTCGTCGCGTCCTTGCCGGATTGGGCAAACCGGATCGCCAGATCGGCGAGTATGAACGATCTCAATGAACTCAAGGATCTGTTCGGAGGCGGGGTGGCCAGTGGCTTGCAGGCCATTGCCTCGCGCGCGCTCAATCTGGGGCAGGGGGCGCTCAAGTTCCTCGCTTCGCTGGGGGTGATGCTCTACCTCACCTATTTCCTGCTGCGCGATGGCGAAAGCCTCGGCAGAAGAATTCTTCCGGCGATCCCGCTGCGGTCCGCTGAACGGGATGCGCTGCTGCGCCATTTCGTGGTTGTGGTCCGCGCCACCATGAAAGGCACCGTTGTGGTGGCAGTGGTGCAGGGGTGCCTCGGCGGACTTGTTTTCTGGATTCTGGGGATCGAAGGCGCACTGCTGTGGGGCCTGATGATGGGTTTCTTCTCGCTGGTGCCGGCGGTTGGCACCGGGGCGGTGTGGGTTCCCGTTGCGATTTATCTTCTGGTTACCGGATCGGTTTCCGAGGGCCTCATCCTGATCGGATTCGGCCTGCTTGTGATCGGGATGGTCGATAATCTGTTGCGTCCCATCCTTGTGGGCAAGGAAACCCGCATGCCCGATTTTGTGGTGTTGATCGCAACCTTGTCTGGCCTTGGCATATTTGGCCTTAACGGTTTCATTGTCGGGCCCATGATTGCCGCGCTGTTCATGGCCGTGTGGAGCATGGTGGCAGACCAGCGCCGTCAGAAAGCTGTTTGACGGCGCCCGCCTGCGGGCACAGATTGCGGCCGGGTAATCAGCCCTCCTGCCAGGGATAGAATGGTGGCATGGCCGAGGCCTGGCCGGAAAAATTCGGCGCGCGTTTCTCCAGAAATGCCTGCACGCCTTCCTTCCCGTCGCCAATGCTGGCGTGAAACATGGCAAGCGATTCAATGTCGTGCGCGGCGCGGGGGTGCGGCTGCGCGGCATTTTGCAGAACCATCTGGCGGATCAGTGCGATACTGACGGGGGAACGATCCCGAACGAGGGATCGGGCGAAATCACAGGCCGCATCCACAAGGTCTTCGGGCGCATGAACCGATTGCACCAGCCCCTTGTCCAGCGCTTCGGCCGCATCGAAGATATCGGCGCGATAGAACCATTCGAGTGCCTGCTGCATCCCCACGATTCTCGGCAGAAACCATGTCGAACACGCCTCGGGGGTAATGGCGAGCTTGCCGAAAACGAACCCGATCCGGGCTTTGTCCGAAGCCAGACGGAAATCCATGGGCAGCGTCATGGTGGCGCCGATCCCGACCGCAGCCCCGTTGATCGCGCCGACGATCGGTTTGAGGCAATCGAACATGGCCAGTGCAACGCGCCCGCCGGTATCGCGCACGCCGCGTTCGATGGCATCGCGCACCGGCCGTTCCTGCATGTCAGCCAGCGTCGGAGAGAGGCTCTCATCCAGCCCGAACACGTTGCCACCCACCGACAGGTCCATTCCCGCGCAGAAAGCCTTGCCTTCGCCGGTCACCACAATCGCTTTTACGGCGTCGTCCGAACTTGCCCGGCGATAGGCATGTTCGAGTTCGTCAGCCATTTCCACGGTAAAGGCATTGAGGTTGTCCGGGCGGTTCAGCGTGAGGCGCAGCAGACCATCATCGGTTTCGTAACGGATCGTGTTGTATTGGCTCATGGCGTGTCCTGCTTCCCTTGCGCGGATATGGCGCGCTGTGCCGCGATCACCGATGGTGTCGCCTTCCGTTTGTGTCATGGTCTGCACGAACCTGAATCGCAAGCCGTTGCGGACCATGATCCGCTGGCAAAAGGGAGAGTACGATGCCTGTTACCCTGGAAGATCTCGCCGCGCGTCTCACAGCGCTCGAAGACATCGATGCCATCCGACAGTTGAAGGCGCGATACCTGCGTTGCTGCGATTTGAAACAGGTCGACGAATTGCGCGAAACGTTCCTGCCCGGCCCGATCCGCATCGCCTATCAGAATTTTCCGGTCTTCACCGATCGGGACGATTTTCTCAAAGTCTATCAGGAAATGGCCTGTCAGGGCGGGGTCTATGACATCCACCATGCCACCAACGGTGAAATTACCCTGACCGGGACGGATAGGGCCACGGGGAAATGGTCGCTGAACTTCCGCACGATCCTGCTGGCCAATCGTTCGGTCACGCGGCTGGGCGTGGAATACGAGGATGTCTATCACAAGCGCGACGGGCGGTGGTACATCGCGGAAACGCTCAGTTATGTCACGTCGATGGTGACAGAAGTCATCGGCGAGGATGGCAGCCCGAAATATGTTGCCTTTGGCGCGGCGCCGGTCGCCGCTTAGGCAGGCTTGGTTGCCAGAGGGCGGGCACAGGCCCCTGCGGAAGGCATTGCGCCATCCGCAGGGGAAAGGGTGTCAGGCCGGTTCCAGCGCCGGGTTTACCTGCGGGGCCGACTGGTTGCCGCGTACCACGCGTCCCGGGCGGGCACCGGTTGCCTTGTCATTCCGGCGGATCACCGTGCCGGAACAGAGCGTGGCGATATACCCGGTGGCTTCCTGATCGAGCCGCCGCCCACCCGTCGGCAGATCGCGCCGGATCACAGGTAGGTGCAGGCGCATGGCATCGGTATCGATTACATTGACATCCGCCTTGTAACCGGGGGCAATAAGTCCGCGATCCTCAAGGCCCACTGTCCGGGCGGGGCGGGCGGTCAGCGCCTCGATCGCCTGCGGCAGGGTCAGGCGCGGACCATTACGGTCACGTACCCAGTATGTCAGCAGGAACGTCGGATAGCTGGCGTCGCAAATCGCGGCATAGTGCGCGCCGCCATCGCCCAGACCCATGACCGTGTCGGGGTGGTTGATCATTTCATAGAGCGCGTCGAACTTGCCCTGATAGTAGTTGCCCAGCGCGTTGTAGAGCATGCCGCGTCCATCGCCGCCGTTCATCAGCAGATCGTAGGCGACCTCTTCCGGGCTGCGGCCTTGTGCCCGTGCCTGTGCACCAACGCTGGTTTCCACCGGCGGTTCGTAATTGGGTTCGCCGTTGAACGGGAAAATCCAGTCCCAGTTGCGAGTCATCATGGCCAGCGGATTGCCGTCTTGCGGCTGTTCGGCCAGCAGCGTTGCCCGGAAGGCCGGATCGCGCAGGTGCACGAGCTTTTCTTCCAGCGGCAGATCGGCAATTGCGACATAGCTGGGGCAGAGGGAGAACGGTTGCGTGGAAAGGTCGAAGCCGCAGACCATACCGACCGGGCGTGGCAGGATTTGTGGCGCGATCGAGAGGCCGCGGGCATTGGCTTCTTCGACGATGCTCAGCGCTTCGCGGAACACCGGTTCGCCGTGGTTCGATGTGCCAAGCGTGAAAGTGGCCGGGCGGCCGCAATCTTCGGTAATGGCAATCAGATGGCCCAGTTCGTCCTTCCAGCTCTGGAACGGGGAATCGAGCACCATTTGCAGAACGCCTTTTCCGGTGTCGCGCATGGCCGAGGCAATCGCCTTCAGTTCTGCATCATCCGCCGCAAAGCTGGGAATATTTTCCCCTGCCTTGGTGCGGTGGATCAGCAGGCGCGATGTGGCAAAGCCGATGGCACCTGCATCCAGCGCCTCGCGCGCGAGATCGTACATGCGGTCCATATCGTCAGGCGTTGCCGGTTCGCGATTGGCCCCGCGTTCACCCATTGCGTAAACGCGCAGCGGGCTGTGCGGCAGAAGTGCCGCCACATCGATATCGCGTGGACGCGCCGCCAGGGCGTCGAGATATTCGGGGAAGGTTTCCCACGACCAGTCCAGCCCTTCCGCCATGACCACGCCGGGAATGTCTTCCACCCCTTCCATGACGCGGATCAGCATATCCTGATCTTCCGCGCGGCAAGGGGCGAAGCCGACCCCGCAATTACCGGTCACGACGGTGGTGACGCCATGCGACGACGAGGGTGAGAGTTCTTCCGACCACGCGGCCTGCCCATCGTAATGGGTATGAATATCCACGAAACCGGGAGTCACGGTGAAGCCGGTGGCGTCGATCACATCGCGGGCATCGCCCTGCCATGTGCCGCCTACCCAGACGATCGTATCGCCTGTGATCGCGACATCGCCGACGAAGGGGGTCTTGCCGCTGCCATCAACGATGGTGCCGCCGCGGATCAAAGTATCGCACTGTGCCATTATTCGGCTGCCTCCCGCAGAAGTTCTTCTTTGCCATCGGATGCCCAGAACATCCCTTCCGCATGGGTGTCGAGGAACACCGCCTCGCGCACGCCCAGCGCGGCGCGAGCCTCTTCCAATGGCAGGTGGAAGGCTGTTTCAAGCGTCTTCATGAACAGGGCGTCGCTCGCCTTGCCGACCTTGATCCCCTGTTCGATGCATTTGACCGCCGTCATCCAGACTTGCGGGTAATGCAGCAGGGTGCGTACGGTGTAACGCAGCGAACCGAAGATATACATCATGCACAGTTCCGCCGCGAGATCGGGGTTCTGGATGAACTTGAACGTATTGGTCAGGCGATACCAGTAAGGCACTAGTTCGCCCATGAAGTTGAACCCGCCGCCGGTGAGGATATGTTCGAAATCATGCGTCTGCCCGGCGCGCAGGTTAAAGAATTCCAGCTGGGTTTTGGGTTCCTGCCAGGGCGTGATCTGGATCTCGTAATTGCCTTCGGTGATCCAGGTATAGAAAATTCCGCCCAGCGATCCGGGATCGTATTGTTTGAAATCGGCGATCGCGTAAGTCGAATGGAAGCCTTCGTTGAACCAGGCGTCGAATTCCGGATTAACCTTGCGTTCGGCGGTGATCATCTCCTCGATCTGATCAAAGTCGCGCAGTTGATCGAGAATACCCATGAATTCATACATCTCGGCGGGCGGGGGCAGGTCAGAACCATTCCGGCGCAGCAGGATCATGGCAAGCCATTCGCGCAGGCGCGGATTGTTCAGATACTTGGAGGACGAGACAAGCACGCTGCTGGGGGTTTCGACCGGCATGACGCCGCGGAAGAGATAGGGAATGTCATCTGACATGCGGTAGCTCCTTGGACGGAAAATTATAGGAAATCAGTTGATCGTCAATGCCTTGTCGCCCGAACTCCAGGCGTCAATGTTCGCATCGCCTACCTTGAACTGGGGCAGGAGATCGAAGAAACTCTTGTCGGCAACAACAATACGCTGAAGCTTGCGTGGGGTCATCCCGTTAAGGTCGCAACGGGCGTGTTGCAGGGCGATATTGTCCCAAATGATAAAGTCGCCGTTGTTCCAGTCATGGCGATAGACGCGTTCCGGCGCATAGAGTTCGGCGAACGCCTGCGCGAGCAGGGCATCGCTCTCCGTCTGCGGCAGATCGACAATGCGCGAGGTCTGCATATCGCTGATATAGAGCACGGGTTCGCCGGTGCGGGGATGGGGGATCAGCAGCGGGCGCACCTGATGGGGCAGATCGGTGGGTGTGTCGTATCCGACCATGCGATGGGACTGGACCGGGGCAATCGTGGTAATCGCTTCGCGTTGTTCCAGCCGATTGCCGAGTGCGGGGGGCAGCGCACGAGCGGCTTCTACCCCGTTGGCGAAAGCCGTCCAGCTTTGCCCGTCATTTACCGCCAGCGCGTGGAGCGAGATGATCTTGAACGGTTCTTCGGTGAACGCAAGATCGCTGTGCCAGGTGAGCGGACCCGCACCCAGGGCCCCATCGCTGGAAATTTCGCGATATTCGCCATGTGCGCCGAGCACTGTGCCAAACAGGCCCAGTACTTCGGCCTGTGTTGCTTCATCGAGCTTCTGATTGCGGAAGACGATCAGTTTGTGCCGGTTGAACAGTTCGATCAGCCGCGGGGCAAAACCATCGGGCAGGGGAAATTCCAGTGCTACGTCGATTTCCATGCCGAACGGTTCGAGTGCGCGTTCGGTCCACGCCGTAGTCATGCCTTGATTCTCCCGGTATGTTGCTTGATCGAACGGTATCCAACCGTTCGATATGTGTCAAGGTTGTGCGCACGGCCCTGCTGGGGGCGGCGTCGAATGGGGGCCCGGCAGGGATGCGGGGCAGGGGTGTTAGCGGGATGCATTCGCTGACTATGCTGTTATAGCGCGTGTGATGGAGGGGACTGTCGTTTCACAGGAAGCCATTTCGCCAGAAGCACAGGCGCAACCGCTGTCGGCGCGTGTGCGGCATTTGCTCAAAGTGGCGCGTGCCGAATTCGTGGCGGCTGGCTTCGATGCCGTCAGCATCGATTCGATCGCGCGCGCATCGGGGGTGAGCAAGGAAACGATCTACCGCTATTATCCTGACAAGAAGGCGCTGTTTCGCGCCGCTATCGAGGAAATGGGGGTTGAGTTCAGCGCCCGGGCAACGGCTCTGTCCCGCGCGCAGGATGCGCCGGACAAAGCTTTGGTCAGCCATGCGCTGGCCATTCTGGATTCGGCGGTCGATGGCGGACTATTGAATGCGGCCTGGGTGGCGATCAGCATTGCGCGGATCATGCCGGACTTCACGGAAGAGCTGCAGAACTTGCAGTCGGCACGGCTCGAACCCCTGCGCAATCTGTTGCAGGCTATTGCTGACGCGCAGGGGATCGGTACGTCGGTGCCGCTCGATTTTGCGGTCGATTTCGGTTCGCTGTCCTCGGAAAGCCCGTCCTTGTTGATGGGGTTCGTCAAGCCGGACCCTGCGCGACGCGAGGTGATTGCCCACAGGGTCGCGGGCATGTTCGGGCAGGGTATCCTGCATTTCAGGGATTGTGGATCGGCGCAGGTCATGCCTGTCCACGTACCGTCCTCGGGGGGGGATGCCCCGGCCGCGCATATTCGCAACCTTCTGGATGTGGCCGCGCACCATTTTCTGGAAAACGGATATCAGGGGGCAAGCCTTGACGTGATCGGTGCCGAGGCGGCTGTGGGCCGTGGCACGCTCTACCGCCATTTCGGGAACAAGGCGGGCCTGTTTTCAGCGACCATGCGCGATCTTGCACGGTCAGCGGCCCATGTTTCGCCACCGTTGCTGCCCGCCGGGCAGCCTGCACAGGCTGCATTGACGGCATTTCTGGACGCAAGCCTGCAGGCGCTTGGCAATGCCCGGTCGATTGCCTTGCATCGCACCGTCATCGCGGAAATGCGGCGCGATCCCGAACTCGCGCGGGACGTCTATGCGATCATTCGTGCGCCCTGGCTTCATGCGTTGACAGAGTGGTTGGATAGTCTGGCTGCGGCCGATCTCATCCAGCTTCATGATCACGCATGGTATGCCCGGCAGATGCTGGTGTTGTCCCTGAAAGGCAACCGTATCATCGCGGCGGGCAAGCCGATGGACCGGGCCGAGATCGAAGAGGCGGCGCATCATGCCGCGGCGATCGCATTGCACGGATTTGCCGCCGCGCTTTGATCAGCGAATATTTCTCATGAATGCGTAGAGATGCAATTGTAGTTGTACGCATTATGGCTCTATAATAGATTTTTATCGCAAAAATGCGTCAAAAATCTGCGCGCTGAATTTGAACTTTGATGCAGGTCAATTTTTCGAATCGCACAACGCTTCATGATGGCTCCCACAACATCGGGAAAGGAGCCCATCATGGACATTGCAGCTCTGGCCTACAGCGTCATCGGTTCGACGTCCCCCGCACAGTGGGTTCGTTTCGCTGAAGACGTCGCCGGGTTTTCGGCGCACCAGATGCCGGGTGGGATTGCCCTGCGCATGGATGAGCGTGCCGGGCGCCTGTTCGTTATCAACGATACGCAGGACCGGTATTTCGCCAGTGGCTGGGAAATCCGCACGGCGGCGGAATTTGCCGCCGCGCAGGACGCATTACGCAGTCACGGCGTCACATTCCACAATGGCACCGACGAAGAGTGTGCCCTGCGCCATGTCCTCGACATGGTCTGGTTTCTGGACCCGTCGGGCAATCGCCATGAACTGGCCTACGGCTATCGTTCGGATTTCGACCGGTTCATTTCGCCAGCGGGTGTCTCGCGATTTGTCACGGATGGTCTGGGTTACGGGCACATGGTCCTGCCGGCGCCGAATTTCGACCAGACGCGTGCCTTCATGACCGATGTCCTCGGGTTCGGTCTGGCGGACTTCATGGTGCACCGCCCGATGGGCGCGGATGGCCCGGAGCAGCGCATCGATTTCATGCACTGCGGCAACGGTCGTCATCATTCGCTGGCCCTTTTCGAAGGCGAGGTTCCATCGGGCTGTGTGCATCTGATGGTCGAGGTGGAAACGCTCGACGAGGTTGGCCGGGCCTACGATCGGATGCGCGCCAGCGGCACGCGCCTGATGGCCACTCTGGGCAAGCATACCAATGACCACATGACCAGCTTCTACATGGCGACCCCGGGCGGGTTTGCGCTCGAATACGGCTTTGGCGGCCGCACGATCGACTGGGATCGCCACACCGCCTTCGAAAGTACGTCCGTCAGCCTGTGGGGCCACGATTTCAGTGTCGGTTTCGGTGCCGACGAACAGCAACAGATGGCCGACGCGGCCTGAGGAAGGAGACAAACGATGACTCTCGCACAAAAGATCGAAGCACCGATGGCCGCCGATCTGGTGGCACGTGCCGCCGCGATGATCCCGGTTCTGCGTGAACGGGCCAACGCTTGTGAAGCGGGCAACAAGGTTCCCGACGCGACGATTGCCGATTTTCAGGACGCAGGATTTTTCAAGATCCTCCAGCCGAAACGCTACGGGGGTTATGAAATGGACCCTGAGGCCTTCTACGAAGTGCAGATGAAAGTGGCCGAAGGCTGCATGTCGTCGGCCTGGGTGCTGGGCGTGGTTGCCGTGCATAACTGGCAGCTCGCGTTGTTCGATCCGCAGGCGCAGGAAGACGTCTGGGGCAGCGATCCCACGACGCTGATCTCCTCGTCCTACATGCCCCGCGCGGAAGTGACCCCGGTCGAGGGCGGCTATCGCATCAGCGGGCGCTGGGGCTTCTCCAGCGGGGTGGATCATTGCGAATGGGCATTCCTTGGCGGGCTGGTGCCCGACCCGGAAACGGGCAAGCCCGATTTCTGGACGTTCCTCGTCCCCCGGAAGGATTTCAAGGTCCTGCATATCTGGGATACGATCGGTCTGGGCGGTACGGGCAGCCACGACGTGACAGTCGAAGATGCCTATGTCCCGGCTTATCGCACGCATCGTTCCAAGGACGGTTTCGCTTCCACCAATCCCGGCGCGAAAAGCAATCCGGCACCGCTGTTCAAGCTGCCGTTCGGCCAGGTGTTCGTGCGGGCGGTCTCGTCCTCGTCCATCGGGGCACTGCAGGGTGCGCTGGACCTGTTCCTTGAAAGCGGCGCTCGCCGGATGAGCAACAACAGTTTCGCCAGCGCATCGGGCGATCCCGACGTGCAGATGTTGATCGCGGAAACCCAATCGGCGATCGACGAGATGAAGACCATCCTGTTCCGCAACTTTGCCGTGCTGAACGAGGCTGCGCGCAAAGGCGAATCCGCCGATCTCGAAACGCGCCTGCGCTTCCGCTTCCAGTCGGCGCAGATATCGGGCCGGTGTTGTGCGTTGATCAGCCGGATCTTCGCACTCAGCGGGGCCGATGCCGTCTATCGCGGCAATCCCATCGCGCGCGCTTTCTGCGACATTCACGCGGGCCGCACCCACGTGGCGAACAATCCCAACACGGTCGGCCGCAATGTCGGCGGTGTGATGCTGGGCGCGCCGAATACTGACAGTTTCATCTGACACGGGCTGAGAAGGAGAGATATCATGGCTACGACTGCCGAATATGGCCTGGGCGAACTGACCTATCCCCGCGGCTGGTTTATGATCGCGATTGCCGATGACGTGACGCAGGAACCGCAACCGGTTCGCTATTTCGGGAAGGAAATGGCGCTCTATCGCGGCAAGAGCGGGCGTGTGGTGCTGCTGGATGCCTACTGTCCGCACATGAAAGTCAATATTGCGCGCAACACGACGTCCTATGTCGTGCGCGACGATACCAGGATCGAAGGGGATTCCATCCGTTGCCCGGCGCATGGCTGGCGCTTCACGCCCGAAGGGCAGTGCGATGACATCCCCTATTCCACCCACGGCATTCCCAAGGCCGCATGCATCAAATCGCACAAGGTGGTGGAACGCGCGGGCTGCATCTGGATGTGGCACGACATGGAAGGGGGCGCACCGGATTTCGACCTGCCCGATTTCGCGGAATACGACCAGACGGAGCAGGGCTGGGTGCGCTGGACCGTGGATCATCTCGGCACCTTGCCGATCCATCCGCAGGAAATCCTCGATAACATGACGGATTTCGCGCACTTTACGCCGGTTCACGGCAGTCTGGGCCACGCCTATTTCGAAAACGAATTCGAAGGGCACATCATGCGCCAACGGTTCGGTTCGGGGCATCGTACGCTGGTCGACGGAAACGGGCTGCTGGAAACCGACACCTGGTATACCGGTCCGGGCATCCTGCTTTCACGGATGGAGGGCAAGCATCCCTCGATCATGATGATCTGCAATACCCCGGTAGAAGACGGGGAAGTGCGGGTGTGGTTTGCCGTTATGGCCCGTACGGCGGACGATCATGAACCCACGCGGGAAGAAGCCGCGATTGCCCGCGCCTATCATGAGGCAGGGCTGGCCGCATTCGCGCAGGATTTCGAACTGTGGAAGTACAAGGAACCGGCGATCAGCATCCTGCAGGTGCCGGACGACGGCCCGTTTCACAAGGAACGCATCTGGTACAAGCAGTTCTACAATCCGCGTGAACGGGCCCCTGAATTTCAGAAGCGGGTCAATGGGGTGCACGTCTCGATGGATCGCAGGAGGGATGCGGCACAAGCGGCGTGACCAGATGCCGGAATGGCGTGGGCGCAGTGCGCGCAGCTATTCCGGCCCCCCGAAGGATGCGGAGTGCGTGGCAGGGGGCAGCATTCCGCATCCTTGCAGATCGGCGCGGCACCTGACGGAACTTTCCTTCCTTCAGCTTCCACAAGGTGTTTTGTCGATGGCGGGGTCTGCTCTGGCAGGCCCCGCCTTTCTGTTACCGGGCGATCAGGCGGCGGTGTAGGACGGGTAATCGATATAGCCGCGTTCCTCGCCGGTGTAGTAATTTTCCCTGCGCCCTTCGGCCAGCGGCGCATTCGCGCGGAAGCGGGCGACAAGATCGGGGTTGGCGATGAAGTCACGGCCGAAGGAGACAGCATCCGCCCCCCCATTGGCCAGCAGTTCGCGCGCTTCCGACAGTGTCAGTGTGTTGTTGACGGCAATCGGCCCAGACCAATGCTGCCGCGCGAATGCCAGCGTGTCGAGATCGGGCAGGCGCATATTCGAAATGTGAAGGTATGCGGGCCGTAACGGGTCGATGCCATCCAGCAGCGCGGCGAACACCGGTGCGGGATCGGATGGGTCCATGCCGTTATAGGGATTGCCGGGCGAAATCCGCACGCCGACCCGGTCTGCCCCGATCGCATCGGCCATCGCCTGGACCACCATGATCGGGAAACGCGCCCGATTTTCCGGTGATCCGCCAAATTCATCGTCACGATGATTGCTGGCGGGATTGAGGAACGTGTTGATCAGATAGCCGCTGGAACAGTGGAGTTCCACGGCATCGATCCCGGCTGCGCGGGCATTACGCGCGGCTTGCGCGTATTGTTCTGCAACCGTCGGCAGTTCCTCCGCGCCTAACGCGCGCGGGGTGGCTGTGGGGATGGGTACACCATCGGGTCCGGGCAGGAGATCGGGGCAGGGCAGGGCCGATGGCGCAACCACATCGGCATCGTACCCGCGATTGGCGATGGCCACCGCGCGCCCGCAGTGCATCAGTTGCATGGACACCAGCCCGCCTTCGCCATGCACCGCCTCTGCCACTTTGGCCCAGCCATCGATCTGCTGCTGCGAATGGATGCCCGGGGTGCGCCAGTAGCCTTTGCCTTCAGGGCAGGGAAAAACACCTTCGGTAACGATAAGGCCCGCGGCTGCGCGCTGGCGATAATATTCGACCATCATGGCCGTTGGCGCGTCGCCTGCACCGGCCCGGCTGCGCGTCATCGGCGACATGACCACGCGATTGGCAAGCTGCAGGGCGCCGAACGTAACGGGCGTAAAAATCAGATCTTCCATACATATTCCTGAGAGATGGAGCGGGATCAACCGCATGCGCCCGCCAGACTAGTGCGGGCGGTTGGCAATGCAAGGCATGCCGACTGGTTCGCGGGGGAGCGGCGGTGGCGACACCGCCATAATACGGCGATCCCGATATTTCGGGGGTTACGTGGCCGGACCGGTCGCCGTGCCATTCCCGGTAATCCGGGCGACGCGCGTGTTGTATTTGAACGTCTTCACCGCAATCGAGGTTTCCACGTGATGGACGCCGGGCAATGCCAGAATCTGGTCAGACGCCACATCGACGAGGATTTCGAGATCTTCGAACAGGCAGATCGCGAGAATATTGAACTGCCCCATCGTGATCATGACGCCATTGATTGGCGGCAGTTCGGAAATCTGCTTCGCAATCGCGCGCACATTGTTGACGTCAGCATGCACGCTGATGAAGGCCAGTCGCGATTTTGCCGCCATTTCGAGGCCGGTAATCGCGGTGAAGGTAATCAGCTTTTCCTGTTGCAAACGCTTGATCCGGCCCCGGACGGTCCCTTCGGTCACGCCCAGTTCGGCAGCGATCTTGCGATTGGAAACGCGGGCGTCATGGCCGAGCAATTCGATCAACTGCCGGTCGAGCTCGTCGAGATGGGTGCTTGCCATGCGATCAGCCTTCGATCGGCGCGATGTCGAACTGATACTTGATGATGTCGACCACGATGGCCGGCGTCATCGAACGGATGCCGCTGATCTTGGAGAATTTGTCGAGCAGGAGATGCGACAGATCGTCAAAATCCTTCAGGGCGACCAGCATGTCGATATCATAGCGCCCGGTGACGAGATGAACGGCGAAGACTTCCGGAAAACCTGCCAGTTCTTCCCCCACTTCGGAGGCTGGGCGGCCATCGACCTCGATGGCGACTTCCATCAGGAAATTGAAACCGTGCGCGGCAAAGTCGGAAACCGCGACGACGCGTAACTGGTTCGCGTCTTCCATGCGCTTGATCCGGGATGAAACGGTGGTGGCCGTCAGCCCGAGTGTTTCCGCGATCTGCTGGTTCGTGGCGCGCCCGTTCTGGCGCAACAATTCCACGATCGACCGGTCAGTCGCGTCGAAGTTGAAACTTTGTGTCATGCCCCTCCGCGTGACGGGATGGAATTTCCGGGCGGCTTACAAAGCCCGGTCGATATTCGGCAGATTATGGGCAGTTTATAATCGGCACCAGCAATAAAAATGCAATATCCCCAATCTTCGTCCAGGACAGCAATGCACAGAGACTGTCGACAGGGTGCGCACAGGCATTCGCCGCACAAGCAAGAAGGGGCGGATCTTGCGATCCGCCCCCAGTTAAGCCGCGTTTATGCGGTTCTGTTCGCAGTTATTCAGCCGCTTCGAGATATTCCGGGTGACCTTCGTCCACCAGCTTATTGGTATCGTCCCAGATGCCATCATCGATGACCGGGGTGATATTCAGTTCCTTGCGGATGTCTTCGACCTGCCAGTCGACGTATTTGCGCCAGTCGACCACCATCAGGGGCACCTTCCAGTTACGCCCCTGAACCGCACCGCGATATTCCGCTTCAAGGTTGAGAACCATGGCTTCGGGGTAATGCAACCCGTCCTTCATGATCGTCTTCGCCTTTAGGTAGGTCTGAACGCGATTGAAAAACGCCGCCAGTTCCGGATGGAAGTACAGCGAACGCGCATGCAGGTTCGCATTGAGCAGGGCCACTTCACCGCCATGGTTCGGACCAAAACCGGTGATCATGTGCTCGATATCATGAGTCAGTGCGGTCTGGCGCAGATAGAAGGTGAAATCGTTCACCACCTGCACTTCGCGATAGAAGATATCGAGTTCATAACCGCTTTCGACCATGAACTTGTGCAACAGAGCGCCCAGCGTACCAGGCTTGCAATCTTTCACCTGTTCGATGGTGAAGTTCGCCAGATTGCGGCCTTCAAGCCATGCCTTGAAATCCGGCAGGCGGGCCTTTTCCTCTTCGAACAGCTGCATGATGCGGGGCATGTCTTCCAGATTCTGGAGAATTTGCACCACTTCGGGGATATAGGCCGTGTTCGGCAGGTCAGCGCCGTTGCGACGGAGCATTTCCTGCGCGATCAGTGCCCGCAGTTCGGGGCTGTTGAGATATTTCGACGAGCTGACGAGGATCGAACTGTCGGTTTCGACCTTGCGGATGGCGCCGTTGAAATATTCGCGCTCGCCAGCGCCGACTTGTGCTTCAGTAGCCATGATGG
Organism: Caenibius tardaugens NBRC 16725; assembly: GCF_003860345.1. Taxonomy (GTDB): domain Bacteria; phylum Pseudomonadota; class Alphaproteobacteria; order Sphingomonadales; family Sphingomonadaceae; genus Caenibius; species Caenibius tardaugens. The sequence goes on from NZ_CP034179.1 coordinate 2,862,347, forward strand.
ATTACTCCGCTGCGGCCGCGAGTGCGGCGTTTTCGTTGGCGGGAGAAAGGAACTTGCCCGGCTTGTTACCGGTGTAGGCACCGTTTTCGTAGGTCGGCACGCCGTTCACCAGAGTAAGGCGTGCAGGCATGGCTTCACGGGTGAAGCGCCAGCTGGTGCCACCCTTGCCATCGGGCATGTCCCATGCCTTGATCATGTCGCGACGTTCGATTTCATCGAGATTGAACACGCAGATATCGGCGCGCTTACCCGGTTTGATCACGCCGCGATCATTCAGGAAGAAGTGCTCAGCCAGCTTGCCGGTCATCACGTGAATGGCTTCTTCCAGCGCAAGTTTCTTCTCTTCGCGCACATACTGCGTGAGGAGCAGGGCGTTTTCGCCGCCACCGCACAGCATCTGCAAGTGCGCACCGGCATCGGAAATATTGCCGACCGACTGCGGGTCTTTCATCAGGCCGATGGTCAGGCCTTCGTCCTTGGGGAACGGCGCCATGTGCACGGTCGAGAAGGTGCCGTTGGCCAGAAGCCATTCCGCCATCGCGTCGCTGCGGTGCAGGCCACGGCTGTCGGCATAGTCCTTCAGCGTGATGTTGATCGGACCGGTGCCGTTTTCGCTGTCGATCAGGTAGAGATCCTGGGGGTTCTGCAGCGGCGAGTGCGGCCATGCCTCGTTATCCCAGCTGTTGCGTGCGCGGGCACGCCATTCGGGATCGGCCAGCAGGCGGCGCTTCTCGTCATGATCTTCGGCCAGCACGACTTCGTGCCAGACATAGTCGTTCGACTGTGCGTAGATCAGCGACTTGACGATACCCAGAACGTTCGTCGGCGAAACGTGGGCATAGCCTGGCCACACGTCGATGCCGGCATCGCGCATGGACTGCGTGCTGGCCTGCATCGCGGGAAGGATGTCCTTCTGGAATTCGAGCGTGGGGATGGCGCCTGCGATCTGCACGCGAATTTTTCGGCCTTTCAGCAGGTTTTCCAGACGCTTGAGGCTGTCAGGGCCAGTCTTGCGCATGAATGTGTCGACAATCACCTGATAGCAGGTGTGCGGATAACGATCCATGACATCGAACAGGGCCGTGAATTCGGCATCGTCCGCCAGCAGGGTCGGTACGGGGCGGTTGTCGCCATCGTGATCGTGCAGGTTGTCCGACAGGCCCAGCGCGCCAGCGGCCAGAGCATCGTCCAGCAATTCGGCCATCTTCGCGATTTCTTCCGGGGTCGCCGCGCGATCCCAGGCGTCCATGCCCATGGCTGCGAGACGCAGCGGGATGTGGCCGACGAAGCTGGCGTAGTTCAGCGGAACCTGCAGGCGCTTTTCAAACGACTGGCGGTATTCCGACCAGGTGTTCCAGTCCCAGCTGACGAATTCCTTGAACGGGGCAAGCGGGATATCTTCGAAGAAGGAGAAAATGCCCATCACTTCTTCGCGGGCCTGCTGGCTCGGGTGCAGCGGGGCCATGGTGAAGCCGCAGTTGCCGAGGATCATCGTCGTCGCGCCATAGCTGGGCAGCGGATCGAGATCGGGCTGCCACCACATGCTGGCGTCATAGTGGGTGTGGCTTTCGATGAAGCCGGGCGTCACGTAGCAGCCATCGGCATCAAAAACGCGTTCGCCACCGGCAGCAAGGTTTTCACCGACTTCGGTGATCACGCCGTCGCGCACACGAACGTCCGCACGGAACGCGGGGGCGCCGGTTCCGTCAACAACGGTACCGTTCTTAATCAGCAAGTCATTCATTCAAGCTCTCCCGAGGAAGGAATCGGGCAGAGCGCATTTCGCGCTTCATGCCGCTGGCACAGAAAATAACGCGCCGCGCAGATTCGACCAAATTGCGCAGCCGCATTCGTATCTTGTAATGATCCTCAACGTATCACCACATGATCCATTCTCAAAGCGCGCGGTGATCGGTGCATTTGGCGCGGCAAGGAATTACCGTGATGGCAGCGCGGGTAGGGTATTCGTGCACTGGGATGGGAATTCTGCCGCACTGCGCCGCACCGGGATGAACACTTGACGGGCGAATGCCGGCATCCGATGCATCGCGGATGACCGGAATATGCCTTGATCACTTGTCGTTATGCGACATTTCCGCGCTCGACCTCATCGCTGTCGCGGCGCGCCTCGATTGTGAGGCCGTCAGCCTGTTTGTCACGCCCTTGCCGCTGGGGCCCTATCGCGATCTGGTGCAGGACAGTGCCGCCCGGCGCGAAGTTGTTGCCGCCCTGAAGGATACCGGGCTGGGCCTTGGGATCATCGAGCCGTTCATGATCGATGCGGCGCCCGATTGGGCCGGTCTGGAGCGGACGGCGGCACTCGCCGCGGAACTGGGGGCGGATATCAATGCGCTGGCGTTCGATGATCAGCCCGCGCGTCTGCGTGACGCGATGGCGCGGCTTGCGCAGATCGCGCGTGCGGCCGGGACACGGATGACGATCGAGGGTTTTTCGCTGTCTACGGTCCGCACGCCCGCCGATGCACTCGCACTGGCGCAAAGCAGTGGGGATGATGTCGGGATTACCGTGGATACATTGCACGTGATGCGCACGGGCGGAAGCTGGGCCGATGTGGCTGCCCTTCCGCCGGAACGGGTGTTTCATGTGCAGCTGTGCGATGGCACGCGGGAACCGCCAGCCGATCTTGCCACAGAGGCAGTGGCTGGGCGATTGCCACCGGGGCAAGGGGAATTCGCGCTGGAGGCGCTGTTGCCGCTTTTGCCTGCACAGGCCCGCATCGCGGCGGAAGCCCCGTTTCGGGCGCCGGAAGGCCTGTCTCCGCTGGAACGGGGGCGGATCATCGTCGATGCGACGCGGGCGCTGTTCGCCCGCGCCAGCACTTAGAGCGTTTCGTAAACCGATCGCGCCGGAGGCCCGCCAAGCAACGGCTTCAGCGGCGCGAACGCCGTCTTGGGCACCAGTTGCGATGCGTCGGCATAAGCCTGATCCGATGGCCAGTTCTCTATGAAGAGAAACTGGTCCGCATTATCCTGCTTGCGCAGGATATCCACCCCATCGCTGCCCGGAAGCGCGCGGATCGTGCTGGCGAGATCTGCCAACGCGGCGGCGAAGGCCTGGCCTTGCCCATCTTGCGCGATCATGTCGTAAACGACGCGAATAGCCATTGTTTTATCCTTCGTTGAGGGGGGTCGGATCAGTAGATCGCGGCTTCGTTCCTGTCGCGGGGGTTGCCCAGCATGGCGCGATGTGAGGGGCGCTCCATCCCGCGATCGGTGATACCCAGTTCCTTGGCAATTTCCGCGCCGACCAGCGTCTGCCCCGACAGGTCCTCACGGTTGGGGGCCTTGTCGATCGCATCCAGAATATGCGCGGTGAATTCCGGATTTTCCGCCATCGCGATCAGGTCTTTGTACTGTTCGGGCTCGACCTCGGCGGAAATTTTCGCCCGTTCGGTCAATTGCGGGCCAAGCCAGATCGACACTGCGGCAACGCCGGTGCCGCGCAGGTCGTGCCACATATCGTGCGCCAGCTTGTCCAGTCCCGCCTTCTGCGCGCCGTAAGCCGGACCATGCATGTAACACGTCGCGCCAAATGAAGAGACCATGCCGATCAGGCCGCTGCCCTGTGGCACCATGATCCGTGCGGCATGCCAGCTGGCGACGTAGGCGGAACGCAGGCCCACATCGAGAATCTTCTGCGCATCCAGTTCCTTTTCCCAGAACGGCATTTTGGTGATCAGCTGATGATGGATATAGGTGGCGTTGTTGACCAGAACGTCGAGCCTACCCTGTTCGTCCATGATCTGTTCGAACACTTTGGCGACTTGCGCATCGTCGGCATGATCGCACAAAACGGGAATGCCATGCCCGCCCAGTTCGGTAATTTTAGCCGCGGTTTCAGCGACTGTGCCGGGCAGGACGGAGCCGTCCCAGCCTTTCGCATCGCCCGGCGCGACAGTGCGTCCGGTCACATAGACCGTGTAGCCCAATTCACCGAACCCACGGGCGATGCCCGCCCCGGCGCCGCGGCTGGCGCCGGTCACCAGCGCCACTTTTCTATCAGCCATGTCGTATCCTTGTCATTGCGCTGTGGGGTGGCCGCCCGATCATGGGATCAGGGCGATCACGTTATGAAAAGTCGCCCAGGCCGGTGCTGGCCCGCTGGCGAAATTTCTGGGGGGAAAGCCCGCTTACCCGGCGGAACGCGCGGGAGAAGCTGTTCGGGTGCGAAAAGCCGCAATTTTCGGCAATCTGCCGGATCGATGATGTCTGGTTCATCAGTTCTTCCTTCGCCTGTTCGATCCAGAAGTTCTCGATATATTTCGAGATTGTCTTGCCGGTAAGCGCGAGGAACTGGCGGTGCAGGTGGCGGCTGCTGATCCCGCAAAGCTGGGCGAGATCGGCCACGGTTGGCTGACTTTCGCCACTACTAAGCCGATCGCGGATGCGCCGATATTGCCAGGCTGCGAGGCGGCCGCTGGACTGGCTGTCGCGCTGCCGTTCGAACAGGCGCTCCATTTCCACGACAATCACGTTCATCAGCGCCTCGATCGCTTCCGGAGACCGATCGACGGGATTGATCAGTTCGCGATGGCTCAACCGCATCAGCGTACGCAGCGGATCGTTGCGGATATTGAGCAGCGATTGCAGGAAATCGAGTGGCGGTTCCGGCTTGTGGCGCAGAATATTTTGCGCGGTCCGTTCTTCGAAGATGCAGCGGATCACCCGGATACGCTTGCCTTCCGAGCGGCCCCCGATCGTAATCCCGGGATAACGGACGAACAGCGTGCCCATGAAGCAGTACTTGTCCGGTGCAATGTCCGGGAAGCATGCCGAGGCATCCGCGGCAAGCGGGGGCAGGGACATCTCGAGCATAAGCTCGGATTCCTTGCGGGTGAATTCGATCATGTCGGGCCAATGCCATTCAACCAGCTCGATGCGCCCTGCGGCGACATCTTGCTGGTTGAGCACTATCGGCGTGTATTCCATGACGTCTGGCCGATCTTGTCCGATTATTCGGCGAAATCGTACTGGCTGGTCGGCACGACGTCGATCTGCGTGAAATTGATGAATCCGTTGCAGCTGTCGATCATGTCCTCGAGATGAGATGCGCATTTCGCATCGTCGCCCACCGCATCATAGAACGCGTTCGTGTCCGTCATCGCTTCGAGCGGGAAACACTCTTCCACGAAGGCGTCGTAGGTGGGCGCATCGTCCGTCAGCGGACGGACGATCAGGTTCTGGATATATTCGAAGTTGGACTGCGTGTAGATCGCCACGTTGGCGTGATGGCTATGCCAGTGGTTGATCGCCTGCTTCCAGCTGATGTCCTGCCGGAACGAGATGAAGCTGCACTGCGACCAGCCCCATGTGCGCTGTCCGGCCACGGGCGGATGATCGGCGTTCGGAATGATCGCCGATTCTGCAACCAGCCATGCGGCGAAACGGCCGCAGTGGGCGGCAACGGCGGCATCAGTGGGGCCACGGAACATAGCGTTGGCGGAAGGCAGCCACAGCTGCACAACAGCGTCCTGCTGGGGGGCCTGCCATTGCTGGATCAGGGGGGCGGCGGGATCGACGATCGCGTCGCGGATGTTGACGCGAATACGGCTGGCGCCAGTCTTTTCCAGCGCTTCGGGCAGGCTGGTCAGCAGGCGCGCGTTGAAGCTTTCGCGGCTTTCGCCTTCATTGGCCCACAGGGCGTAGATGATCTTTTCCATGCTCCGGGTTCCTCAGTCGAAATTGGCCTGCCCGCCGTCGAGCGGGATCGTTGCGCCAGTAAGGTAATCGAGATCTGCGCCGCACAAGGCCACGATGGCACGGCCGATGTCTTCTTCGAGCCGGCCGATGCGGCCAAGCGGGATAGTGCGGAAGAATGCGGCGGCTTCTTCGGGATTGGCTTCGAACCAACCCTTGAGGCCCGGCGATTCCGCATGCGGCGCAATCGTCAGAACGCGGATATTATCCGGCCCGTATTCCGCGGCGCCGGCGCGTGTCAGACAACGGATCGCCTGCTTGACCGCGCCATAGGCGCCGTAACCCGTCATATCCCAGCGAATTCCGGCAGAGGAGGCGAAGTTGAAGATCGCGCCGCCGCCGCGTGCCTTCATATGCGGGCGCGCCAGTTTCATCAGGCGCATGCTGGCCAGCGGGCCCGATTCGAACCCGGCAATAAAGGCTTCGTCCGTCACATCGTCGAGCTTGCCAAGCGGCACTTCCTGCGCGTTGTTGACGAGAATATCGAGCCCGCCCAGTTCCTTGACTGCCGTGTCGACAGCCTTGGCGAGATCGTCGGCCGATTTGACATTGCAGGCGATCGCGATCGCGTTGCCGCCGCGCTGGCTGATTTCGTCGGCGGTTTTCTGCACTTTTTCGAGAGTTCGCCCGGCAAGAACAATACTGGCCCCGGCCGCCGAGAGCGCAAAAGCGATACCCTGTCCGACGCCCTGACCGGCGCCAGTGATCAACGCAACTTTGCCGCTAAGATCGGTCATCCTTCTCACCCTTTGCTAATTCGTAGATAATTGCGCGGCATTCTACGCATGGTGTTGACTTATTGGCAAGCGTGTCCACAGTTGCGTTGCGAATATGGTGGAGAGGTTCCCGTTTGATGACGGGCGTCGGGGGCGCGGAACGGGCCTTCGCCGGAGGCGGCGTTTTTCTGCCGTTTTATCTCCCATTGGAAGGAGTGTTTGGAATGACAGTCGCCGTTATTACGGGGGCCGCAGGCGGAATCGGTGCAGGACTCGCGCGCGAGGCCGCGCGCCGGGGCATGCAAGTGGTCCTGGCCGATCGTGATGAAGCGGCCCTGCAGGAGGTTGCGCGCGGAATTGGCAATGCCGCCTATGCCGTGCAAACCGACGTTACCGATCCGGCCTCACTCGAAGCCTTGGCGGACAAGGCATACAAGGCCCACGGGCAGGTCGATCTGCTGTTCAACAATGCCGGGGTTCTGGCCACGGGCAACAGCTGGGAAATCCCGGTGGAGAAGTGGCAGCAATCCTGGGCCGTCAATGTCGACGGTATTCTCAATGGCCTGCGGGCCTTCGTTCCGCGGCTGCTGGCCGCGGATCGCCCAGCCCGGATTATCAACACCGCCTCGGTTGGCGGTTTCCTGCCTTCACCCCTGATGGCGCCCTATTCGGCAACGAAGTTCGCAACGGTGGCCCTGACGGAAAGCCTTGCAGGCGAACTCGCCATGCTGGGTTCCAAGATCGCCGTGTCGCTGCTAGCACCGGGCCCGGTTAAATCGGGCATTTTTCGTGATACCCCGGGCCAGCAGGCGGAAGGTTTTCACAACACGATGATCGATATGCTTGAACAGAACGGCATGACCGGCGACCAGTTCGCCCCGCTTGTGCTGGATGCCATTGAACGCGGGGAATACTGGATTTTCCCGCAGCCCGAAGCACTGGAGCCGACATTCTCGAACCGCAATCAGGCGATTGTCGAGCGTAAGGCCCCTCAATTTTTTACAGTGGACTGACCGCAATGAGCCAAAATTGGGATAAAGAGGTAGATGTTCTCGTCGTGGGCTCTGGTGCGGGTGGCCTGCTCACCGCGTTGGTGGCCTCCAAGAACAACGCCGATGTGTTGATCGTCGAGAAGGACAAGCTGTGGGGCGGTACGTCGGCTACCTCTGGCGGCGGTATCTGGATTCCCGGCAGCGATCTGGCACGTGCCGCCGGGTTCGAAGACAATCTCGACGAGGCCTTCACGTACCTGCGCGCGCTCTCGGCGGATAACGTCCCCGATGCGAACATTCAGGCCTATGTCGATAATGCCGCACCCATGCTGCGTTGGGTTACGGATAACACGCAGGTCCAGTATGATGCTGTGCCCTATCCCGATTATCACGCGGAAAATCCGGGTGGCTCGACAAGGGGTTTCCGTACCCATCTGCCGCGGACATTCGACGGCAAGCAACTGGGCGCGGATATCCGCACCCAGCGTTTCCCGTCACCGGCCGCCAGCCTGTTCGGCTTCCTGCAGTGGACGTTCGCGGAAACGAATGAACTGCTGTACCGGTCGAAGGGCTGGTTCACGCACCTGACGATCAATATGGCCCGCTACTGGCTTGATCTGCCGTTTCGTTTCACGTCGGGCAAAGACCGGCGTCTGACGCTGGGCAATTCGCTCACCGGCGGATTGCGGCTGGCGTTGAACGAGCGCAATGTCCCGCTGTGGCTGGAAAGCCCGCTGACCGAACTGGTGCGCGATGGCGACAAGGTTACAGGGGCCGTGATTACGCACAACGGCAAGCCGATGCGGATCGGGGTGCGCAAGGGTGTGGTGCTGGCGGCAGGCGGGTTCGATCGCAATCAGGCGATGCGCGATGAAAATGCCCCGCTCTATCCCACGGCGAAGATTTCGGGTGGCGTGACCAGCAATACCGGCGATTCCATTCGCGCCGGCCAGGCGATCGGCGCGAAGACCATGAACATGCAGTCAACCTGGGCGGCGCCGGTGTTCTATATTCCGGGTGAAGATCGCGGGCGGCTGTGCACCATCGAACGGGCATTGCCGGGGTGCATCATGGTCAACCAGAAGGGCGAGCGTTATCTGAACGAAGCCGCATCCTATCATGTCACCGGCCAGCTTATGGCCAAGCGGGAGCATGAGCATGGCGATGCCAGCCCGAGTTGGATGGTCTTCGATTACCGCTATCGCCACCAGTTCCCGATGGGGCCGCTTTATCCGTTGATTCCGGATTGGGCGCAGCGCGGCGATGTCAAGCTGGTGCTCAAAAAGGCGAAGACGATTGAAGAACTGGCAGAGCAAATGGGCGTCGATCCCACGCGTCTGTCGGCCACTATCGCGCATTTCAACGAACATGCCGCCAAGGGTGAAGATCCCGATTTCCATCGGGGTGAGGCGGCCTACGACAAGATGTATGGTGATCAGCGCAACCAGCCGAACCCGTGCCTGCGCCCGCTGACCGATGCACCGTTCTATGCCATGCCGGTCTATCCCGGCGATATCGGCACGAACGGCGGCTTGCTGACCAATGCCAAGGCGCAAGTGATCGGCGATAATGGCCAGCCGATCCAGGGTCTTTATGCCGTGGGCAACAATGCGGCTTCGGCAATGGGGGAAAGCTACCCGGGGGCCGGGGTTACCTTGGGCCCGGCGATGACCTTCGGTTATATCGCGGCGCGCGATATGACAGGCGGCAACGAATAGATCTGTCTGGCAGAGGGGCTACGGCCCCTTTCGGAAAGGCCGGGATTACGGCTTATGAAAAAGCTCCGTCGGGATAGCCCGGCGGAGCTTTTCTTTTGTCTGCGCCGGATCAGGCGCTGCGGGGAATGTCCGCGGGGGCAAGCGGCGGGTTGCCAAGGATCATGTCCGCAGCCTTTTCCGCGATCATCGCCACCGGGATGCCGGTGTTCGCACCCGGCAGGTGCGGCATGATCGAGGCATCCACCACGCGTAGTCCTGTCATCCCGTGCACCCGCAACTGGGCATCGACCACGGCCATCGGATCGCCCGCGCTGCCCATCCGTGCCGTGCCGACCGAATGGTAATCGGCCTCGGCCTTCGCCCGAATATAGGCATCGATTTCCTCGTCCGTTTGAACGGAAGGGCCCGGAGCGAGTTCCTCACCACGAAAATCGTCGAATGCGGGCTGACTGAATATCGCCCGCGCCGCCCTGACAGAAGCACGGGCAACGCGCCGGTCGCTTTCCGTGCCGAGATAGTTCTGGTCGATCACCGGCGGCACATCCGGATCGGCGCTGGCGAGGGTGACCGTGCCGCGTGCATCCGGCCGGGCGACATTGGCATGGGCATAGAAGCCATGCATCGGTACCAGTTTGCTCCCGTTGCTGCCCACGAGCGCCATGATCAGGAGCATCTTGATGTCGGGTTCGTCCAGCGCAGGATCGGACTTCACGAAACAGGCGACGGACATCCCCGTTTGCGACAGGGGCCCTTTGCGGAAAAGCAGGTATTGCCCCAACGCCACCGCCCCGCGCAGAGGGTTAAGATAGCGCAGCATCGAGAGTGGCTTGGTTGCCTTATACTTCACGTGGACGGCGAGATGGTCCTGCAGGTTCTGACCAACGCCGGGCATATCGTGGACCAGCGCGATCCCGTGTTCGGCCAGATGCGCGGCCGGGCCGACGCCGGACAGCATCAGCAATTGCGGTGTGTTGAGCGCGCCTGCGCTCAGGATTACCTCACGCGTGGCGTGCGCCGTGCGATCTTCCCCCTTGCAGCGATAGACGATGCCCGTTGCTCGCGCGCCCTCGAACACGATCCTGCGGGTCTGCGCTTCGGTCATCACTGTCAGGTTGGGCCGGTTCATCGCTGGGCGGAGATAGGCGGACGATGCGCTTGATCGCTTGCCGCCGCCAACCGTCAGGTCGACAGCGCCAAACCCTTCGCGCGATGCGCCGTTCAAGTCCGGGTTATAAGGGTATCCCGCCTCTTGCCCGGCATCGATAAAGGCCTTGGCGAAAGGATGGTCCTGATCCGCGCGGGTGACTTGTATCGGCCCACCCTGGCCATGCCAGATATCGTCATGAGGGCTGTAGTTTTCGAGCTTGCGGAAATAGGGCAGCACTTCCGCAAAGGACCAGCCCGCATTTCCGGCCTGTGCCCAGCGATCATAATCGCTGTGCATGCCGCGATCATATGTCATGCCGTTGATCGACGAACCGCCACCCAGGACTTTGCCCCGGGGCAGGTACAGCACGCGATCATCGAGATGTTTCTGCGGGGCGGACATGTAACGCCACGCGTGGCTGCCGGACATCATGATGGGCAGCAAACCGCCCGGGGCGGTGATCAACGGGCTGGAATCCTTGCCCCCGGCTTCCAGCAGCAGCACCCTGTTCTGCGGATCGGCAGACAGTCGATTGGCGAGAATGCACCCGGCAACGCCCGCACCGACAATGATGTAGTCGAAATCGCTTGCTGTCATGATCCGTTTTCTGCCCGTTGCATGCTATTGTCGCAACGGCTGCTTGAACAAGACAAGGGGATGCGCAACGGGTAGTACCCATGGTCTGGCGCTTCATGGCTGCTAAAGCGCATTTTGGCTGCTATCGTTGGATGGCGGTGAATCAGACAGGCGCGCATGACAGGACCACGTCACAGTTTTCGGATTGCGTGTCGCGATATTTACAGTACAATTGTTACCGTAAAATGCGGCGCGCCCGAAAGTGGGTAAGAACGCAGTATCACGATGGCTTGTTGTTGCCCGATGCCCTGCCTAACCCATGCGGTCAGGCATTCAGGCGTATCGGATCAGGTACCATGCAAAGGGGGGTGAATTGGCGAATGAACTGAAGGCTGCAGCCAATCCGCGGCGGTCCCCGGGCCGACCGCGCGATGCCAGCCGGGAAAAGGTCATTCTGACGGAAACGCTGGCTTTGCTGGGTGAACTGGGTTTTGCCGGTCTGACAGTCGATGCGGTTGTTGCCCGTGCCAAGGTCAGCAAGGCGACGATCTATCGCCGGTGGGCAACGAAGGAAGAACTGGCGATTGCGGCATTCGATCTGCTGCCGCTGATCGAACCGGTCGAAACCGGCGATATCGAGTCCGAGATCATCGCCTATATCGACCAGTATTACGGGTTTCTCCGTACGACCCCGTTGTCCAGCGTCTTGCCCGCACTGGTGAGCGAGGCGATGCATAATCCGACATTGGCCGAACGTCTGAACGAAGTGGTGCAGCGGCGCCGGGAATCCGGCATCGCGATGATCCGGCGCGCCATCACGCGTGGGGAATTGCCCGCCACGACCCCGCCGGACATCGCGCATGAACTGATTGTCGGACCCATGTTGCAGCGCTCGTTTTTCGAACCGGCCAATTTCCGGCGTGAGGATTTCCTTGTGATGGTGCGCGTGATCGTGGCGGGGCTGAAAGCGGTCGGGAAGGCTACTTCCAGCGCGGCCTGATCACCATCCTGATGAAGCCGTTGAGATGTTCGCCAAAAGCGCGCTCACATTCCTCCTCGATCACCTCGTAATCGTCGATCTGTGCGAATATCGCGCGCAGCATCAGGTCCCCGGCGGTTAGCGCCAATGATGCCCCCAGGCAGAAATGCGCGCCCATGCCGAAGCTCAGGTCGCTGCTGTTTTCGCGCGTGATATCGAACCGGTCAGGATTGTCGAAACGATCGGCATCGCGGTTGGCCGACGCGTAGATGAACAACAGATTGTCGCCCGACTTGATCTGCGCGCCATTGAGATCGAAATCCATCGCCGCACGACGGGCGAGCATATTGGTGGGCTGGTCGAACCGCAGGGTTTCGCGGAACGCCGCACCCAGCAGGTCGTGATTGGCCAGCACCATGGCCTTCTGTTCGGGGTTCTGCGCGAGATAGTACATCGTCCCGGCCACGGCCATCGGCGTGGTTTCGGACCCCACAACCAGCAAGCTGAACAGGTAGAACAGCAGATCCTCATCCGACAATCTGGCCCCATCGATGACCGCATCGCGCAGGACTTTGCCTTGTGGGCCGCCCGCATCGGGATCAGCGCGCATCGCCGCCACGTGTTGCATCAGCAGGTGCATCAGTTCGCCCGCGGCCTGCTGGCTGTCGGGCGTGGAGGCCCCGACCTGGCCCGGAACACGGTTGAGGATCATGCGGTCGATCAGGTTGCGCGCCTGTATCGCCATCTCGCGGGACACGCCGAGATTGTAGCCCGCGTTGATGCACATCACCTGATTGGCGAAGGCGTGGTACACATCGAACCTGTCCTGTTGGCGCAGCGGGGCGAGTTCATCGGCGATGATGGCCTGCAAGCGCGGGGTTTCCCGCTTCACCGCACCGGCACCGTAAAAGGGTTCGAGCAGTCCGCGCCATTTGCGGTTGTCGGGCACGTTCATGGTCATGAACGTATGCGGTACGGGTTCGCCCAGCATGAGTTGCGCGGGGGTCTGCCCGGCTGAAAAGTCGAGCCACCTGTTGCACAGGCTGGCCTTTTTCAGATCGTCGAACAGCGTCAGCGCCCAGGCACGGCGTTCCTTGACGAAATGGGGGCAACCTTCGGCCCGGAGTTCCTTGTAGATCGGGTGCGGATCGCGCATCGCGTCGGTTGAGAAGGGGTCGTAAGCGGCAGCCAAGGTCAGTCTCCGGGAAGAGCGGCAGATATTTGCCATGCAGGCCAGTTCAGGCCCGGGGCGATAGGGGTCACGCATGCCATGAGCGGCATGCCGATGGAGAGCCGTGCGGGATCGACATGGTTCAACGGATCGCCCGGCTGTTCGATCAGGGGGCCGGCCATGCGCAGGCCCGGAGCTTCTTCCAGTTCGGCAATCGCCACAGGATAGGGCGCGAACGGCATGAAGGCGGGCAGCACGGGGGGATGGACCACGGTCCATGACCACAGCCGCGCCTTGCCCGATACCGGGCGCCAGGCCAGTGCGCCGCCACAGCTGCAGCGCCAGCGGGGTGGGAAGTGCCATGCATCGCACGCCGGGCAGTGCTGATGCGCCAGTGTGCCGTGATCCAGCGCGTCCCAGAATGGGCCTTCAAACGGGCCATCGCGCGCGGGGAGGGGGATGCCGTCAATCATGTGCCGGTCCTCAGCAACAAGGCGCCGTTGGGTGTGGCGTCGCAGCCGGTCACCAGCGCCAGCCGGGCATCGGCGATCTGGGTGGTGGCCGTGCCGCGCAACTGCCTGACCGCTTCCGTCACCAGATTGAGGCCATGCAGATAGGCTTCCGACAAGCTGCCACCCGCCGTATTGGTCGGCAGCGCACCGCTGGCCCGCAGCCCGCCATCGCGGATAAAGCGGGCTGCCTCGCCACGCGGAACGAAGCCATAGGCTTCGAGCGAAAACAGGATCAGCGGCGAAAACGCGTCATAGATCTGCGCCACATCGACATCGGAGGGCGTAAAATCTGTCTGCCGCCACAGGTGTTGTGCCGTCACATGGCTGGACGTGGTCAGCGCATCCGCACGATGGAAATCGGCCATCGACTGATGCCCGGGTACCAGCCCTTGTGCGAAAGCTTCGATCAGGACGGCGGGCTGTGCGGCATCGCGGGCACGCTCCGCCGGGAGCAGGACCAGCGCCACCGCGCCATCGCTTTCCAGGCAGTTGTCGAACAGGCGCAAGGGATCGGCCACCATGCGCGAGCCATAGTAGGCCGCTTCGTCGATCGGTTTGCCATGCATCATCGCGGCTGGGTTCGCGCAGGCATAGTGGCGCAAGGTCACGGCGATTTCGGCAAGCGCGGGGGCAATATCGCCATATTCGTGGGCATAACGCCGCGCGATCACCGCCACTTCATCGACCGGGCGCAGCAGCCCCGACGGCCGCGACCATTTCCAGTGATCGTCCAGTACCGGCGAAGACTGCGCCCAGACGCGGCTGCCAGCGCCCGAGCGTTTGCGCGCGCGCCACACCACTGCGGCGCGGCATTGCCCGGTGGCCACCGCCATCGCGGCGTGCCCCACGGCAGCAGGGCCCGCCCCGCCGCCATGCGGCGCCTGCGAGAAATAGTGCAGCGGACCGAGACCGAGATTGCGGACGATCTCGAAATCGGGCGTGGCTTCCATGGTGTAGCTGCTGACCCCGTCGATTTCGGAAGGGGCCACGCCCGCATCGCGCAGCGCCATATCAATCGCCATGCAGGCCAGTTCACGCTCGGACTCGTCCAGCCCCCGGCCGAAACGGGTTTGCCCGATCCCGGCGATGGCGACTTTGCCGCCGATGTTCACGCCCGTGTCCCGAGATAGAGGAGTTCAATCGTCGACTGCAGGCACGGCTGGTCCACGCCATCCTCGCGCAGTTCGAAATCCATGGCGATCAGCGTCCCTTTGGGATGCGGTTTTGCAGCAGACAGGCGGCTGCGGCCGCGCAGCATGGCATCGGCGGGGGCGGGCACGGGAAACCGGATTGTCGGGCTGCCGAGATTGACGGCCCCACTATGCCCCGTGACCGACCAGCCATGGCCGGGCACGAGTTTGGGCAGCATCGCCTGCAGCATCACACCGGGAATAATCGCGCCATCCCCCGGCGCGCCGGTCACCTCGAGAAAGCGCTGCACCGTTTCACGCCCGACCGGGATCGCCTCACCCCAGGGGATGAAGCCTATTGCCTCGATTTTCGCGAACGCATCGTAATCGTCGTAGCGGATCGCTTGCGCCTTGGCGGATTGTCTCAGGCTGGCGGCGGCATCCGCCTCGCGCCGCAGGGCATCAGCGATATCGCCATCGCGACCGGCGTTGAGCGCGGCCTTGATCGCAGCCGCAACCTCCCGCTGCCCCTTGGCGGCGGCCTCTCCCAGCGCCAGCGCCCGTTCGAGCAGGGTATCGGCGGCGACGACGTCATCGACCAGCCCGATGGCCGCCGCGTCTTCAGCCAGAATGGTCCTGTCGCACAGCAGCAGTTTCTTGGCAGCGGGCAGACCAACGATATCGACCAGTGTTTTCGTTGATCCGAGACCCGGCATGATACCCAGTTCTGCGAAATTGAGCCGCAGTTTAGCCCCCGGCACGGATAGGCGCAGATCGCACAGCAGGCTCATCGTCACGCCGATGCCCGCCGCCGCCCCATTAAAGGCGGCAATGGTCAGTTTCGGGATAGCCGCGAATTCCGGCGCAAAACCGGCAATGAAATGTTCCTGCCCGATCGTGAGGCCCGAGGCGCCGATTTCGCCGGCCAACACGCCGCGATGCGCGCCTGCGCAAAAAGCCCGGCCCGATCCGGTCAGCACAATCGCGGCCACGGCATCGTCGGCTGCGGCTGCGCGCAGCGCCGCAACGAGATCTTCCCCCATTTCCGGGGTATAGCAATTCATGCCGTCTTCGCTGACCAGTTCGATCAGCGCCACCGCGCCATGGCGGGACGAGATCAGCGTGCCGTAGCTCAATCAAGGTCTCCCGCTTCGCGATCCCGCCACCGGGCAGGGCGTTTTTCGAGAAACGCGGCGACACCTTCGCTGATATCCGGGTGATCGTTCTGGGCGAGGATATAGCGCCAGCCATGCTCCAGCGCTTCGCCCAGCGGCAGTTCCTTCGATGCCCAGATCGCCGCGCGGGTGCGGGCGACCGCGGTGGGCGAATGGCGGGCAATGCTGGCCGCCAGTTGCATCGCGCGGGGCATCAGCGCGTCCAGCGGCATGATTTCGTCAACCATGCCCAGCCGCCATGCCTCCTGCGCGGAAAGGCGTTCGTCACCGCCGGTCAGCGCCAGTTTCATCACGGCGCCCAGAGGCATCCGACGGGCGAGGCCAATCGGTTCCAGCGCGGCGATCAGGCCCACGGCAACATGACTGTCGATGAATTGCGCATGATCGGCGGCCAGTACGATATCGCAATCGGCCGCGAAATGCAGACCGGCCCCCACTGCCAGCCCGTTGATCGCGGCGATCACCGGCTTGGTCACGCCGTTCTGCCGCCCGGTCCAGCCGATGGAGGCCAGTTGCTTCGCAAATTCGGGGTCTTCGGTTTTCGGCAGATCGCCCAGATCGGCGCCGGTACAGAAGGCCTTGCTCCCGGCGCCCGTCACCACGATCACGCGCACTGTGGGGTCTTCTTCCAACTGCCGCCAGGCGCGGGGCAGTTCGACGTTCATCCGGCTGGAAATGGCATTGCGCCGTTCCTCGCGCGAGAGCGTGAGCACCGCGATATGATCGGCAATCGTGATATCCAGCGTTTCGTACGGCTTGCTCATTCCACCCCCAGAATGCTGACGGCGCAGCCCGTGGGGTAGCCGCCGATATTGTGGCTGAGGGCAAGCTTCGCATTCGAAACCTGCCGGGCCCCGGCTTCACCCCGCAATTGCAGGACATTCTCCACGATCATGCGCGCGCCGGTGGCCCCGGTGGGATGGCCGAAACTTTTCAGGCCGCCATCGGTGTTGACCGGCAATTCCCCACCCAGCGCAAACGTGCCGCTGGCGATATGTTCCTTCGCCGCACCCTTGGGGATGAACCCGAGATCTTCGTAGGACAGCAGTTCTGTCAGCGTGAAGCAGTCATGCAATTGCGCCACGTCGATCTGGCGGAAAGGATCGTCGATCCCGGCCATGCGATAGGCATCGCGCGCGGCGCTTTCCGTCGCTTTCCAGCGCAGAAAATCGTGATCGGGATCGGTATGCGGATTGGGTGAACAGTGCGAAGTGATCGCCTTGACCAGCACCGGCTGTTTCGGGTGATTGCGGGCAAGATCTGCGCGGGTAACGATGACGGCGGCCGCCCCATCGGTCTGCGCGGCGCAATCGTAAAGGCCAAAGGGCCAGGAAATCATGCGGGCGGACAGGACGTCCTCCACCGTGATTTCCTTCTTCAGAAACGATTTTGGCGCCAGTGTACCGTTATGGTGATTTTTTACTGCAATTTGTGCCAAATCTTCGCGGCTCGCACCAAACTTCGCGAAATAGGGTGCGGCAGCCAGCGCGAACCACCCGGCGGGCGTGGCGGGAATATCGCGAACCCCACGGAAGGTGACAGGCGGGCCGGATACCCCACGATCCTTCGGCTTGTCGTAACCTACCGCCAGAACCGTGTCATAGACACCGGCGGCCACCGCCATGATCGCCGCACGGACGACTTCTGTCCCGGTGGCGCAGTAATTGTAGACCGATGTCAGCGGCTTGTAGAGTTTGAGCGCTTCGGAAACGTCCACCGGGCCCATCGCGGAATAAAGCGATCCGCAGTAAATCGCGTCGATCTGGCGGTTGGCATCCTCGATCCCGGCGTCGGCATAGGCTTCGAAGGCCGCATCGACGATCATGTCTTCGGCGCTGCCGGTCCAGTTTTCCATAAAATGGGAACAACCCACGCCGACAATCGCGGCCTTGTCCTTCAGGCTCATCGCGCGTTCCTTTCCGGCAGTGCTTTCCAGAAATAATTGGGCCGCTGTCCGGCATCGTGAATGCGGCGGAACGCGAAACGCAGCGGCATGCCCGGTTGTGGGCCCTCTTTGGACAGGCCTGCCACCTGCATGTAGATGCGCGGGCCGTTATCGACCTGCACGATGCCGACAGCGGTGGGCGGCGTGGGCGACGGGAAGAACGCATCGAGCGTATAGGTCACCAGCGATGCGCCGCGTTCGGCAAAATCCTCGGGTGCGAAGGCGTCTTTCGTGCCGCAGCGGATGCACACCCGTTGTTTGGGGAATTGCGGTTCGCCGCAACGGCACCGCTGGCCCTGAAGGCGCAGGTCTTCTGCCCGTTCGCGAAAATGGATCGTGGCGGAAATGCCCTGATCGTCGGCTGCGGGATATTCCGTCGCATCCAGTTTGCGCGCGCGGCGATAGGCCGCCAGCGAAGCGACAGGGATACGATCGGCCAGCGCATCGGCCACCGCGCGCGAGGCGCGCGGGTGATCGACAGTGAACAGTAGCGCTTCCGCGCCATCACCATGCGCGATCAGAGCGATTTCCTGCCCCATATCGGCATTATCGAGCGCGGCGGCGAGCAGCAATGGCGCATGGGCGGCCCCGCAATAGCCCACCGTATCAAACAGGCCGGGGGCAAGGGTTGCGGGCTCTGCTTTCAACGCTTTGCCGAGGCTGCCCTGCGCGCGCCTGTTGGGGGCGCTGGTTGCCCAGAGACGGCTTGTACCATCGGCGACGTCAGGCAGTTTTGCGGCCACTGCCGCAGAGGGTTCGAGAAAGCCGTATTGGGTGGTGAAGCGATCTTCCCAGCTATGGGTGAAACGATCGCCCGCACGGCGCCATGTGTCGACGATTTCCTCTGCATGAGACGCATGTCCCGTTAAACGGGCGACGACCCCGTCGCTGCCAATCAGGAAAGCGACGGCGGCGTCGCCGCCGCTACGTTCCAGTTCGGAACCCGACGCACCCATACGGCTGTCGGCGATCACGACCAGCGCCTGGCGCGCACGGCCCGAACGGACGGCATCGTCAGCCAGAAGCAGGGCCTGTGCCCCGCCACGCAGCGAATGGCCAATATCGGCTGTGCGGACCTCTTTGGGCAGACCCAGCACCGTTGCGATCAGCGCCGCCCCTTGCTTTTCCGCGAAAGCATGGGTGGTGCTGGCGAAGATTAGCAGGTCAATCGTATCGCGCGCGCGATCTTTCAGGCAATTGCGCGCGGCGTCCACCGCCATGGTCACGCTGTCTTCATCGGCCCAGGCGATCGCGCGTTCGGGCCCGCCTTCCACCTTGCGGTTGGCAAGCAGCGCGACAGGCAGGCGGTGGACGGCGATATAGGCACCCCAGTCGACAATACCCGTCATCTCAACCCTCCTGCGTGGAAGGCGGATAGACCCCGCCGTGGAAGGGGTAGGGTTTGCCGAGAATGCCGAACGCGCCGAATTGTCCGGGCATCTGCGTCTGGAAATGGCGGCGGATGCTTTCCACATCCCACCCGCCCGGCTGGACCAGAGTCTTGCCGTAATGCGGCTGCACCATGTGCGACAGGCGTTCGCCGCCCGTGCCGAATATCTGGCCCGAGACGTTGGCGGCTTCATCGCTGCAGAGATAGACCACGGCGGGTCCGTTCCGTGACGGGTCGAAGTCCTGACCGGGCTTGCCGTCGGCATCGCGATAGGTTTTCGACATGGCCGTGGTGCCCAGCGGGCCGATGGCATTCACCCGAATGCCGTAACGGGCCAGTTCCAGCGCCCAAGTGTAGGTCATCGATGCGATGGCCCCTTTGGCGGCGGAATAGGCGGTTTGCCCGAAGCTGCCGAAGTGCCCACCAGAGGTCGTGTTGATGATCGCGCCGCCGGAACCCTGCGCAACCATCGACCGGGCCGCAGCCTGCGTGCACCAGAAGGTCCCTTTGACATGGACCGTCAGGATGGCATCGAGATCGTCATCCGTCATTTTCAGCAAGGTCTTGTCGCGCAGGTTGCCCGCGTTGTTGACGAGAATCCGCACGCTTCCGAACGCGGCCCGGCAGGCTTCTACCAGCGCTTCGGCGCCTTCGCGCGTGCCGATGTTGTGCGTCGATACCAATGCCGTGCCACCCGCCGCGGTCACTTCGTCGGCCAATGCGGCGGCGGCTTCGCCATTGATGTCGTTGATCACCACGGGCGCCCCGGCGGCGGCGAGATGCAGCACATGCCCTCTGCCGATGCCCCCAGCAGCGCCGGTGACAATGGCGGGACGGCCTTCGAGAAGTGCTGTGCTCATGCTTCCAAAACCTTGTGCGTGCCGGAAATCAGCGCCTCGCCTGCGCGTTCCTGCAGGTCCAGCGGATCGCCGTACATGAGTTGCAAGTGCTTTGCCCGGCGGTAGTAAAGCTGCGGGTCCGCCTCCAGCGTGAAGCCGATCCCGCCATGGATCTGGATGGCAAGCGCGGAAACATCGCGATAGACCTGACAGGCTTTCATCTTGGCAAGATCGGCCCATGTCTTGGCCGGTTCGCCATAATCGGTGGCCGCCGCCGCGCGATAGACGAGCATGCGTGCGCCTTCGACATTGACGGCGGCATCGGCCAGATAATGCGCAATCGACTGGAATGCGCCGATCGGTTGGCCGAACTGCTGGCGTGTGCAGGCATAGTCGCGGGTGATCTCCAGCGCCTTTTCCGCGCCGCCGACAGCCTGCGCGGCGATGGCGATTTTCATGGCGGTTTGCGCCTGTTCCCACGCCGCCGTGGCCGCATCACCCCTTGCGATAGTCGCCAGTACCGGTGTCTGGACGAAAGTGACGTTGGCCATGGAAAGATCGGCCATATTGGGCAGATCGACGCGCTCGATCCCCGCGGCATCGCGTGCGACAAGGCACCATGCGTTCTGCCCCGCCGTGTCGCTGGCCAGCACGATCAGATAATCGACCATATCAGCATCGGCCACCAGCACTTTGGTGCCGTCAAGCGTGCCCCCGTCCGAAAGCTGTGTGGCCCGTGCGTTATCCGGCAGCGGGCGCCCCTGTTCCTGCCATGCGCAGGAGGCGCGTTTTTCACCCGATGCGAGCTGCGGGAGAAGGGCCCGGACAGCCGCATCGTTGCTGTGGGCCAATATCCCCGAGGCCAGAACCGTGCTTTCGGCAAACAGCATGGGCACCAGCGCGCGGCCCAGTTCCATTTGCGTCACAACCATTTCGGTCAGGCCCAGCGACAAACCGCCCGCATTCTCGTCGATCAGGATACCGCCAAGGCCCATGGCGAACAGATCGTCGTAGATGGCGGAAACCGCGGCGGGATTCTGTTCGCATGCCCTGACAGCGGAAGTAGGAAAGCGGTCGTCGCATAACGCCCGCACGGAGCGCTGCAGCGCGTCCTGCTCTTCCGATATGCTGAGGTCCATCCCGCTCTTCTCCCATCCGGTTGCGCGCCGGAGTTGCCATTAACGAAACTGTCGGTACCTATAAAATTTCTGTCTGTCCAGCCCTGTGTTCATGGCACAATCTGCTGGCCGGGTCTCTTGACTCCTAATAACAGTACCAATAGTATCGAAAGTGCGTTTTTTGGGAGAGGTGCATGGAAATTCTCGGTCTGGGCTATGTCGGGCTCGATGTTCCGGATCCGGATGCATGGATCGCCTTCGCGTGTGATGTGCTGGGGTTTGATCCGGGGCGTGCGCCGGGCGGGGATGCCTATGTGCCCGGAGCCGGTGCCGACGGGCGGGGGGCGGATGGTGCTGCCTATTTCCGCGTCGATGAGTGGTCATGGCGCCTTGCTGTGCATCCCGCCGATGCCCCGGGGTTGCGCTATCTTGGGCTGGAGGTGGCCGGTCCGGTGCAGCTGGATACGGCTCTGGCGGAACTGAACGCCGCCGGATTTGCCGCGCGGCGGGGTGATGCCGCAGAATGTGCGGCGCGGGCGGTGACCGGGATCGGCTTTGTTACCGATCCGGGCGGCCATGCGGTCGAACTGTTTTATGGCCCGCTGGTGACGACCGGATATCGCAATGCGCGCGGCATGCAGTTTGTTACGGGCGCGCTGGGCATGGGGCACATCAATCTGTTCGCCAGCAATTATGAAGCCAGCGCAGATTTCTATACGCGCCTGCTCGGGTTCCGGCTGACTGACTATTACCATGTCGGACCGGATCAGACGGTGAATTTCTTCCACGTCAACCCGCGCCACCACACAGTCGGGATCATGAAAGTCGCCCCGTTCGACGGGGTACACCATGTGATGTTCGAACTGACCGAACTGGACATGGTGGGGCAGGCTTATGACCGAGTTATGGATGCGGGGTGCAAGATCACCGCTTCGCTGGGGCGCCATTCGAATGACCGGATTCTGTCTTTCTACGTGGAATCGCCTTCGGGTGTGGAAGTGGAAATCGGCTGGGGCGCGATGACCGTCGGGCCGGACTGGACCCCGACCTATCGCGGGCCGGGCGATATCTGGGGCCACCGTGGCCTTACGGCGGAAAGCATCGAGGAAACGGGACGGAGGGCGTAATGGCTGCACAACTGACACTGCCGCATATCGATGTCGGGATCGTGACCAACGATCGCGCAGCGGGTCTGGCATTCTGGAACGGGTTGCTCGGTTTCCCGGTCGAAGGCGAAGTGAGCTTTCCGGGATTGACGATAGTCCGCCTGAAAGTGGGCGATGCGATCCTGCGTCTGTGCATCCCCGATGCCGAGGTGCAGCGCAAGGCAGACAAGGGCGCTTTCGATGCGGAAACGGGCCTACGGTACCTTACGTTGGCGATTGCCAATCTTGATACGGTGATCGCTGCGGCCCGTGCTGCGGGGTATCCGATCCCGGTCGAACCGCGTGAAATCCGTCCGGGTGTGCGGGCGGCGCAGATACAGGACGGTCAGGGTGTGACTGTCGAACTGATGGAAACGGCCGCCGCATGACGTTTTCTCTCGACGATAAATATCGCGCGACCAGCGGCCACGTGTACCTGACGGGTAATCAGGCGCTGGTGCGGTTGCCGATGATGCAGGCGATGCGGGATCGGGCGGCTGGGTTGAACACCGCCGGGTTCATATCCGGCTATCGTGGATCGCCGCTGGGTATCTACGATCTCGCCCTGTGGCAGGCGCGCACATTTCTCGACGAGCATAACATCCGCTTTCAACCCGGCGTGAACGAGGATCTGGCGGCCACCGCCGTCTGGGGCACGCAGCAGACCGGATTGATCGGCAAGGCGAAGTACGACGGCGTTTTTGCCCTGTGGTACGGCAAGGGGCCGGGGGTCGACCGGTCGGGCGACCCGCTCAAGCATGGCAGTTTCGCAGGGGCGGCGAAGAACGGCGGCGTGCTGGTGCTGTGCGGCGATGACCACGCGGCCCGTTCGTCCACCGTTGCGCACCAGAGCGATCATGCCCTGATCCATTTTGGCATGCCGGTGTTCAATCCGGCGCATATCCAGGATTTCCTCGACCTCGGTCTCGCCGGTCTGGCGATGTCGCGTTATTCCGGCGCATGGGTCGGCTTCAAATGCATTACCGATACGATTGAATCGTCGTCGCGCGTGGATATTTCGATGGCGCGGCTGCAGTTCCGCGTGCCCGATGATTATGCGCTTCCGCCCGGTGGCCTCAATATCCAGCTCGGCGTTCTGCCGATCATGGCCGAAGCCCGGCAGATGGATCACCGGCTGGACGCGGCGAAGGCCTTCGCGCGCGCCAACGGCATCGACAAGGTCATTCTGGGCGGGCGCGGACGGCGGCGTCTCGGCATTGTCACCACGGGCAAGGCCACGCTCGACGTGCTGGAGGCGCTCGACGCACTGGGGCTCGATCCGGCCCGCGCCGAAGCGGCCGGGATCGGCGTCTACAAGGTGGGGATGAGCTGGCCGGTCGAACCCGAAGGGATCAAGGCCTTTGCCGATGGCTGCGACGAACTGCTGGTGATCGAGGAAAAGCGCCCGGTCATCGAGGAACAACTGGCGCATATCCTCTATAACCTGCCTGCGGATCGCCGCCCGGTACTGACGGGCAAACGCGATCTGTCCGGTGCGCCGCTGCTGTCGCAGGTTGGCGAACTGGCCCCTGCCAGCGTGATGCAGGCCCTGCGCAGCCGATTGCTGGCGCACAATCCGGGCGAGGAATTGCAGCGGGCACTGGCCAGCAACGAACCCGAAGTGGCCGCCGCCGAAGTGACTGCCGCAGCCGCCGGGCTGGTACGCATGCCCAGTTTTTGCGCCGGATGCCCGCACAACACATCGACCCGCGTGCCGGATGGTTCTGTCGCTATGGGCGGCATCGGATGCCATGGTCTCGCGACATGGTTGCCCGATCGGCATACGATCACGCTCTATCATATGGGCGGCGAAGGCGCGGCGTGGATCGGCCAGGCGCCGTTCGTGGAAACGGATCATATCTTCCAGAATCTGGGAGATGGCACCTATTTCCATTCGGGCCTGCTGGCGATCCGCGCCTGTGTCACCTCGGGCGTCAATATCACTTACAAAATCCTGCTGAACGGTGCGATCGCGATGACCGGCGGCCAGCCGATCGAGGGAGAATCCTTCGATGGCAGCGTATCCGCGCCGCATGTCGCCGCACAGTTGCACGCTGAAGGTGTGAAGAAGATCGCGGTTGTGGCCGACGATCCATCACGCCACGATCCGGCCGATTTTCCGCCGGGGGTGACGTTCCATCAGCGCGATACACTGGACGACGTGCAGCGCATGATGCGCGATATTCCGGGCGTTACCGGGATCATTTACGATCAGGCCTGTGCGACGGAACGCCGCCGCCTGCGCAAACGCGGCAAGGTCGCGGATGTCGACAAACGTATGTTCATTCACAGCGATGTCTGTGAAGGATGCGGCGATTGCGGCATCCAGTCCAATTGTGTCGCCATCGAACCGGAAGAAACCGCATTCGGTCGCAAACGGCGGATCAACCAGTCGGTCTGCAACAAGGATTTCAGCTGCGTCAAAGGGCTGTGTCCCAGCTTTATTATGGTCGAAGGCGGCACCTTGCGCAAGGCAGCACCGGGCAGGCTCGATGCGATCACCGGGGACGTGGAACTGCCCTTGCCGGTCCTTCCCGTTATTACGGGGACGCACAGCACCGTGGTTGCCGGGATCGGCGGCAATGGGGTGGTCACTGTCGGCGCGATCCTGGGCGTGGCGGCCCATATCGATGGACTGGGCGTTACCGTGCTCGACCTTTCCGGTCTGGCCCAACGCAACGGCCCGGTGACGAGCCATATCCGGCTGACGCATGGCGCCTCCACTGGCCATGTCGCGCGCATTCCCGAAGGGCGCGCCGATGTGGTGATCGGCTGCGACCTGGTGGTTGCGGCCAGCGCCGAAAGCCTTTCGAAAATGGCGCGCGGTCGCACGCAGGTGATGTTCAACCGCTTCGTCGCGCCGACATCCTCGTTTGCGACCAATCCCGATCTGGATTTCAGTGCCGACCGGCTGGCTGACGTGGTTGCCGCGAAAGTGGGCGAAGCGGCGCTGAGCGGGATCGACGCAACCCGGATTGCCGTTGCGCAACTGGGGGATGCGATTGGTGCGAACATGCTGCTGGTCGGCCATGCGTGGCAGAAGGGGCTGATCCCCCTGTCGCTGGACGCGCTGGAGCAGGCGATCCGCCTGAACGGGGCGGCAGTCGACCTCAATCTGACGGCTTTTCGCCTCGGGCGGATCGCCGCGGTTGATCCCGACGCGCCGCTGCGCTGGGTTTCGGACCAGCCGATAGAGGAACAGACCCGCACGCTCGACCAGATCAGACAGGATTGGGCCGACCTCCTGACCGCGTTCGATGGTGCTGCCTTGGCCAACCGTTACGGGGCGCTGGTCCATCGTGTGGCCAATGCGGAACAGCAGATCACCGGCGGCAGCGACGTGCTGACCCCGGCCGTGGCGCGCGCCTATGCAAAGACGCTCTATTACAAGGATGAATACGAAGTTGCCCGGCTGTTCAGCGATGGATCGTTGCAGCGCAAGCTGGCCGAGACATTCGAGGGCGATTTCAAAATTCGTTACAACCTTGCCCCGCCGATCCTGTCGCGGCGCGGACCAGACGGGCGGGAGACCAAGCGCACATTCGGTGCATGGATGGGGGGCGTCTATCCTGTGCTCGCGAAAATGAAGGGCCTGCGCGGGACGGCGTTCGATATCTTCGGACGCAACCGCCATCGCCGCATGGAACGCGAACTGGGGCACGAGTACGAGGCGCTGATCGATCGGCTGCTTGCCCGTGCAACGCCTGCCAATATCGCGACATTGGCCGAAATCGCCGCCGCTTATGAAGGCGTGAAAGGCTATGGGGTGGTCAAGGAAACCAAACTGGAACAGGTTCGCAAACAGGTGGCCGATGCCCTTGCCGAACTCGAAGCCGCATAGGAACGGATATGGATTTCAAACTTTCTGCCGAAGAATCCCGCTTTGCCGAAGGGGTGCGCGCATTTCTGGATCAGCAGGCGCAACACCCCGATGCAGCGGAATTCATGGCGCCGGATCGTGATGCCCATTCGCAACTGGCCAACAGCCCCGAACGGCGCGCGTTCTGCAAACGGATGGGGGCGCAGGGCTACCTCGGGATGTCATGGCCCGAGGCTTATGGCGGGCAGGATATTCCGGGCATATTCGAATACCTGTTGAACGAGGAACTGGCGCTGCGCGGCGCGCCCCTGATCGGCAAGGGCGTGGGATGCATCGGCAAGACGATTATCCGCCATGGTTCCGAGGACATGAAACAACGGTTCCTGCCGCTGATCCTCGATGCCGAAGTGGAATTTGCGCTGGGCTATTCCGAACCGGGTTCGGGATCGGATCTCGCCAGCCTGAAGCTCAAAGCGGAGAAGGATGGGGATGGCTGGGTGCTCAATGGCCAGAAAGTCTGGACCACTTCGGCCAATTTCGCCGAATGGTACTGGGTCGCCGCGCGCACCGATCCCGATGCACCGAAGCACAAGGGGATCAGTGTGTTCCTGATCCCGATGGACCATCCGGGGCTGACTGTCCGGCCGATTGAAACCATGGGCCATCACTGGACCAACGAAGTGTTCTTCGACAATGTCCGGATCGGCCCGGAAGCGTTGGTTGGCGAGTTGAACAAGGGCTGGACCTATGTTTGCGAAGCGCTCGATTTCGAACGCTTCACGTTCTACACGATCAATCCGCTGCTGCAGAAATTCGAACGTGCGCTGGACGCACTGCGCACCACGACCCGCAACGGTGTCCCGCTGGCCGACGATATCGGGGTGAAACGGCAAGTCGGACGGCTGGGCGCGGAAGTGGAAACCGCCAAGATGCTCCAGAGGCGGGTGGTCGATGCCGCCGCCAAGGGGCAGGTGCCGGCGGTTGAGGCCGCGATGTACAAGGTGTTCGCGACGCGGCTGGGGCAGGTGCTTACCGATTTCGTGCTCGACCATCTCGGACCTGCCGGATTGCTCCGTTCGGATGCCGAAGGGGCGGTGGACAACGGGGTGTGGGAACACTTCTACCAGACCACGCCGCTGGACACGATCGGGGGTGGCACGTCCGAAGTGCAAAAGAACATCATCGCCCGTCGCGGGCTTGGTCTGCCGCTGAAGTAGGGCGCAGAGATGAACGGTGTTCCCGCCGATGTTCTGGCGTTGATCGGCCAGCCGCAGTTCGCGCAAGTGAGCGATGGCATGGTCGAGGCCGGGGCGATCCGCCTGTTTGCCGCAGCGGTGCAGGATGCCACGCCTGCCTATTGGGCGGATGATCCGGCGCAGGTTGTCGCACCGCCCGCGCTGCTTTCTGCATGGAACCGCCCGGTGACGTGGAACCCCGATGGCAACATTGGAACCACCGGGCTCGCCCTGCATCATCTTATCAAGGACAAGCTGGGACTGCCGCGCGCGATTGTGACCGAAATGGAAAGCGAGATTGCCGCGCCGATCAGGCCGGGAATGAAAGTCCGTAGCGAACAGATTCTGGTCGAACTGGGTGAACCGAGCACCACGCGGCTGGGCGACGGCCGTTACTGGACCATTCGCGTCGAGTATCGCGATCATGCGGATGGCGTGCTGTTGGGCGCGGAAACGCTGCGCCTGTTTGGCTATGGTGAAGTGGGTCTGGCATGACAGGGTCGTTATCTCCGCTGCTCCCGCTGACGCGGACGGTGACCGCGCGCGATGTGGTTATGGGGGCGGCAACCAGCCGCGACTGGCAGCCGCAGCACCACGATATTGCTTATGCCCAAGGCATGCATTTGCCCGATATTATTATGAACGCGCCGACGCAGACCGGCTGGTTCCACGCCTATGCGATGGCGTGGGCAGGGCCCGGTGCGCGGATCGGGCGCTGGCGTTTGAAAATGCGACGGCCGATCTGCCCCGGTGCGGACGTGACCTACAGCGGCGCGGTAACCCGGCAGGAACCGGCACTGCCGGGCCATGCGTGGATATGGCTTGCCCTGCAATGCGAA
Source organism: Caenibius tardaugens NBRC 16725 (assembly GCF_003860345.1). Taxonomy (GTDB): domain Bacteria; phylum Pseudomonadota; class Alphaproteobacteria; order Sphingomonadales; family Sphingomonadaceae; genus Caenibius; species Caenibius tardaugens. Next base: position 2,890,511 of record NZ_CP034179.1, read on the forward strand.
GGGGGCGGGGAACTGCTGTCGAGCATGACACTCCTGCTCGCGCAGCCGACATACGCAGAGACGTCTTGCTGGGACATAACCGCAGAAAACTGGGCGCCACCTCCGTTGCAGTGATTGACTCGAAACTGCTGGTACCGAAACCAATAGTACGCTATTGGGCGCCCCAGAAGTGAAAGCCAATTCACCCAGGGAGGTATCTATGCGTTTTCGTGAGCTTGATCTTTGTTCAGGACTTGCCCTTGCCGTGGGCCTTTTGACCATGCCCTCGGCCGTGCAGGCCCAGACTGCCGACGATTCTGCGTCGAGCGGGGAAATTATCGTCACCGCGCAGCGCCGCGAAGAAAAACTGCAACAGGTGCCGCTGGCCATCACGGCCACCAGCGGCGCTGATCTCGCCAATCATGGCACCACCGATCTGCGTGGGATCACGGAATCGGTCCCCAGCCTGAACATTGCGGCCTATCCCAACTCGTCCGATACCGTTTCGTTGACAATGCGGGGCCAGGGTGCAGCCGATGCGGGCCAGATCACCAAGGATGGTGGTGTCGGGCTTTATGTCGACGGTTTCTATATTTCCCGTCCGCAAGCGGCGCTTCTCGATCTCGGTGATCCCGAACGTATCGAGGTGCTGCGCGGTCCGCAGGGCACGCTCTATGGTCGCAACACAACAGGTGGCGCGGTCAATATCATTTCGACCAAGCCGACGGGCGAATGGGGCGGCGATGTCAGTCTGACGTACGGCAGCCGCAACTACGTGCGCGGTCTGGCGACGATCGATCTGCCGGCCATCGGCGATCTGGCGATCAAGGGAACCATCCTCTATTCGGACAAGGATGGTTATGTGAAGAACAGCGGGCCGGGCCGCGACTATCACGAATCCGGTCAGCTTGCCGGTCGTGTGGCGGCGCGTTGGACACCGACCAGCAATTTCACGGTCGATTATGCGTTCGATCGCGGCCGCGTGGTTTCCACGCAGCCCTATTATATCAACCCGGAGCTTGTCGGTGTTGTACCCGGCTATTCGGCTGACAAGAAGCATACCTACACCGCGCTCGACCTGCGGCGCAGCAAGGCGCATTTCACCGATCATCAGCTGACGCTGAGCTGGGATGTCTCGGATTCAGTGACGCTGCGCTCGCTCTCCGCCTATCGCAAGACCGACGCATACCAGAGCGTGAACTACGGTGTGGCGCAGTCCTACCCGTTCCCCGGTGGTGTCTACACCGTGGCGCAGGACCACGATTATCGGGCTAAGCAGTACACGCAGGAATTCCAGATCATCGGGTCGTTGGGCTCGCTGATCGAATATACTGGCGGTCTCTACTACTTCAGGGAAACCGGTTCGCACTATCAGGAACAGGAAATCGCTGGTGCGTTCAATGTCGAATCCGCGCGCGAAATCCATGCCAAATCGATTTCCAAGGCCGCCTATCTTCAGGCGACCATTACCCCGCCGGTGCTTGAGGAGCGTCTCAAGATCACGCTGGGCGCACGGTACACCGAAGACAAGCGCACGGCTTCGCGCTGGCAATGGTATTACGGCACGCTTTTCGAAAACGGCACGAGCAATCGCCAGAAGTTCAACAACTTCAGCCCTTCGGTGAACGTTGCGATGCAGTGGACGCCCGATGTCATGACTTATGTGCGTTATGCGCGCGGGTACAAGGCAGGCGGTTCGGCTGAAGGCGCGCTCGATTTCACCAAGACCTATGGTCCGGAAAAGGTCGAGGCTTGGGAAATCGGGCTGAAATCGCAGTTCCTTGATCGCAAGGTCACGCTGAACCTTTCTGCGTTCCATAACAAGTTCAAGGCTATGCAGATCGACTTCACCGCCGATCCTTTCGATCTCACACAGGTGGCCACGGTCAACGCGGGCAGCGCCACGATCAAGGGCATTGAAGCGGAACTCGCCGTGCGCCCGGTGCGCGCGCTCAATCTGAAGGCATCCTATGCCTATCTCGATCCCAAGCTGAAATCGATCGTGGCCCCGCCGGCCACGAACTTCGATCCCGCGATGAATCCTTTTTCCCCGGTCAACGTGGGTGATGACGTGACCGGCTATTTCACCATGCCGTTCGTACCGCACCATGCCGTGACGATCAGCGGCGACTGGCGGATTGTGGATGACGGCACGCGCAAGCTGACCGCCTATGCGACCTATTCCTACCAGTCGGGCGTCTATACCTCGGCCGTGGCCGGGCCGTTGGTTTTTGGGCGTGATCAGTGGAAGAGCGACGCGCGCGAGGTCGTGAATGCGCGGCTTGCCTATGAACAGCCGATTGGCGGCGCCGATGTGACTTTCGCGCTGTTCGTCAACAACCTGTTCAATCGTCGGGCACGTGAATTCGTGATCGGGGTCGGCAACCAGCTGGACACCCTGGTGGGGCCGGGCGGCTATGTTTCGCAGACCGCCCCCTATTCCGAACCGCGCGTCTTTGGAGGCGAGGTCAAAGTCGCCTTCTGACCTGGAGTTGCTTTCCTTCCGGCCCGGTGTTTCGCCATCGGGCCGGAAGTTTATGCCCAAGGGTTGAGAAGCACCGCCCGTCTGTTAGTCCTTCCTGTCATGAGAGGACTGGAACATCACACGGCCGTGATCAACGGCATCACCGTGCATTACGTGGAACAGGGGCAGGGCCCGCTTCTGATCCTGTGTCATGGTTTCCCCCACACATGGTATAGCTGGCATCGCCAGATCGGCCCGCTCGCCGAGGCAGGCTGGCGTGTGGTCGTGCCCGATATGCGTGGCATGGGGCAGACCGAAATGCCGCTGGAGAAAGAGGCCTACGATTGCCATCAGACGGCGGGCGATCTCGCCGCGCTGGTAACGCATCTGGGCGCAGAACAGGCGGTTTTTGCCGGCCTCGATTTCGGGATTTTCGCGATCTTCGATCTGGCGCATCTCCATCCGGAAAAGGTGCGCGCGATCATTGCGCTGGAGAACCCCCATTACCCTGACCGGCCGCATATCACGCCGCTGGATGAAGCCGCCGAATGGGCGAAGGACCATTTCGTCCATATCGAATATTTCAAGGAACCGGGCGTGGCCGATGCCGATCTGGCCGCTGCGCCGCGCGATTTCCTGACGCGGGTATTCCATGCCCTGTCAGGCGATTACCACTATCTCGATGTGTGGAAGCATCCCCCGGGCACAACCTATCTCGATGCCTTGCCGCAGGCGCCGCCGTTCCCGTGGACCTGGATGACGCAGGCCGAAATGGACGCCATTGTCGCCGATTATGAAAAGTCGGGCTTCACCGGCGGGCTGAACTGGTACCGCGCGATGGATATTCGCTGGCATCAGCGTGCGCCCTGGCGCGGCCAGAAGACGCAGGCCCCCTACTATTTTATCGGGAGCGAGGAAGACGTCGATCTGGAAGCCTGGCATGGCGACGATCCGATTGCCGAAATCCATGATCATCACGCCGATGTGCGCCGCATCGAAATGCTGCCGAAAGCAGGGCATCTGATCCAGCTGGAACGGTCGGACGATGTCACGCGCCTGATGCGCGAATTTCTTTCCGAACTGGCGTGATTATCCGGCAGGGTCGACCTGCCGGATAATTCTGGTCCGCCTAAAGTGCCAATGCCGCGGCTTCTTTCGCGCAGTCGCGCTTTGGTGCAACCAGCTTGCCTGCGGCGATTTCATCGCGTGCGGCTTGAAGGTCCTTCTGGAAGCTGGCGGCTGCGTGCAGTTTCGCAACGGTGGCACTCGCTACGACGCGGCCTTCCTCGATATCGCTCAGCCAGTGCACATTGCAGACGCGGCGGCTGTCACCGAAGGCACGGCCGCGTGCCACCAGTTCCGTCGCCCGGGCAGGGACCAGTTCTGCCATGATCAGACCCCAGCCATAGCCGATCGCGCTGTGCCCGGAGGGATAGGATCCATCCTTGCGAAGATAGGCTTCATGCGCAGGCGTGCAGTTGGGCGCGCCATTTTCCATGAATGGGCGCGCACGCTGATACTTCTTCTTTGCGCCGCTGGTGGACAGCGCCAGATCGATCATCGCCCGCGTCAGCAGGCGATTGGTTGCAGGGGCGCTATCCGGCCCAATGGCAAACCCCGCTGCACAGGATAACGCCTCGGTATCATGGGGCGAAAACAGTTCGGCATCGGCTGTGGCCAGATCCCATCGTGCTGAGCCGTGCAGAGCCTGGCCATTGCGCGAGGCTGCGTCATCGCGTGCCTGCGCCGCGCTCCCGCTCACTGGGGGCGCAGGGATCAGTGCGGCGCTGTCGGGCAAATCGGCCTGTTCGAGATACCCTGGCGGGATTCGAAATGTTTCTGGCGTTGGCAGGGGTTGCTCCGCCCATACGGCCGCTCCCGCCAGGGCCAGTAGTCCCACAGCCCATAAATGTTTCATGCACGCTCTCCCTCAATGTTCTGTGTCATGGATATACAGGGCCAGCCATCATCCCCTGTATATCCCAAATTTGTTCAGTACCTTAGATGCCTCGTGCGATGGAACGCGCCGCGCGGCGGCCTGAATAGATGCAGTCCGAATAGGACAGTCCGCTGACGTAAAGGTTGGAGCAGATGCCCACCGCGTTGCGCCCGGCGGCATAAAGGCCGGGCACGGCCCCGCCTTGCCCGCTCTGCACCGCGCCGGTCCGTTCATCCACTTTCAGCCCGCCGACCGTCATGCAGGAAATCGGGAACATGCGCGCATCGACCGAAGCATCGATGGCATAGTAAGGCCCGTCTTCCAACGCGATCATTTCATCCGGTGCCTTGTGGAAGGTATCCGCCGCTTCCCCGCGCGCCGCGCGGTTATAATCGGCAAGCGTGGCGGTGAAACATGCCGGATCGAAGCCCATCTTGCGGGCCAGGTCTTCGGGCGTTTTGCCGCGCGTCGCCGCGAACAGGCAATTGACGATGGTGATGTCCCGCTGGAAGCCGAGCACCCCATGGGCGAAGGCATCGCGCAGCGCCTTGCGGAACAGCTTGCGGTCGAGAATGATGTACCCACGCCCGCCGTGGCGTTCGACCATTTCATCCCCGATGCGCGCGCCATACCAGATCTCGTTGACGAACCGCGCACCGCGCCCATCGACCAACATCCCCTGACCCCATGCCTTCGGTGGGGAAAGGAAGCGCCACGCGGATACGCGTTCCATCAGTTCCGTCGCGCCGCCTGCCGTGACGCCCAGCATGATACCGCTGCCATTGTCACCCAATGTGCCGTTGGGCATGCCGGGGGCATATTCGGGGGCGAAATGCTGCACCATCGGCGGATTACAGATGAACCCGCCTGCGCTCAGCACCATGCCCTTGCGGGCGCGAATCCACGTGCTGATCCGCTCGCGCGCCTCCAGCGCGCGGGCTTTCGCCAGATAGCGATAGCCGATGGCAATGGTGATGCGGGCGCCGGGGAAGGTGGCGGACAGCATCGACATCCACTTGTTGGCCTTGGCGATATAGTGCGAATGCTTGCGCCGGACTGCCGGATTGGAAAAGCGTTCCACCCGGATACCGATAACCCGCCCGGCGCTGTCGAGGGCGAGCTGCCGCGCTTCGGCCCCCGAATGGAACACCATGCCTTGCGCCAGCGCGCTTTGGCGCAGCGGATTGTACATCCCTGCACCCACGCCCCAGGGCTTGTTGCCATTGCGGAAATGGACGCGATGGCCGCGTGCGGCGGGTTTGGTCATGTCCCGATAGGGTGCGGCAAGGCTGCTGTCGGGGTGGTACAGGAACTTGTCCAGCGGGGGGTAGGATGTCTTTTCCGGATAATAGCTGGCCTGGAACGGGGCGCCGTGGCCGCGCAGCCAGTCCAGTGTCGGGGCGCTGGTTTCGCAGAAATCGCGCAAGGTCTCGTCCGAAACGACATTGCCGGTTTCGTTCTTGAGATAGGCGAACATGCGTTCCGGATCGTCGTCCACGCCGGCTTCACGCTGAATCGAGGTGCCGCCACCGGCATAATAGACGCCGCCATTCGCCGCAGAGGAGCCGCCGCCATCGTATTGGTCGACTGCAATCACGCTCAGCCCTTCTTCCAGCCCCTGCAGTGCGGCGGCGATCCCGGCACCGCCAAGGCCGACGATCACCATATCCGCCTGCTCGTCCCAGGCATGGGCTTCGGGATCGGCCAGCGTCAGGGGCGCATCGATCGCCAGCCCCCATTCCGTGATGGATTCGCCCGCACGCGGCATGGCCTTCACCGGTTTGTTGCGCGGATCATGTTTGAGTGCCGCAAAAGCGGTGTCGCCGGTCATTGGTGCATTCTCCTGAGCCATTTCGCGTGATTTCGTCTCTCGAGGCGAATGAAATTAACTTGTCTATTAGTCAAGTTAATTTCATAGAGCCCTTTGTGCGACGCGAATTGTCGGGCAAGCGATGTTCACCTGCCGGGAAAAGGATATATGGAGCATAAGAGTGTCCCACGCAGGAAAGGGGGTCGTCCCAGCAGTGCATCCACTGCCAAGTTGCGCGAAGACATCCTTGTCGCCGCGGAGCGGACTTTCCTTGAACAGGGCTTCAGCGGCGCAAGTGTAGAAGCGATCGCGATGGCTGCGGGAACCAGCAAGCAGACGGTCTATACCCGTTTTGGTACCAAGGAACGGCTGTTTGTCGCCGTCAGCGATTCTCTTCTCGGTTCAAAATTCGCAGCCCTTCTGCCCGAGCATGCCACGTTGCGGGATAAGTTGCTGGCCGTGGCCGTGCAGATGCTTGACGCCATGCTCGATCCCAAGATGGTGCGGATGCACGCGATCATTGCGGCAGAAGCGGAGCGGTTTCCGGATCTCGCGCGAGCAGTGGATGACGATGACACTTTCCCCGGTCGCGCGCTGATCTTGCAAGTGCTGGCCGATGCCGAAGGGCCAATGCTGTCTCATGGCGATGATCTGAGGGATCTCATGCGTCTGTTTCAGGATATGGTTCTGTCCGCGCCTCTCCGCTCTGCCGCACTTAATCTGGGCAAATTTGATGCCGCACGGGTGCAGGCCTGGGCTGTTATGGCGGTGGACGTCTTCCTTGACGGTATTCGTCCCCGCTGAATCGCGGGCGGCCTGACAATAACGGGGGCTGCAGGTTCCGATAGTTATCGGGATCAACGCGCCTGTGCGGAGCATGGATTGCACCGCTCCCATTCCGTCATACGATTCGCCTTCGAAAGGCGTTCCTTCACGGACTTGTTCCGCCGATCGGCAAAAATCGCGGTGCGCGCGAACGCGGTGCGTGTGTGTTTGCCGCCCGGACCCATTATTTACACGAGTGTATGTTGCCTTTTGGCAACGCAAGTGCGCAATCAGCATCCCATCCCGCTACGATAAGAGTGGTTATTGTTGCAAATCAAAGACGGAATATGCAGGGGGCCGCCAGAAAACATGCGCGAATATTAAAAATATCTCAGGAGGGTCTCCCCATGAAAAAGTTGCTTGTTTCGACTGCGATCTGCAGTTCGGTGGCATTCGCCGCCATGCCGGGCGTGGCTGCCGCCCAGGAGGATGCCGCTGCAGGCGCTGGCATCGGTGAAATCATCGTGACCGCGCAGAAGCGTGCGGAAAACATTCAGGATGTTCCGATCGCGATCTCGGCTGTGTCCGGTCAGTTCCTCGAATCGCGTGGCATCACCTCGATCGACAGCCTCGGTTCGATCGCGCCGAACGTGAAGATCGAACGTGCACCGTCGAACAAGACGATTTCGCAGATCTCGATCCGTGGCTCGGTCACGATCAACCCCGCAATCACCTGGGAGCCGGCTGTCGGCCTGTATCTCGACGGCGTCTATATCGCGAAAGCACAGGGTTCGATCTTCGACGTTGCCGATCTGGAACGCGTCGAAATCCTGCGCGGTCCGCAGGGCACGCTCTATGGCCGCAATGCGCTGGCCGGTGCGGTGAACCTCGTCACCAAGAAGCCTTCGGGTGAACTCGGCGGTTCGGCCGAAATCAGCTACGGCAACTTCGATGCGTGGAAGGCCAAGGCTGTCCTCGACCTGCCCGCCATGGGCCCGCTTTCGGTCAAGCTCTCGGGCCAGATCCAGAAGCGCGACGGCTTTATCAAGCTGACCGACGATCCGTTCTGGGGTCCGGGTTCGTTCTCGTCCACGCCGCTGGAAGGCCGCACTAACGATCTCGACAGCAAGAGCGGGATGGTTCAGGTTCGCTTCGAGCCGTCGGACACTGTCACGATCGACTATGCCTTCGATTATTCGAAGTTCGATCAACGCCCGGACTATGCGCAGCTCGTGAATGGCGGTTATCCGCTGGCCCCGTACATCAACAAGAACCGTCAATCCAAGGCCAGCCTTGATGGATCGCCGCTCTACGAACGTTCGCGTTCCTATGGTCATGCGCTGACCGCGGCTGTTGAAGTGGGCGAAGTGACGCTGAAGTCGATCACGTCCTATCGCAATCTGAAGTGGAACGACCGCCTCGACCTCGACGGTTCGCCCTACGACATTGCCTACACCGGTCGTGACACGAAATTCCATTCGTTCAGCCAGGAACTGCAGGCCACCGGCACGGTTTGGGATGATCGCGTGAACTTCGTGGTCGGTGCCTTCTACTACAAGGAAAAGGCTGAAACCGAAGGTCCGCAGCGCTTCTTCGGTGCATTTGGTACACCGGTTCTGTACCAATCAGACTATGGTTCGCACACCCGTGCCTGGGCGCTCTACGCACAGACCGACATCAAGATCACCGACCCGCTCAAGCTGACACTGGGCGCGCGGTACACTGAAGAAAAGAAGGATATCAGCCGTTACTACGCCGGGACACTCGTGAGCCCCACGATTGATCTCGATTACGGTGATGTGCCGGATGCGAAGTATAGCAACTTTAGCCCGGCCGCGACGCTATCCTATGAATTCAACCGCAATGTGAATGCCTATGCGCGCTTCGCCCGTGGCTTCAAGTCGGGTGGCTTCAACGGTGAAACCAGCGACTTCCGCACCGCCACGGCGGATTGCCCGAGCGGTGCTTTCGAACTGTGCGATCCCTATCGCCCGGAAAAGGTCGACAGCTACGAAATCGGCCTGAAGACCCGCCTGGCTGGCGGCAAGGTGATCTTCAACGTCGCTGCATTCTGGGACGAGCACAAGGACATTCAGTTGTCGGTGTTCACTGCCAACGGTGCGGCTTCATCGATCGTCCGCAATGCGGCCAAGGCCCGTATCCGCGGCCTGGAAGTTGAAACCGTAATCCGTCCGGTGGATGCGCTGACGATCAACGCGTCGTTCGCTTATCTCGATGCGAAGTATAAGAGCTACATCGAAGCCATCGGTGGTGTGGATACGGACGTGTCGGGCAACCGCGCATTCCCGCACACGCCGAAGTACACGGCATCGATCGGTGCTGATTGGCGCGTTGCCGAAGGCGATTGGGGCAAATTCAACATCAATGGCGATCTGAGCTACGTGTCGTCGTACTTCACGTATCCCTACGCACTTGAGCCGCAGCGTGACCCGATCACGAAGGCACTGCTTGAACCCGATGCCTATGCAACGCGTTCGAAGGGCCGTACGATCGTCAACCTGCGCGCCAACGTGGCCGACATTCCGCTTTCGAGCGGTGTGAAGGGCGAAGTCTCGCTCTGGGTTCGTAACCTGACCAAGGAAGACAACCCCACGAACTTCATCGATTTCGGTGTCGCGTTCCAAAGCCTGACGGTTGGTTACTTCCCCGATCCGCGTACTTACGGGATCACCGCAGGGATCAAGTTCTAAGAAACGGCAAGGCGGCGGGGTGGCAACATCCCGCCGTTTTCCTTGTCATCAGAGCCTGCCTTTCGGACAGGCACAAAAAAGGCCCGGCTGCATTGTGCGGCCGGGCCTTTTTGCGTGGGTAGGTGAGAGGGCGTTACCCCAGTTCGACCACCGAAAGCACATGCTGGTCGTGCCCCGGGAAGACGTAATCGAGTTCGATCACCATGCTGTCCCCCAACTGGCCCGCCTTGAGCAGGTCGGTTTCGACGAAGGCCTGCACCCCGTTGCTGCCATAGGCATAACGTGTGACATCGCCGTAGATCGGGGAGGCGTCCAGCCGAGCATCCACATCAGGATTACCCTGGCGTGCGCGATTGAGACCGATCTTGATCCGGCCCTTGAGATCGGGATCGTTTTCCGCCCGGTCTTTCAGATCGAGAATAATGCGTTCCAGATCTTCCAGCGATTCCAACAGGAAGCCGAAATGGAAGCTTGCTTCAAAATCGCTGTCCATCATGGCGCGCATGCCTTTGACCGCGTCATGTTCGTTCGCGGTGCCGACACCCAGGGCCTCGTGGATCGTTTCGATCAGCTTGAGCTGGGGTTCGGGCAGGGCCGAAAGATAGACAATGCCGTCGCCGCGCGAAAAGTGCGTATCATCGACCACGAAACGGTAGAAATTGCCGTTGGGGAACGGGATGACCTGCGTTTCGACCATGCCCAGAATTTGCAGCAGTTTGGCGGCTTTGGGGCCGTCTTCTGCCGCACCGTAATGCAGGGCAAGGTGGCCCATGGTGCGGACGTGGGGTTCCTTGGCGGCGGTAGCCATAATGCAATGCACCTCTCTATTGTTCCGTTACAAAACGGTGTCTTGTCTTCCTCCCTTACGCGGGCGGATAGTGCCTCCGACAATAACAGGCGGGACAGAGCCGGGCAATTTTGAGTGTTTGCTTACAAGTCCGATAGGGCTAGATTTGGCCCGATTGGGTTATCCCGAACCCTTGCCGTCGTTGGCCGCCATCCGGCGCTCCCGTTCGCGCGCGGCGTCACCGCTCAACCGCACGGCGATGGCTTTGCCTTTCACGCGGGGGCGGTCTGCCTCCATTTCGCGCAAGGGTTCGGTGGGGATCATGTCGGTCAACGCTTCGCGGGCCAGGCGCTGGTATTCCCCTGCGCCGTCGTTTTTCCAGGTAACCTGATGCGCCTCGAACGTGCGGACCACTTTGGCCGGATTGCCGACCACAAGGCTGCGCGGCGGAATGACGACATCGGATTTGACCAGCGAGAGGGCCGCGACAAGGCATTCGTCCCCGATCTGGGCATTATCCAGAATAACCGCATTCATGCCAATCAGCGCGTTTTCGCCAATTTCGCAGCCATGAATGATGGCGCCATGCGCGATGGTTGCCCCGCGCCGGATGATTGTGTCGCGCAATGAGGAGACGTGGACCGTGGTGGAATCCTGTATGCTGGTATCCCCTTCCACGATGATACGCCCAAAATCGCCGCGCAGCGATGCACCCGGGGCGATGAAGCAGCCCGGCCCGACAATTACATCGCCGATCAGCGAGGCAAGTGGATGCACGTAGCTGGTCGGGTGAACGACAGGCACGATGCCCTGAAAGGCGTAGCATGACATGGGGGCGTATTCTCCGTTCGGCGCGGGTAGAGCGCATGTGCAGGCCATCAGCCCTGCTGCATGATTTCAGAAATCCGATGCCCCTATTGGTTGCCAAGTGCAAGCATTGCTGCGGCAGTCACGATGCTTTCCATTGTGTTGTGGCCTGCAGGCAGGACTTGGGTTAGGGCCGGGGCACTATGCTGTCACTTTCGCTTGATCATATCACCGTGGTGGACACCACGCCTGTCCAGCTTGCCGAAGCCGCACATGCGGCCGGTTGTCGCGGTATCTGCCTGTTTATGCAGCCGATGGACGTTCTGCCGCATTTGCCGCAGTTCGACATCTACGAGGATCGTGCCGCGCGCAAGGCATTGGGGGAACGGCTGCGGGAACTGGATGTGGTTCTCGATCTTGCCTATCCCTTCACGCTGGCCGGGCGGACAGAGGTGGAGCATTTCAAGACCGCGATGGAATGCGCAGCAGAACTCGATGCGCAACTGCTGAACGCGCTGGTTTACGATCGCGATCCGGCCCGTCGGCAGGACAAGTTCGGTCAATTTTGCGATCTGGCGGCCAGCTTCGGCCTGCCTGTTGGGGTGGAATTCTATCCCCCGTCACAAGTGCGCTCGCTGGCCGATGCGCTCGAACTGGTGCAAGCGGTCAATCGGCCCGGACGGGTCGGGGTCAATGTCGACCTGTTGCATCTCATGCGTTCGGGCGGCACGATCGCAGAACTCGCCGCGGCACCGGCGGATTTCATTCTCTACGGTCAGTTCTGCGACGGGGCGGAAAGCTGCCCGGAAGACCAGATCGATGTGGAAGCATCGTCGCATCGCCTGCTGGCGGGCGAGGGGGTGTTTGATATCGCGGGCTTCGCGCGAGCTTTGCCGGACAATTGCCCGGTCAGCGTAGAACTGCCGCGTAACGATGCGCTGGAAGCCGGTGTGCCCGTGGTAGAACGGGTGCGGCTGGCCGTGGACAGCGTGCGCAGGGCGATCGCCGCCGGTTGATAGACCGGGCAGGCGAGCACACGAAAAAGGCGGGAGCCGCAACACGCGGTCCCGCCTTTCGTTTCATGTGGTGGACGCCTCAGTCGGCGCGCAGTTGCGCCAGTTCTTCGGCAGTCAGCTTGAGATCGGCAGCTTTCACCGTTTCGGTGATCTGTTCGGGGCTGCTGGCGCCGAAAATCGGGATCGTCTGGTTCGGCTGCGACAGCAGGTACGACAGCACGATTTCGTTGATCGACACGCCGTGCTTTTCAGCCAGTGTCTGCACGGCCTTGAACCGGGCTTCGTTGATTGGATTGGCGTAGCGCGCCTTCAGGCCATCCGGCACAGCGTCCGCGCCTTTGGCCAGCTTTGTGAAGTAACCGCCGCTCTGCGCGGAATAGGCGAGGATCGGCAGGCCCGATGCGTGCAGTTCCTCATACTGCCCTTCGTAGTAGTGAACATAGCCCTGCTGGGCTGCGGCTTCCGGTTCAGGTGCGGCAAGGCCCCAGAACGTTTCCGAGGCGGCGAAACCCTGTTTTCCGATCGACTGCGCGTAGGCATTGGCTTCCTTGATCCGCGCCGCAGACCAGTTGGATGCCCCGAAATAGCGGATGCGGCCGGCTTCCTGATGCTGGATCAGAGTGTCGATGATCGGCTGGACCGGTGCTTCGGGATTGTCGGCATGGAGCCAGTAAAGATCGATCGTATCGATGCCCAGGTGTTCGAGGCTTTCCCCGAGATCCTTGGTGATGTCTTCCGGGGTCACGCGATTGCGCCAGTCCCCGGCGCGCAAGTCCATGAAGGCACCCTTGGTGGCGATGACCAGGCCTTCGCGGCTGCGGGTCTTCAGCCACCCGCCGATCGCGCGTTCGCTGGCGCCCTTCGGCGCATCGGGTGCCCAATCACCGTAGGAACGGGCCGTATCGATGAAATTGCCGCCCAGTTCGGCAAAGTGGTCGAGAATGGCGTTGGACTTTTCCTGATCCAGCATCCAGCCCAGCATATTGGTGCCGTAACACAGCGTGCTGACCGAGAGGTCGGTGTTGTTCAACGTCACTTTCGAAAGCATGTTTCATCTCCTGAATTTGGCAAGCCTGCCTGTTTGCGCGGGGCTTACGGCCCGGCACAAAAGGTCACAAGCGGGGGGCAAGGCTGGTGGGGAGAGGCAGGCGGAATATGGCGCGAATTGCTACCCTTGTCCGCCTGCGTTCCCGTGTCAGATCAGCTTTCTGCGGCGAAGAATTCTTCGGCGCGTGCCTTCAGGGCATAAGCACTGTCGTCAAATCCGCGTTTCACCCACGGCCCGGCAAAGTTGTACACGTGGATGCCGTTGTTGCCGAGGAAGGCATCCGTCGAATAATAGCGGCAGGAATTGGGCCCGGTGGGGGTGATCACCTGATCGCGCCGCGCGGGATAGGGCCATGCATCGGTGTGGTGCATTTCCCAGGAAACCATGCGTTCCTTTTCCACCGCGCACACGTATTCCAGATTGGGTACGATCGACCCGGGCGAGGCGTAGTTCATCAGCCGCATTTCGACCGGTGAACCGATTTGCAGATCGGATACCGCCTTCACGCAGAACGGATTCCATTCGTTGTAGCGGGGCATATCGCACAGGATATCCCACACGATCCGGGCAGGGGCGTTGATCTCCACCGTGACGCTTTCGGTCACGGCATTGGGATCGAAACCGCTTACAGGGTCTTCGGCCAGCGTTTTGGCCTGTTTCATCCAGTCGAGCATTTCCATCGTTCGTATCTCCCTCAGGGTGCCATCCAGTCGCCACCGTTGACGTCGAGCGATGCGCCGGTCACTTCGCTCGCATAGTCGGACAGCAAGAAGTAAATTGCTTTGGCGCAATCCGCGTCGCGGGGAATGTGCCCCACGGGGATTTCCGATGCACGCTGTTTTCGCAGCCGGCCGCCGGCATCGCCCATCGAAGCAAAGAAGGCGTCCAGTGATGCGCCGTCCATCCAGCCCATCAGCGCGGTGTTGACGCGGATGCCGGTGCCCGTCAGTTCACCGGCCAGTTGCCGGGACATCTGGTTAACCGCTGCCTTGGCCATGGCGTAGCCGCCTTCGCCCGGATTGCATTTGCGGGTGGCGATCGTGGATACGTTTACGATGGAGCCGGATGTCTGCCCGATCATCGCGGGGATGACCGCCTGGGCCATGCGCAGGCTGCCCAGCGCGTTTACGTTCATCACGCGCGTAACTTTGTCCAGATCCGCTTCGTGCAACGGTGTCCAGGGTGGGTGATAATAGGCCGAATTGACCAGCCCATCGATCCGCCCCCACTGGGCCAGTGTCTGTGCGGCAAGATTGCGGCACTGGTCCGTTTCCGAAACATCGCAGGGGACCGCAATGGCTTCACCGCCTGCGGCAACGATTTCGTCGCGCAGGGCGTGGATCGCATCGACCGAACGCGCGGAGACGACCACTTTCGCCCCCTCGCGTGCCGCGCCCAGACACAGTGCCCGGCCCATGCCCGGGCCTGCGCCGGTAACAATAACAACCTTGCCTTCGAGTATCATCAGCCGTGCCCTGTCGCGCGCGCGATCAGGCGCTGGCCGCCTTGCGCCCGGCCTGACGGCCGAAGAAGGTGCAATCCGCCAGGCTCATCCCCGAACTGTAACCGTGTCCCCATGCCGGAAGGCCGGATGTGCAACGGCCTGCGGCATAAAGGCCGGGAACTGGCGCGCCTGTGTGGTCGAGGACTTCGCCATCGGTGGAGGTCCGCAGTCCGCCCAGCGTGAAGAAGCTGAAATAGGAATGTTCGAAATTCAGTTCGAGCGCGACGAATGGCCCCTGATCCAGCGGGGTCAGGATCGGTTGCTGCTTGTGGAACAGCGGGTCTTTCCCTTCCGCGGCGTGCTTGTTGTAGAACGCCATGGTCTGGCTCAGCGTTCCCGCTGCCATTTCCAGCTCCTGTTCAACCTCTTCCCAGGTTTCCCCGGTACCGGCGATCGAAATCCCGGCCAGTTCCAGCGGTTGATCGAAGTGTGCCATGTCGAGCAGCAGGTAAACCCGGCGGCCAAGCTGGTCGAACGCAAAACGGCTGACGCGGCCGTGATAGCAATCCTCGTTGATGAAACGCTGCCCGGCCTCGTTGACGAAAACGCCGTAGGCCTGCGGTTCGGGGATCGTCCAGGGGCAGGTCGTGAAGAACTGTTCCATGTGCACGGCATCGCCACCCGCGCCAATGCCCAGTTCAATGCCCGATCCATCGTCCTTGTCGCCGATCGGGCTGTTGATCTTGAACGTCTCGGGGCAATAGCGGCGGCGCATGTCCTCGTTCATGACAAAGCCGCCAGTGGCGAGGACCACACCCTTATTCGCCTTGATGAAGCGGTTTTCGTTGTCGATGCGCATCACCACGCCGCAGATGGTATCGCCATCGCGGATCAGGGCAACTGCGCGCGCATCGACGACGATGTCGACACCCAGTTTGCGGGCACTGGCTTCGAGAATATCGACCAGCGGGCGACCGCCGCCCCAGCCCATATGCTGGATCACATGCCCGCGCGGGGCAGGCTTGGCAAGGGAACGGAACGGTTCCGCCTGTTCGCTGCCCGACCAGATCAGCGTGGAATCGTCCGTCGGCTCGATCACTTTGCCGGGCAGGTAATTGCCGCGATAGGGCACGCCTTGTGCCTTGAGCCATTCGTAATGGTTCAGCGATTCACGCGCATAGAGGTCGCACTTGGCCTCGTCGGCGCAAGGTCCACCAGCCGCCTTGAGATAGGCCGCAAAATCTTCCGTGCGGTCTTCAAAGCCAGCGGCGCGCTGGGCATCGGTGCCGCCATTGCCGCCGATGTAGATTTCCCCGCCGGAAAGGGCCGAAGCGCCGCCGCTGCCGGAATTGCGGTCGAACAGCATGACTTTGGCGCCAGCGGTGGCCGCTTCGATTGCTGCACAGGCGCCCGTTGCCCCGAAACCGATAACGGCGACATCGGTTTCATAATCCCACTTGGCCACTTCGGCGGCGGGATAGGGTTTGTGCAGGGAAATCTCAGTCATGTAATCCTCTTGTGGTACCCCCGCAGGGAGGTTGCATCCGTGGTATCAGTGGTTGCGCGGGCTGATCATGCCGCCGCTGGCGTCTGGCCACCGCACAGCACTTTGGTGATCATTTCCGTGTCGCAATATTCCTTCCACGAGACGAGCTTGCCGTCACGCAGGATCGCAAGGAAATGGTACTGGTTGCGATATTCCTGGCCAGAAATGTGCATGCCGACTGAAGATGCTTCGACAGCGACGCGATCACCCTGTGCCGTGATGGCATGGATCGTGAACTGGATGCCCTGGGGGAAGGCTTCGAAAATCCGGCCGGCCGCCATGGTGATGGTGGGCTTGTCGAATGTTCCCGAAATCAGGGTGTTGCCCATCGTCGTCACGCTGCCGTCCTCGGCATAGGCATTGACGATCGCATCCACATCACCAGCGTTCATGGCCGCGATAAAGGCCTCGACCGCAGCGATATTCTGTTCGACGCTCATTTCCGGTTCCTCCCCAATAAGATGCCTGCAGGATGCCGCCGTATTCGGTCAGTCATCCTGCAGGCGTTAAATGATCAGTTTGCCTGTTCTTTGAGCATATCGAGAGCGACGTCGACGATCATGTCTTCCTGTCCGCCGACCATCTTGCGGCGGCCGAGTTCGACGAGGATCGCGCGGGTGTCGAGGCCGTAGGTTTCGGCTGCCTTCTCCGCATGGCGCAGGAAGCTCGAGTAGACCCCGGCATAACCCAGCGCCAGCGTCTCGCGGTCCACCCGCACCGGGCGGTCCTGCAGCGGGCGGACAAGGTCTTCAGCCGCATCCATCAACGCCATGACATCGCAGCCATGGTTCCAGCCCTTGCGATCCGCTGCCGCAATGAACACTTCCAGCGGTGCATTGCCAGCACCGGCACCCATGCCGGCAAGGCTGGCGTCGATACGCACCGCGCCTTCCTGCGCGGCCACCAGCGAGTTCGCCACGCCGAGGCTGAGGTTGTGGTGCGCGTGGATGCCGCGCTGCGTTTCCGGCTTCAGTACCCGGTCATAGGCCTGAAGGCGATCACGCACCCCGTCCATGTCGAGCGCACCGCCGCTGTCCGTCACATAGACGCACTGCACGCCGTAGCTTTCCATCAGCAGCGCCTGCTGCGCCAGTGCTTCGGCATCGATCATGTGGCTCATCATCAGGAAGCCCGAGACATCCATACCCAGATCGCGCGCGATCCCGATATGCTGCTTCGATACGTCCGCTTCGGTGCAATGCGTTGCCACGCGCACCGAACGCACACCCAGATCATAGGCGCGCTTCAGTTCTTCCACCGTGCCCACACCGGGCAGGATCAGCGTGGTCAGAACGCTCTTTTCCAGAACTTCGGCCACCGCACCGATCCATTCCCAATCGATGTGCGCGCCAAAGCCGTAGTTGAAGCTGGCGCCCGAAAGCCCGTCGCCATGCGCCACCTCGATTGCGTCCACGCCTGCCTGATCAAGCGCCCTGGCAATCGCCTGCACGTGATCGATGCCATACATGTGGCGGATGGCGTGCATGCCATCGCGCAGCGTCACGTCCTGGATGTAAAGCTTGTCGCCTGCTTCGACGTTGAGTTTACCGGTCATTGTCTGGATCTCCTCAAGCGTTCGCCGCAGCAGCCAGACGGCGCTGTGCCAGCAGTTCGCCCGTGGCCTTGGCGGCCGCGGTCATGATGTCGAGATTGCCCGAATAGCTGGGCAGGTAATCGCCTGCGCCTTCCACTTCGAGCATGATCATCGTCTTGATGCCGGTGAACTCGCCCATGCCGGGGATCTTCAGCTTGTTGTTGTCGCCAAAGCGTTCAAACTGCACTTCCTGCTTCAGACGGTAGCCGGGGACGTACTTCTGCACTTCGGCCGCCATCTCCTTGACCGACTGGCGGATCGCTTCTTCGTCCGCGCCTTCCGACAGCGTGAAGACCGTATCGCGCATGATCATCGGCGGTTCGGCAGGGTTCAAAATGATGATCGCCTTGCCCTTGGTCGCGCCGCCGACCTTTTCGATGGCATTGGCCGTGGTGCGGGTGAACTCGTCGATATTGGCACGCGTGCCCGGCCCTGCCGAACGCGAGGACACCGAAGCGACGATTTCTGCGTAGTGGACCTTGGCCACGCGGCTGACGGCCGCGACCATCGGGATCGTCGCCTGCCCGCCGCAAGTCACCATGTTGACGTTGGGCGCATCGAGGTTCTCGGTCATGTTGACCGGCGGAATGGTGAAGGGGCCAATCGCGGCAGGCGTCAGGTCGACCACCTGAATGCCATCGGCGCGCAGCGCCTCGTCATGAACCTTGTGGGCATAGGCGCTGGTCGCATCGAAGGCGATCCCGATTTCAGGATAGACCGACAGCTTCTTCAGCCCCTCGATCCCTTCATGCGTCGTCGCAATCCCGTGCGAACGCGCCATCGCCAGACCTTCGCTCGCCTCGTCAATCCCAACAACCGCAACCAGTTCCATATTCTGCGGGTTCTTGATCATCTTCATCATCAAATCGGTGCCAATGTTGCCCGACCCGATAATCGCTGCCTTCACTCGTGACATCAGTGTTTCCTTACACAAACGGGCTTAGACAAACCGGGCGACGCAATTGCCAAGCGCGCGGCCGCCTTCGGCCGGGTTCTTGTCGCTCAGGATCATCTCGAAGGTATCGCCTTTCACCGCCGGGGCGAGGGGGACGAGCGAACCGGAAAGGATCACATCGCCCGCATTCAGCGTAACGCCATAGGCGCCCAGCGTGTTGGCCAGCCATGCGACGGCCTGCGCCGGATCGCCCTGAACCGCGTTGCCATACCCTTCGGACAGCGGTTCGCCGTTCTTGGTCACGGCGACATAAAGGCCGGGCAGATCGAATTCGCGCGGATCAAGCCGCGCGTCGCCGATTACATAGACCCCGCACGAGGCGTTGTCGGACACGGTATCAACAATGCTGATTTTCCAGTCGTTGATCCGGCTGTCGACGATTTCGAAGCAGGGGGCGATGCTTTCGGTCGCGGCCATCACGTCAGCGGCAGTGACGCCGGGGCCGTTCAGGCTGTCCTTCAGGATGAAGGCGATTTCCGCCTCTGCGCGCGGTGCGATCAACGCCTTGGCATCGACATCGATATCGCCTTCAACGAACATCCAGTCGGTCAGGAAACCGAAGTCGGGCTGGTGCACGCCCAGCATGTCCTGCACCGCCTTGGACGTAACGCCGATCTTCTTGCCGACGACCTTCTCGCCGTCCTTTACCCGGCGGGCGAGGAAATCGAGGCTGATGGCATAGGCATCGTCAATCGTGAGATCGCTGTCGCGGTCGATCAGCGGGGTGACGGAGCGCCGGCCGCGGAGCGCTTCATAAAGTTCAAGGCCATAGGTTTCGGCTTTGCTCATGACAGGAAATCAATCGAATAGTTGTTGAACTCGGATGCCCGTTCCACCTGCACCCAGTGGCCGCAACGCGCGAATGTGATTGCGCGGACGTCAGGGCAGGCTTCAAGGAACAGGCGGCTGTGCTCTTCCGGGCAGAACTCGTCATTCAGGCCCCAGAATACGAAAATCGGATGCGCAATCTCGCCCAGTCGCGGCCCGAGGTTCGGGGTCTTCATCCGAACCAGCACATCCTTGGGCTGGGTGCTGGCCACGGCGAAGCGTTCGGCCACCAGTTGATCGGAGATCAGATGCGCGGAATCGGGGTGCATCAGGTTGCCGATCAGGCGGCGCTGTTCTTCGAGATTGAAATCCGGGCCGCCAAACCCGGAACGCATTTTTGCGATACCGGGCAGCGTGAAATAGCTGGCCTGTTCGGCGACCGCGCCGGGGGCCATCATGATCAGTTTCTCGCTGAATTCCGGGTGATCCAGCGTCATCTGGATGGCGATTGCGCCGCCCAGTGAGTTGCCGACCAGCGACGCCTTGTCCACGCCGTGCTGACGCAGCGCATCGTAAAGCGTGTCTGTGAAGAGTGCGAGCGTGTAGTCGATGCCTTCGGGCTTCGACGATGCGCCGTAGCCGATAAGATCAGGCAGGATGACACGGAAACCGGCATCGACGAAAGCGTCGATATTGCGCCGGAAATTGGAAGAGCCGGATGCCCCGGGGCCGCTGCCGTGGATGAATACCACGGCAGGGCCGGAACCGGCCTCCTTCAGGTGAATATCGTATCCACCGGCAACGGAATAGGTTGCCTCTTTGAGATCGGCCATCGGGTCTTTCCTTAGAGGAAGGTGAAGCTAGGCGGTTCACCCAGAATGCCGCCGATGACATCGGCCGTGCGGTTGTTCGGATCGTTGGCAACGTGCGCGCGACCGGCGTGCAGGTCAAGCCAGGGCTGGATAACTTCGCTCGACATATAGATCGCGCGGCCACCCAGCAACTTGACCATGTCGTCCGCCAGATCGGCGAGACGCCGGACAACCGAAGCCGAATTGTAGGCGTAAAGCGTACGCTTCTCCATCGGGATCGGTTCACCACGTTCGGCATAGCTCATCAGATCGTCAAAGGTGAGGCGGAGCGTATTTTCCATCTCGGTGATCTGCGCATGGGCGCGGGCAATGGCTTCATGCAGGAACGGATCGGCCTTCGATGCCTTGCCGGTGTTGGTCGACACGCGATTCTGCATAATCGCGATCGCACCGTTGACCACGGCACGGGCGCCACCGAACGCAGCAGTCGAAACGGAACGGGTGAAGACCTGCGCCCAGGGAAGAGTGTAGAGCGGGCCATTATTTTCCTTCTGCCCCGGATTGGTGCAGAGGAAACCATCCACCGAACGGTGGGTGCGATATTCGGGGACGAAGACATCGTCGACAATCACGTCATGGCTGCCGGTGCCCTGAAGGCCGAACACATGCCATGCGTCGCGATCGATAGTGTAATCGCTGCGCGGCAGCAGGAAAGCGCGCATGTCCGGCGGGCCGCCTTCTTCAGCGGGGGGGACCATCGCGCCGAGAATGACCCACTGGCAGTGGACCGAACCGGTTGAGAAGCCCCAGCGGCCGGACAGGCGGAAACCGCCTTCGACGCGGGTTACCTTGCCGACAGGCTGATAGCTGGAAGACGCCAGTATGGACGTGTCCTTGCCCCATACTTCTTCCTGTGCTTCGTTGTGGAACAGCGCGAGTTCATAAGGGTGGCAGCCGACGACGCCGTACATCCAGCCGGTCGACATGCAGCCTTCGGCCAGTGTCTTCTGGACGTCGTAGAACACGTTGGGGTTCATTTCGTAACCGCCCCAGCGCTTCGGCTGGAGAATGCGAAAGAAGCCGGCTTCCTGCATTTCTGCAATTGTTTCAGTCGGCACATCGCGTTCCGCGACACATTTGCGGGCACGTTCCTTAAGCACGGGAACCATCGCGCGGGCGCGCGCAACGAGTTCTTCATGTGTAGGAATGGTGGTGGACGGCACAGCAGAAGCCATCTTTGTGTCTCTCCCAATATAGCTCGAATCAGACAGGGCTTAACGACGAAGCATTCGTAATTTTTTGTGCCATGTGATACGCAAATCGTCAATTGAAAAGCATGTTGGCTTTGGATATGGGTGTTTTCGAATCTGCTATATCCATACCTTATTTCATGTCGCAGAATGCGGCGTCAACATTAGGGAGAGAAGCTGTTGCCGGGCAAGATTGCCGTTGATCTCACAGGATGCGTTGCCATTGTAACGGGTGGTACCCGTGGCATCGGGCGCATCATCGCTGCAACCATGGCCCAGGCGGGGTGCAAGGTCGAAATTTGTGGCCGGAACGAGCCTGCCGATCTGCCTGAAGGCGTGTCCTTTCATGCAGCGGACATCCGCGATCCCGATCAGGCGAAGGCTTTCGTTGATGCTGTGGTGGAAAAGCATGGGCGGCTTGATTTCCTGATCAACAACGCGGGTGGCTCGCCAAATACCGAAGCGGCGACGGCAAGTCCGCGTTTCTTCGATGCGATCATCAAGCTTAACCTCAGTTCCGCCATGTATCTGTCGCAGGCGGCCTATCCGGCCATGAAGGCGCAGGGCGGTGGCAGCATTGTCAACATTGCCAGCGTTTCGGGCATTCGTCCTTCGCCGGGCACTGCGGCCTATGGTGCGGCCAAGGCGGGTCTGCTCAATCTGACGCAAAGCCTTGCGGCCGAGTGGGGGCCTGACAAAATCCGGGTCAATGCTATCATTCTGGGGTTGATGGCCACGGAAACGACCGAGGCGACCTATGGCGATGCCGAGGCGCAGGAAACGCTGGGCAAGGCCATGCCGCTCCAGCGTATGGGGTCGGGCTCGGACGCCGCTGGTGCTGTTATGTGGCTGTGTTCTGACCTTGCCCAATGGGTCAGCGGTGCTCGTGTAAATGTCGATGGTGGCGGCGAACGTCCGTATTTCCTCGAATTGCTGAAAGGAGACTGACGTCATGGGAGTAAAGGCGCTTGGATATGTGATCGTGGAATCCGCAAAAATGGCGGATTGGGATCACTTCATGACCGACGTGGTTGGCGTTATGCGCGGCGATGGCGCGCCGGATGGCGCGGCCTTTTATCGGGTCGATGATCGCCCGTTCCGTTTCTGGATTCGCCCCGGTGCCGATGAACGCTTCATCGCAGCCGGTTACGAAGTTGCGGATGTGGCGGCATTTGATGCGCTCAAGGCCGGAATTGCTGCTGCTGGCCGTCCTGTCGAGGACGGTTCGGCTGAAGACGCGAAAGTACGCGGCGTCACCGCATTCTTCCGCACATCCGATCCGGCTGGCAATGGCCTGGAATTCTTCTACGGCGATACGCGCGATAACGTCGCGTTTGTTTCGCCGATCGGTGTCGAAGGCTTCGTGACGGGCGACATGGGGATGGGGCATGCGGTGTTTGCTGCGCCGAACTATGATGAAACGCATGATTTCTATCGCAATGTCGTCGGTTTCCACGACACCGATATTCCGCGTTTCCATTTCAGCGATGACCCGAACGATCCGGGCATGGGCATGGCGTTCATGCATGCGGACAATGGCCGTCACCACTCGATTGCGATCGGCGAAATGCCGCAGCCGCCGTCGGGTTGTATTCACCTGATGCTCGAAATGAAGAGCATTTCCGATGTGGGCAAGTGCCACGATCGTATGCGTGCGGCCAAGGTGCCGGAAAGCGCGACGCTGGGCCGCCACGTCAACGACCAGACCTTCGGTTTCTACATGCAGACGCCGGGCGGGTTTGACTTGGAGATCGGTACCGATCCTCTGGTGATCGAACCAGAGTCCTGGGAGCCCACCGCTCACCTCCAACCGAGTGAGTGGGGGCATCTGTGGGCCTGGCAAAAGGCCATGGAGGAACAGCAGGGCTAAGCCTCGCTGTTCGCAAGCTGATTTTCTGAAGAAGGTAAGCGAATGTTAGACAAGCGGATGAGCGCGGCGGATATCGTCGCGCAGATAAAGGATGGCATGACCATCGGCATCGGCGGCTGGGGGCCGCGTCGCAAGCCCATGGGGCTTGTGCGCGAACTCCTCCGTTCGGATGTGAAGGACCTCACTGTTGTGGCCTACGGCGGCGCCGATGTCGGCATGCTGTGCGCGGCGGGCAAAGTGAAGAAGCTGATTTTCGCTTTCGTTTCGCTCGACGCCATTCCGCTGGAGCCCTGGTTCCGCAAGGCACGCGAAAATGCTGAAATCGAAGTTCTCGAACTCGACGAAGGCATGTTCCAGTGGGGCCTCAAGGCGGCGGCTTTCGGCCTGCCGTTCCTGCCCACCCGTATCGGTCTCGGCACCGATCTGGCTGAACTTGGCGGTCTCAAGACGGTCAAGTCGCCTTATGACGATGGCGAAACCCTGATCGCCATGCCGGCGCTGAAGCTGGACGTGGCCCTGCTCCACGCCAATCGCAGCGACTGGCGTGGCAACATCCAACTGCTTGGCCCCGATTCATATTACGATGAATGGTTCGCCAAGGCAGCGGCCAAGACCTTCATTTCGTGTGAAGAACTGGTCGACAAGATCGAAGACCATTACGAAGCGGACGTGCACGCCAACGTGATCGAGCGCTGCTTCATCTCGGGCGTGGTGCACATGCAGTATGGTGCGCACCCGACTTCCATGCCCCCGCACTATGGTTGGGACATGAAGGCGTTCAAGGCCTACGCCGCTGCGGCGAAGGATCCGGGCGACTGGGCGGCTGTGGCTGATCGTTTCGTGGGTGCGAGCGAAGAAGCCTATCTGGAAAGCATTGGCGGAAAGGAGGCGGTGGCGGGTCTTCCGTTGCCGATATTCTGATGACTGACGTATCTTTGACTGAACTGTGCATCGTTGCATGCTCGGAAGCTTTCCGTAACAATGGTGAAATCCTTGCCAGCGGCGTTGGCCCCGTGCCGCGCCTGGCGGCTGGTCTTGCCAAGCTGACGCACGGCCCGGAACTGATGATGACCGATAGCGAAGCCTATCTGGTCGAACAGCCCGTGCCGATCGGTCCGCGTGGTTATGACGATCGCAAGCGTTCGGGTTATCTGCCGTTCTCGCGCTTCTTCGACAGCGCGGTATGGACCGGCCGTCGTCACGCTATGGTGACGCCGACCCAGCTCGACCGTTTTGGCCAGATCAACCTGTCCTTCATGGGCGGTACCTACGACAAGCCGAAGACGCAGATGCTGGGTGTGCGCGGGTTCCCGGGCAACACGATCTACCACATCAACTCGTTCTTCTTCCCCGCACACAGCGCACGCGTGTTTGTGCCGGGCGAAGTCGATATGATTTCGGGTGTGGGTTACAATCCGGCCAAGCGCGTGGCGGGCGGCAACTACTCGGGCGTTGACCTGCGTGTCATCGTCACGAACCTTGCCGTGATGGATTTCGGTGGCAAGGACAACGCCATTCGCGTCGTCTCGTTGCACCCGGGTGTGACGTTCGAGGAAGTGCAGGAAGCCACCGGCTTCGAACTGGAGAAGGGCGATCTTGCAGAGACCCCGATGCCGACTGCAGAACAGCTCGAAATCATCGCACAGCTTGATCCGCACAACATTCGTGCGACCGTGATCAAGGACAACCCGCCGGCGAAAAGGACTGCATGATGCAAGCAGCGAAGCCCGTACTCGAGGGATTTTTCACGACCGGCGATAAACCGGCCCTTCTGGGGTCGCGCTGTGTCAAATGCGGCACGTTCTACTTCCCGGCTGTGGAAGGGTTCTGCCGTAATCCCGACTGTGACTGTTCGCAGTTTGAAGGCGTTGAGCTTTCACGAACGGGCAAGCTGTGGTCCTTTACCAATGCCTGCTACAAGCCGCCGGAGCCGTATATCGCGAAAGAGCCGTTCGAGCCTTACGCGATTGCGGCTGTCGAACTCGAAAAAGAGAAGATGATCGTCCTCGGCCAAGTGGTCGAGGGCGTCGGCGTCGAGCAGCTCAAGGCTGGTCTCGAAATGGAACTTGTCATCGAAACCATCCCCGATGCGGTGGAACCCGAAGGCAAGCTGACCTGGAAGTGGAAGCCCGTGGCATGACGCAGGAAATCGCAATTATCGGCGCGGGTATGCACCCCTGGGGCAAATGGGGCCGCAAGTTCACCGAATATGGCGTCGAAGCCGCGCGCGAGGCACTGGCGGATGCCGGTATCGCTTGGACTGATGTAGACTTCGTTTCGGGTGCAGCCACGATGCGCTGCGGCTATCCCGGCTATGTTGCTGGCGCCACGTTCGCGCAGGCGCTCGGCTGGCAGGGCGCTGAAGTGAACACCAGCTATGCCGCCTGTGCATCGGGTTCGCAGGCACTGGCCGCTGCACGCGCCAAGATTCTGTCGGGTCAGGCCGAAGTTGCTCTGGTCATCGGTGCAGATACGACGCCGAAGGGCTTCCTCGCCCCGGCAAAGGGGGAACGCCCCGACGATCCCGATTGGGTCCGTTTCCGCGTTGGCATCACCAATCCCACCTATTTCGCGCTCTATGCGCGCCGCCGGATGGAAATCTACGGCGATACGCAGGAAGATTTCGCGCGGGTCAAAGTGAAGAACGCCGAACACGGCTTCACCAATCCCAAGGCGCGGTATCGCAAGCAGTTTACCATGGAAGACGTGGCGGCGTCCGCGATGGTCGCCGATCCGCTGCGGCTGATGGATATCTGCGCGACATCCGATGGCGGCGCGGCGCTGATCGTGTGCAGCCTGGATTATGCCCGCAAGATCGGCAAGGCGAACGCCCCGCGTGTTGCCGCGATTTCGACAGTGACGCCGACGTTTGCTTCGGCTGTGATCGAAATGCCCGATCTGGCGACGGATAGCGCAGTGGCGATGGATGCGCACAGTTTCCGCGCCGCTCTGCCGCGCAAGGCCTACGAAGAAGCCGGGATTGGCCCTGAAGACATTTCTGTTGCCGAAGTCTACGACCTTTCGACCGCGCTCGAAATGGACTGGATGGAAGATCTCCAGCTTTGCGCGCGCGGTGATGCGGCGGGGCTGGTCCGTGACGGTGCGACGCGTATCGGCGGACGTATCCCGATCAATCCCTCCGGTGGTCTGGCCTGCTTTGGCGAAGCGGTTCCGGCACAGGCGATCGCGCAGGTTTGCGAACTGACCTGGCAGCTGCGCGGCCAGTCGGGCGATCGACAGGTGCAGGGCGCGAAAGTTGGTATCACGGCAAACCAGGGCTTGTTCGGCCACGGATCGTCGGTGATTGTGAAGGCTTGATCGAGAAGACAGCCGCAGGGCATTCGAACGTCCTGCGGCCTGGAGAAATTCATGAACGAACTGGATCGCCTGGTCGAAACGCCCAAGGCTGATATCGTTTACGAAACTGACGAGCCCGTCCGCTATGAAGTGGTCGGGCCGGTTGCGCATATCATCCTCAACCGCCCGCAGTTTAACAACGCGCAAAACAGCCAGATGACATATGCGCTGGATGCCGCGTTTCGCCGTGCCGTTGATGACGATGCGGTGCGTGCGATCGTGCTGCGTGGGGAAGGGAAACACTTTTCCGCCGGACACGATATCGGCACGCCGGGCCGCGATGTGACCGCCAGTTGGGACCGGGTTGGCCTGTTCCCCGATCACACCAACAAGCCGGGTGTCGAATTCCTCTACACGCGTGAGCATGAGGTCTACCTCACCATGTGCCGCCGGTGGCGCGATGTGCCCAAGCCGACGATTGCCGCGGTGCAGGGGGCCTGCGTTGCAGGTGGGCTGATGCTGGCCTGGGTCTGCGATATCATCGTTGCGACCGATGATGCCTTTTTCCAGGACCCGGTGAACCGCATGGGGATTCCCGGCGTGGAATACTTTGCACACGGTTTCGAACTGCCGCCGCGCATCGCCAAGGAATTTATCCTGCTGGGCGAACGTCTTCCGGCGGAACGGGCCTACAATTTCGGCATGGTCAATCGTCTGACCACGCGTGAAAACCTGCTGAACGATGTGCAGCAGTTGGGTGAGGAGCTGGCCAGCCGTCCGCGTCTCGGCAACTGGCTGACCAAGCAGGCGCTTAATCACGTCGAGGAACTGCGGGGCAAGCGCAGCGCCACTGACGCTCATTTCCACATGCATCACTTCGCCCATGCGCAGAGCGACCTGCTCTCGTCGAACAGCCTCGGCGGCATGGATGCGAAGTCGATGGCCGCAGCGAACAAGTCTGCCGCCAAGAATACGGATAGCGAATAATGAACAACGCATTGAACACGATTTTGGTGGAACGTCTGGGCTGCCGCGTGCCGATCATCCAGACGGCGATGGGCTGGGTGGCGGAACCGAGCCTGGTGATCGGATCGTCCAATGCCGGTGCGTTCGGGTTTCTTGGCGCGGCGGTGATGACGCCGGATGAAGCGCGTGAGAAGCTGCTGCAGGTGCGCCGCGGCACGGACCGTCCGTTCGGGGTGAACTTCCATTCGTTCCAGCCCGGCGCGGACAAGATCGTCGACCTGATCATCGAAAACAAGGATCAGGTGCGTGCGGTCAGTTTCGGGCGTGGCCCGAACGCCAAGATGATCGGCCGCTTCCGCGATGCGGGCATCCTGTGCATTCCGACCGTGGGTGCGGTGAAACACGCGCAGAAAATGGTCGAACTGGGTGTTGACATGGTCAGCGTGCAGGGCGGCGAAGGCGGTGGGCATACCGGTTCGGTGCCGACCACGGTGTTGTTGCCGCAAGTGCTTGATACCGTGCAGGTGCCGGTGATCGCCAGCGGGGGATTCGCCGACGGGCGCGGTCTGGCGGCGGCGCTGGCCTATGGCGCGGTGGGCATTGCCATGGGTACCCGTTTCCTGCTGACCAAGGAAAGCCCGGTTCCCGATACCACCAAGGGCGAATATCTGCGCGCCTCGACCGACGGGATCGTGCTGACCACCAAGCTCGACGGCATTCCGCAGCGCATGGTCCGTTCGAAACTGATGGATCGCATCGAAAAGTCCGGCAAGCTGGGCATGTGGGGCCGCGCGATCGAAGCCAGCCTTGCGATGAAGAAGCAGACCGGCGCATCGTGGATCGAACTGATCAAGTCGGCCAAGGGCATGACCTCGCATGGCGCCATGCCGCTGAAGCAGGCGATGATGGCCGCGACCATGCCGATGCTGATCCAGAAGGCTGTCGTGGACGGCGATATCGAGAACGGCGTCATGGCCACCGGCGTGGTGGGCGGACGCATCAATGAAATTCCGAGCTGCCAGGAACTGATCGACCGGATCGTGGCCGAGGCGGACGAACGTTTGCAGGCACTGTGCGCCGCTGGCGCGTGAGGAGATAGAGATGCCGATTACAACGACCATCAAGGACCGCATCGCCGAAATCGTCTTCGACGTGCCGCCGGTCAATGCATTCGACAGCGCCACCTGGATGTCGATCCCCGGGATCATCAACGAGGCCGCCCGCAATCCGGACGTGAACGTCATCCTGATCCGTGCCGAAGGGCGCGGGTTCTGCGGTGGTGTGGACATCAAGGAAATGCAGGCGCACCCCGAACGGATCACGATCCTGAACCGTGGTAACTATCTGACGTTCAAAGCTATTCACGAAGCGGAAATTCCCGTTGTGGTCGCCGTGCACAAGTTTGTGATCGGCGGTGGCATTGGCATTTGCGGCGGGTCGGATACGATCATCGCGGCCGACGATGCCTACTTCTCGCTGCCCGAAGTTGACCGCGGCGCGATGGGTGGGGCAAGCCACATGTCGCGTATGCTGCCGTTGCACAAAGTGCGCGCAGCCTTCTTCACTGGCGGCAACATTCCGGCGCAGGAAGCCTATCGTCTGGGCGCGGTTGAAAAGGTCGTGCCCCGTGCCGATCTCGAAACCGAAGCGCGCGAATTCTGCAAGGTGATCGCATCCAAGTCGCGCAAGGCGCTGGTCATCGCCAAGGAAGCGCTGAACGGTCTCGAAGCGCGCGACGTTGATCGCGGTTATCGTTGGGAACAGGGCTTCACGCTCGAAATGTACATGCACGAAGACAGCCAGAAGGCGCGTGACGCTTTCGTGGAAACCGGCAAGGCAGCGTCGTTCTGATGGATCTTACCTACACTCCCGAACAGCAGGCATTCCGCGCGGAAGTGCGGGCCTGGCTCGAAGCGCATGTCCCGGCACAGCCGCTGGAACATTACGACGCCACGCGCGAAGGATTCGAAGCCCACCGCCAGTGGGAAGCGACGCTGAAGCAGGGCGATTGGGGCATGGTGACCTGGCCGAAGGAATATGGCGGCCGGGGCGTGGACCTGATCCAGTGGCTGATTTTCGAGGAAGAATACTACCGCGCCGGGGCGCCCGGCCGCGTCAACCAGAACGGTATTTTCCTGCTGGGTCCGACGCTGATGGAATTCGGCACGCACGAACAGAAGGCCCGGTTCCTCCCCCCGATGGCCTCGGGTGAGGAAATCTGGGCCCAGGCATGGTCCGAACCGCAGGCCGGCAGCGATCTTGCCGGGGTGCGCGCCACGGCCGTGCGCGATGGTGACGAATATGTGCTGAACGGCCACAAGATCTGGTCGAGCCGCGCGGTCTTCGCGGACTGGGCTTTCGGCCTGTTCCGCGCACCGGGCACCGAACGCCACCATGGGATGAGCCTGATTTTCTTCCCGCTCAATGCGCCGGGCGTGACCGTGAATGCGATCAAGAAGATCAACGGCCATGTCGGTTTTGCAGAAATCTTCCTGGAAGACGTCCGCGTTCCCGCGTTCAATCGCCTCGGTGATGAAGGGCAGGGCTGGCATATCTGTATGGCGACAGCCGGTTTTGAACGCGGTCTGATGCTGCGTTCGCCCGCCCGCTATCAGGTCGCGGCGGCCCGGCTTGCCGAACTGTGGGAAGCCAACAGGGATAGCGCTGATCCGGCACTCGAAGCCGATGTCGTGCGCGCGTTCATGAATGCGGAAGCTTATGCTCTGAACATTTACCAGACGGCGTCGCGCCTGATGGCAGGGGCGAAAATCGGGCCGGAAGCATCGACCAACAAGATCTTCTGGTCGGAAATGGACATCCATCTGACGGAAACCGCACTGGGCATTCTTGGCCCGCAGGCGGAACTGACGCAGGAAGCGCCCGATGCGGCCTCCTACGACTGGATGGATGATTATATCTTCTCGCTCGCTGGCCCGATCTATGCGGGTTCGAACGAGATTCAGCGCAACATCATTGCCGAGCGTATGCTTGGCCTGCCGCGCAAGTAAGGAGGGGCACCATGGATTTTACCCTCAATGACGAACAGCGCATGTTTGCCGAAACGGCGCAGACCCTGTTTGGCGACACCTGCACGCCCGATCACTGGCGCAAGCAGATGGAAAGTGGTGAAGCGCGCGACGATGCACGCTGGAACGCGATTGTCGAAACCGGCCTCACCCTGCTGCTTCTGCCGGAAGAAGCGGGTGGTCTCGGCCTGACCGAACTCGATTTCGCGCTGATCGCGGAAAAGGCGGGTTACGTGGCTCTGCCCGAACCGCTGGCGGAAAGCGCCGGTGTAGCGGCGCCTCTGCTGGCCGCGCTGGCACCCGATAGCGAAGTGCTGGCCGATCCTTCGGCTACCATCGCCATCCAGCACCCGGCAAACCCCTATGTGCTCGACGCCGATCTGGCCGGTGCGATCATCCTGCACAAGGATGGCGAGGCCTATCTGGCGACCCCGGATCAGGTCACGCTGACCCGCGAAGAGAGCATCGATCCTTTCCGCCGCCTGTTCAAAGTGGAATGGGACGTCGCCAATGCCACGCCGCTGGGCAAGGCAGACTGGGATTTGGCACTGGATCGCGGCGCACTGTTCTGCGCGGCGCAGGGCCTCGGCTTGGCACAGCGTGCCGTCGATCTGGCGGTGGCCTATGCCCAGGAACGCCAGCAGTTCGGCAAGCCGATCGGTTCCTATCAGGCGGTGAAGCATCACCTCGCTTCGGCGCAGGTGGCGATTGAGTTCGCCCGCCCGGTGGTTCTGGCCGCCGCAGCCGATATCGGGAAGCGTGACGTACAGGCCCGCGCCCGGATCAGCCATGCCAAGCTTGTTGCATTGGAAGCCGCGGAAAAGGCGGCCAAGGCGTCGATCCAGGTGCATGGCGCCATGGGCTACAGCTGGGAAGTGGACGTGCACCTCTTCCTCAAGCGTGCATTGGCCCTGAAACAATACTGGGGCAGCCCAGCATTCCATCGCGGCCGCATTGCGAACCGCATGTTCACTCAGCCGACTGGTCCAGACCAGACCTTTGCCCGTGAGACAGAAAATGCCTGAAGCTTATATTGTCGACGCCGTCCGTTCGCCGATTGGCCGCAAGAAGGGCTCGCTTGCCCAGTTGCATCCGGCTGATCTCGCCGCGCATCCGATCAGCGCGCTGGTCGAGCGTACCGGCATCGATCCCAACCTCGTTGACGATGTGGTCTGGGGCTGCTGCGACACCCTTGGCGGTCAGGCCGGTGACATCGGTCGCACTGCGTGGCTGGTGGCGGGGATGCCTGAACACGTTCCGGGCGTGACGATCGACCGTCAGTGCGGTTCTTCGCAGCAGGCGCTGCATTTCGCCGCACAGGGCGTGATGAGCGGGACGCAGGATCTGGTTGTCGCTGGCGGCAGCCAGGCGATGAACCGTATCCCGATTTCCTCGGCCATGATGGTCGGTCCGCAGTTCGGGTTTAACGATGGTCCGTTCATCGGCGCCAAGGGCTGGGATGCCCGTTATGGCACTGAAGAAATCAACCAGATCAAATCCGCCGAAATGATTGCCCAGAAGTGGGAAATCAGCCGTGAAGCGATGGAAGAGTTCGCTCTCGCTTCGCATCAGCGCGCGCAGGCCGCCACCGATAATGGCTGGTTCGCAAGCGAAATCGCCGCGCTCGAAGGGCTGGACCGCGACGAAACCATTCGCCCGACGACCACGCTGGAAGGCCTTGCCGGTCTTAACCCGGTCAACGAAGGCGGCGTGATCACCGCCGGTGTTGCCAGCCAGAACTGCGACGGTTCTGCCGCACTGCTCGTGGCCAGCGAACAGGCTGTGAAGGACCACGGGCTCAAGCCGCGTGCCCGTATCCATCACCTGTCGGTCCGTGCTGATAACCCGATCTGGATGCTGACTGGCCCGATCCCGGCGACCCAGCATGCGCTCAAGAAAGCGGGTATGTCGATCAATGACATCGACCTGTTCGAATGCAACGAAGCTTTCGCATCGGTGCCGCTGGCATGGATGAAGGAACTGGGCATTCCGCACGATAAGGTAAACATCTACGGCGGCGGCATCGCGCTGGGTCATCCGATCGGTGCAACCGGCGCCCGTCTGATGACCACGCTGCTGAACGCGCTGGAACGCACGGGCGGCCGTTATGGCCTGCAGACGATGTGCGAAGGCGGCGGTCAGGCCAACGTCACGATCGTCGAACGCCTCTGAGGCGATTGACGCGCTGCGCCTCATCCATTTGAGGCATGATTTTATTGCCAGCGCCGGTCCATCGGGACGGTGCTGGCAAGTCAGTCTGGGAGTGGATCGGTATGGGCGCAGCAACAAAGATCAGAAACCTGCTCTATCGCTATGCGGAATTGATGGACGCAGGCGATCTTGAAAATGTCGCGGCACTGTTTGCCAAGGCGAAGATCAAGACCGGCGGCGGGGTTCTGGAAGGGGCGGCGCCGATGCTCGCCCTGTGGCAGGCCAATGTGCGGATTTATCCGTGCGGCACGCCCCGGACCAAACATGTCATCACCAATGCCATCGTTGATGTTGACAAGAAGGCCGGGACGGCGACATGCCGTTCTTACTACACAGTATTTCAAGCCACGCCGGATCTGCCGCTGCAGGCGGTCTGTGCGGGGCGCTATCATGACGTCTTCGTCCGTGAAAAAGGCGAATGGCGTTTTTCCGAGCGGGATTATTCCATGCTCGATCTGGCAGGGGATCTCAGCCAGCATCTGCTGATCCCGGTCTCTGCCTGATCCTCAGGTCTTGAAGGAGTAACGAAGTGGGTATTTGCGAAGGACGCGTAGCAATCGTGACCGGGGCCGGAAACGGTCTGGGTAAGGCTTATGCGCTGGGTTTGGCAGCAGAAGGCTGCAAGATTGTGGTCAACGATCTCGGGGTCGGCACCCATGGCGAGGAAGGCCTGACCAAGGGCGCCGCCGAACAGGTGGTTGATGAAATTCGCGCCATGGGCGGCGAAGCTGTCGCCAACACGGATGACGTGGCCGACTGGGATGCGGGCAAGCGCATGGTCGAAGCGGCGCTCGACAATTTCGGTGCGCTGCATGCGGTGGTCAACAATGCGGGGTTCGTGCGCGATCGCATGTTCTTTACCTGCAGCCCTGAA
This sequence comes from Caenibius tardaugens NBRC 16725, assembly GCF_003860345.1. GTDB lineage: Bacteria > Pseudomonadota > Alphaproteobacteria > Sphingomonadales > Sphingomonadaceae > Caenibius > Caenibius tardaugens. The sequence goes on from NZ_CP034179.1 coordinate 2,924,450, forward strand.
GAATGGGATGCGGTGATCCGCGTGCACCTGCGCGGCCATTTTTGCACCAGCCGCCATGCGGCGGAATATTGGCGCGCCCAATCCAAGGCCGGCAATCCGGTCGACGGCCGTATCATCAACACCACCAGCGGTGCGGGCCTGCAGGGTTCTGTCGGTCAGTCGGCCTATTCCACGGCGAAGGGTGGCATCGCGTCGTTGACGCTGGTTCAAGCCGTTGAACTGGCCCGTCTGGGTATTACCGCCAATGCGCTGGCCCCCAATGCCCGCACGCGCATGACCGATACCGGCGCGTTCGACATGGACGTCGCGGACGGTGCATTTGACGAATTCGCTCCTGAAAACATGGCGCCGCTGGTGGCCTATCTCGTTTCCGAACGGTCGAAGGGTGTGACTGGCCAGGTGTTCGAGCTGAAAGGCGGCAATATCTTCCTGTCGCAAGGCTGGACTGACAGCCCGTCGTACAACAAGGGTGCCCGTTTCGAGGCGGCTGAACTGGATCCGATCGTCCGTCGCCTGCTTGAGGAACGGGAACCTGCCAAGCCCGTTTACGGAGCCGGCTGAGCCATGGAGTTCGCCTTCACCGACGAACAGGTCATGATCGCAGAGACGGTCCAGGCCTTCTTCAAGGACAATGCCACCAGCGAACGTACCCGCGCCGCCATGAAGGCGGACGGGATCGATCGGGAACTGTGGGCATCGTTCTGCACCGAACTCGGCCTTGCCGGTGTCGGCCTGCCGGAAGACTTCGGTGGGGCCGGGCTTGGCATGGTTGAATTTGCCATCATCGCCGAAGCGGCGGGCGCGCAGGTCGCTGCCCTGCCGCTGCTTGGCCTTGCCACCGCCGCGCAAGCGATCGCTGCTGGCGGGAGCGAGGAACAGAAGGCGGAATGGCTGCCCAAGCTGGTCAGCGGTGAAGCCATCGCCGCTGCGCAGAGTATCTATGGCCTGAGCGTTTCGGGCAACACGTTGACCGGGGATGTGCAGTTCGTGCCACACGGCGCGTCGGCTGACGTCTTTGTGCTGATCAATGCCGATGGGGCGTGGATCGTGCGCAAGGATGCACCGGGCGTTTCGGTCACCACGCATACCACGATGGACCAGACGCGTCCGCTTGCCACGGTTTCGCTCGCAGGTGTGGCGGCAGAGCCTCTGGCCGATGCTGGCGCCGCGCGCGATGCCTTGCATAACGGGGCATGGATTTGTCTTTCGGCAGAAGCACTGGGCGGCGCGCAGGAAGCGTTGAACCGCACGGTCGCCTATTCGCTGGAACGCGTTCAGTTTGGCCGTCAGATCGGTTCGTATCAGGCGTACAAGCATCGTCTGGCGGATATGCTGGTCGATATCGAACAGGCCCGCTCCGCAGTCTATTGGGCGGCCTGTGCGGTGGACGAAGGTTCGGACGAGGCACGCCTTGCCGTGCATTCGGCCAAGAGTTTCTGCGCCGATACCTACTTCATGTGCGCCGGGAACATGATCCAGCTTCACGGCGGGATCGGGTTTACCTGGGAACATGACGCGCATCTGTTCTTCAAGCGCGCCCGCTCGATCCTGAGCATGTATGGCAATGGCGATTGGCACCGCGAACAGGTTGCCGCCCTGATTATGGGAGAGGCAGCATGAAGCTCGGCTTTTCGCAGGCGGAAGAACAATTTCGCGCCGAATGCGCTGCCTGGTTGCAAAGCCAGCTAAACGGCGATTTTGCTGACATCAAGGGCCTGCCCGGGATGAACAGCATGATCGAACGCCGCAAGGACTGGGAACAGCGTCTGGCGGAAAACCGCTGGTCGGTGATCGGCTGGCCGGAAGAATGGGGTGGCCGTAACGCCACGATCGCGCAGCAGGTAATCTTCGCGGAAGAATATGCCCGCGCGGGTGGCCCGAACCGCGCCAACCACATCGGTGTGGAATTGGCTGGCCCGACGATCCTCGCTTTCGGCACGGAAGAGCAGAAGGCAAAGTTCCTGCCCGGTATCGCCAATGGCACGCAGATCTGGTGTCAGGGCTATTCCGAACCCAATGCTGGCTCGGACCTTGCCAATGTGCGGACCAAGGCCCGTCTCGAAGGCGATGAATGGGTGGTCAATGGCCAGAAGGTCTGGACCAGCCTGGCCCACTATTCGGACTGGATCTTCGTCGTTGCCCGCAGCGAGGAAGGCTCGAAGGGGCCGAAGGGCCTGACTTTCCTGATGATGGATATGCATCAGCCCGGGGTCGAGGTGCGCCCGATCGAACAGATCAATGGCGACGCCGAATTCAACGAGACCTTCTTCGAAGATGCGCGCTGCCCGGCAGACAGCCTGATCGGTACCCCCGGTGATGGCTGGCGCGTGGCGATGGGCCTTCTGGCCTTCGAACGCGGCGTGTCGACGCTGGGGCAGCAGATGGGCTTCCGCAACGAACTGGACGCGATCATTGCCGCCGCCAAGACCAATGGTCTCGACAAGGATGCCGTGATCCGTCAACGCATTGCCAAGGCTGAGATCGGCCTGCGCCTGATGCGGTATGGCGCACTGCGGATGCTATCGCATGCGGATTCCGCCCAGATTGATGGCGCGGCACTGACGTACAAGATCCAGTGGGCCACATGGCGCCGTGATCTTGGCGAACTGGCCATGGATGTTCTCGGTCAGGCCGGTGAAATCGCGGAAGGCGACGCTTACGAGTGGAGCGCGCTGCCCAACATGTTCCTGTTTGGCCGTTCGGACACGATCTACGGCGGTACCAACCAGATTCAACGCAACATTATCGCAGAGCGCGGGCTGGGCCTGCCTCGCGAACCAAGAGGTGACAAATGAGCCTGATTCCCGTTTATCCTGAACCCCGCGATCTGCTGAAGGGCAAGACTGTCGTCATCACCGCCGCTGCCGGCACGGGCATCGGTTTCGCCGCTGCCAAGCGCGCGGCCGAAGAAGGCGCGAAGCTGCTGATCAGCGATTTCCACGAACGCCGTCTGGGCGAAGCGGCCGACCGCATCGCCGATGAAGTGGGCGTGGAACGTCCGGCCACGTTCGTCTGTGATGTAACCAACGAAGACAACGTGCAGGGTCTGCGCGATGCCTCGCTGGCTGCGCTGGGCAAGGTTGACGTGCTGATCAACAACGCCGGTCTCGGCGGTGAAGTCGACGTGGTCGACATGACCGACGACCAATGGAGCCGCGTCCTTGATGTGACGCTGACCAGCCTGTTCCGCATGACCCGTGCCTTCCTGCCGACGATGTATGCGGCGAAATCGGGCGCCATGGTCAACAACGCGTCGGTGCTCGGCTGGCGTGCGCAGAAGGGGCAGTCGCACTATGCCGCAGCCAAGGCGGGCGTGATGGCCTTCACGCGCTGTTCGGCCATCGAAGCGGCGGAATATGGCGTGCGTATCAACGCCGTCTCGCCCTCGCTCGCGATGCACCCGTTCCTTGCCAAAGTGACGACGCAGGAAGCACTCGACAAGCTGGTGGAACGCGAAGCGTTCGGCCGTCCGGCGGAAGTGTGGGAAATCGCCAATGTCATGATGTTCCTCGCCAGCGATCTGGCATCGTACATGACCGGTGAAATCGTTTCGGTTTCCAGCCAGAGGGCCTGATCCATGGCAGTGATTTTCAACAACCCGCGCGATCTGCTCGGCAAGGAAGGCACCACGCTGGAACCCAGCGCGTGGCTGACGGTCGAACAGGACCGCATCGATGCCTTTGCCGATTGCACCGGCGATCATCAGTGGATCCATGTCGATCCGGTGAAGGCCAAGGACGGGCCGTTTGGCGCGACCATCGCCCACGGTTATCTGACGCTCAGCCTCGTCAACATGTTCATGCCGCAGATGATCGATGTGCGCGGTTTTACTGCGGGCGTGAACGTCGGCATGGACAAGACCCGCTTCCTCAATCCGGTGGTTGTCGGTTCGCGCGTGCGCGGCACTGGCGAAATCGTGTCGGTCGAAGAAGTGAAGGGCGGCGCGATCCAGGCCGTCATTCGCGTGACGGTGGAAATCGAAGGCAAGGATCGTCCGGCCTGTGTGGTCGACACGATCAACCGCTATTTCCCCGAGTAGGGAATGACAGTCTTGAAAACGGCGCTGGTCGGCATGACGTGTCTGGCAGGCGCCGTTTTCAGCGGTCTGCCCGGCTATGCGGCAGACATGGGTAACAGAGACACAGAACGGGCAGGCGGCGATGCCGTGTCTGCCCCGCAACGGAGTAGGACAATGCCCGATCCAGCCAAGATGGTTGCAGCCGTCGAAGAATACATTGCGGCTTTCGATGCCGCCAGCCCCGATCGGGTGGCCGCGCTTTATGCCGTCGATGCCACTGTCGAAGATCCGATCGGCACCCCCAAACATGTCGGGCGCGACGCGGTTCGCGCCTTTTATGCGGAATCGATGAAGACGGGCGCCAAGCTCAAGCTGGAAGGTCCGGTCCGCGTGGTCGAAGACTATGCGGTGTTCCCCTTCTCGGTTAACCTCCATTTTGAAGGCACCGACAAGCGGATCGACGTGATCGACACGTTCCGTTTCAACGATGCCAATGAAGTTATCGAAATGCGGGCCTACTGGGGCCCGTCGAACATGCACGGCTTTTAATCAGGGAATTGCAAATGCGCGAAGCAGCTATCGTCTCCACCGCCCGGACCGCCGTCGGCAAGGCCTATCGCGGTGCATTCAACGACACCGAAGCGCCGCTGATGGCGGCACATGTCGTCAACGCGGCCATTGAACGTGCGGGCATCGACCCGGCACGCATCGACGATGTCTATATGGGCTGCGCCAACCAGTGGAACACGCAGAGCTACAACCTCGGCCGTCTGGCGGTGCACGGTTCGGTTCTGCCAGATTCGACCGCAGGTTTCACGATGGACCGCAAGTGTTCGTCGGGTCTCAATGCCATTGCTTTCGCGGCACGTGGCATCGTGGCCAATGAAATCGACGTGGCGCTGGCCTGCGGCACGGAAAACGTCTCGCTCACGATCAACAAGCATGCGCCGCAGTGGCGCAACCGCTCGGAATTCGTGAAGGCGCACGATCCCTATGCCTACATGGTCATGATCGAAACCGCTGAAGTGGTGGCAGAACGCTACAACGTCAGCCGTGAGGCGCAGGATCGTTTCGCGGCACAGAGCCAGCAGCGCGCGGCGGCTGCGCAGGCTGCGGGTCTGTTCAACGATGAAATCGTTCCGATCAACGTGACGAAGGCGCTGTTCGACAAGGAAGGCAACGAAACCGGCAAGGAAGACATCACGCTGACGCAGGATGAAGGTATCCGCGCTGGCACGACGTACGAAAAGCTGTCGGAACTGAAGCCCGTCTTCAAGAACGGTCAGGTCATTCAGGAAGGCAAGTTCGTTACCGCCGGTAACGCCAGCCAGCTGTCCGACGGTGCCTCGGCACAGGTCATCATGGACCTCGCCACCGCGCAGAAGGAAAATCTGCCGGTTCTCGGTGTCTATCGCGGTTTCCAGGTGGCTGGTTGCGGTGCGGACGAAATGGGCATTGGCCCGGTCTTCGCTATTCCGAAGCTGCTTGAACGCAATGGCCTGAAGATCGACGATATCGGTCTGTGGGAAATCAACGAAGCGTTCGCTTCGCAGGCCGTGTACTGTCAGCAGAAGCTCGGCATCGATCCGGACAAGCTGAACGTGAATGGCGGCGGTATTGCCATCGGCCACCCGTTCGGCATGACCGGCAGCCGTCTGGTCGGCCATGCGCTGATCGAAGGCAAGCGCCGCGGCGTGAAGTACGTCGTCGTGTCGATGTGCGTTGCTGGCGGCATGGGCGCTGCAGGGCTGTTCGAAGTCGCCTGACAATGGCCGAAACGTTGCCGCAGACCATTCCGCATGCGGCAGCGCTCGCTGCCCGGCGCTGGGGCGATGCCCCGGCGCTGGTTGAAAACGGTGAAGCGTGGAGCTTCAACCAGCTTTGGGGCCAATGCCGTGCTGCGGCATCGGCCCTTTTGCTACGCGGCGTCCGGGAAGGGGACCGCGTGGCGATCTGGGCACCCAACAGCCGTGAATGGGTGGTGGCCGCGATTGGCCTGATGATTTGCGGGGCAACGCTGATCCCGCTCAACACGCGCTTCAAGGGGCACGAGGCAGGCGATATCCTGCGCCGCACCCGTTCCCGCCTGCTGTTTACGGTCGACAGCTTTCTGGGGCACGATTACCGCGCGCTCCTCGCAGGGGAAGACCTGCCCGACCTCGCGGAAATCGTGTTGCTCGACACCGGCTTTGCCGATTTCGTTGCCACGGGGCATGGCGCGGATGATCCGGCGGTCGACGCGGCGTTTGATGCGCTGCATCCCGATATCGTATCCGACATGATATTTACCTCGGGCACCACCGGGCTTCCCAAGGGGGTGATGATGACCTATGGCCGGGTCATCCCCCAGATCGCGATGTGGATCGCCAATACCGGCCTCGCACGTGGCGAACGCTATCTCATCGTTAATCCGTTCTTTCACAGTTTCGGGTTCAAGGTGGGCTGGGTGGCCTGCCTGATCACCGGAGCGGTGATGTACCCGATGGCGCAGTTCGATGTGGGGCAGGTGATCCGCCATATCGAAAAGGACAGGATCACCTTCTTCCCCGGTCCGCCGACGATTTTTCAGACCTTGCTGGCCGAACGGGAAAAGCACCCGTTTGACAGTTCTTCCCTGCGTGGCGGGACCAGCGGGTCCACGTCCGTGCCCGCCGTCCTGATCGATCGCATCCGCAACGAACTGGGGATGAAAGATCTCACCACGGCATACGGGATGAGCGAATATACCGTCATCACCAGCTGTGTGCCGGGCGATCCGGCGGAGATTATCGCGAACACCGTGGGGTGCGCGCTGCCGGGTAATGAGGTGATTATCGCTGGGCCTGAGGGGCAGGAATTGCCACGCGGGCAAAGCGGTGAAATTCGCGTGCGCGGCCCGGCTATGATGGTCGGTTATCTGGATGATCCCGTGGCCACGGCCGAGGCGATCGATGCCGACGGCTGGCTGCATACCGGCGATGTGGGATCGATGGACGAGGCGGGCTATATCCGCATCACCGGCCGGTTGAAGGACATGTATATTTCCGGCGGGTTTAACGTCTACCCGGCCGAAGTCGAAAGCCTGCTTTCGCGCCATCCGGCGTTGTCGATGGTGGCGGTGATCGGGGTGGCGGACGAACGGCTGGGGGAAGTGGGCAAGGCGTTTGTCGTGCTGCGTCCCGATACCGAGGTGAACGAACAGGATATTATCGGCTGGTCACGCGACAACATGGCCAATTACAAAGTGCCGCGCAGCGTGGTGTTCGTCGACGATCTGCCGCGCAATGCCGCAGGCAAGGTGCTGAAACACGAATTGCAGGGCTAGGTGCCCACGCGTCTCGTCGCATGCAGAAACCGGTGCGGGACCGGCGCATGGCGGGTCATTGCTGCGCCATCACCGCCGCCTGTTTTTCGGCCAGCTTGCCATAGGGTTTCAGACCCCAGAGCGCGAACAGGCCCGCCGAACCGCACCCGATTGCGGTGACAACCGCCAGTGCCATGGCAAGGTTGGTATCGCCGAACACGTACTTGTTCGTCAAAGGCGCCGCAACCGACCCCACTGACAGCCCGATGAAACTGTTGATCATAAGATAGATCGCGGAATTGGTGCCGCGCATGGTCACCGGTGAGGCCAGCTGCACGGCGGCGATGGAGCAGCCGAAGAAGTTGTAGAACAGAAAGATCGACGGCAGCAGCAGGAGCGTGAACAGGGTCAAGTTCGGCATCAGCGGGGTGAGCGTGGCGGGAATAACCACAGCCGCGCCGACCCACGCCACCACGCGCTGGTTGGAATCGAAATAGCCCTTTTTGGTGAGCCGGTCGGCCAGTGAACCCCCACAGATCAGCCCGAGGCTGCCCATAATCGCATAGGCGAGGCCGATAAGGGTGCCGGCCTGACCTGCGTCGAGGCCGAAGTCGCGCTGCAGCAGCGTGGGATACCATCCGGCCAGACTATAGCCGAAAATCCCGAACATCCCGGCGGACAGGTAGATGCCAAGATAGGTCCGCTTGTTGGTCCAGATATAACGGAACACCTCGCGCAAGGGCACGCTGTGTTTGCCGGTATCCTTGTTGGCGGGTGGGCGGGGCGGTTCTTTTGTCGCCAGGACCATCAGCGCCAGGATCAGTCCAGGCGCTGCAACGACCAGAAACGCAGTTTGCCAGGCGCGCAGTTCACCGAACACGGGCAAATGCACATTGCCGCTGCTGGCGATAAGCTGGACGACCGCCCCACCGATGATCAGTGCGATCCCGGTGCCCCCGGTCACTCCCAGATTGTAGATCGCCATGGTGCGTCCCAGCTTTTCGCGCGGGAAGGCGCTGCTGAGGAAGGAATGGGCAGCAGGTGACAGGGCCGCTTCGCCCACGCCAACGCCGATGCGGGCAACGAACAGCGTGGCAAAGCTGCGGGCAAGGCCGCACAGGGCGGTGGCCAGGCTCCAGAAAATCACCCCGGCGGCAATGATTTTCCGGCGCGAGACGCGATCCGCCAACATGCCGAACGGCAGGCCCATCACAGCGTAGAGAACGGCAAAGGCAAACCCTTGCAACAGCCCGATCTGGACATCGTTGATGCCAAGGTCCGCCTTGATCGGATCGACCATCAGCGCCAGAATCTGTCTGTCGACGAAGGACAGCACATAGGCGAGCAGGAAAACGATCAAGGCATAATTGGCCTGGCGCGATGTCAATGGCTGCGCCGCAGGGTTTGCATCAGGTTCTGTCATAAATCATCCTATCCCGGATTGCCTGCTTAGGATGACTTTGACCCGCTTGGGAATATCCAAGTCCGCGAAAAATGGGGAAGGTTCCCCTGCCAGTCTGATAGCTGGCAGGGGGTTGGCTTTCACAGTTTCTGATTTAGCCCGACGTAGACCACACGGCCGCGCGGATCGTGGATCATCGGATCGAACCCCAGGAAAAGCTGGGCAACCGGTGGATCCTTGTCGAACACGTTGATGGCGCCCACCGACAGGGTTGTGCCGCCCAGGCCCAACAGGCCATCGAGCGTGACGCTGTACTGGACGTCATAGGTGTTGTGCGATTTGATACGCGGGTTGGTGATGCCCGCACGGTCGTTTCTGTAGCCGCTGATATAGTGGCCCAACACGTTCAGGCTGTGCGCGCCGGAAGACCAGTACACGCCATATTCCACGCGATCCTGCGGCATGGATCGGCCGAGGTTGTTGAAATTGACGCTCCCCACACCATCGATCACGGCCCCGCCGGCGACAGTGCGGATATCGTACTTCACCACATGGGCCCAATCGGCGCGGGCTTCGATGCGCCCAATTCCGGTTTCGAACCATATCCGCGCGCCCGCATCGAAACCTTCGACTTCGACGGAGGAGGCATTGATAAAGTTCAGGTCCACCATCTGCAGGTTGCCATTGATTTCGCGGTGGACGCGTTGCTGCGCCGGGGTGTTGGTCAGCCCGGCCAGATCATCAAGATGTGCCTGATTGATGAAGGGTTGCGGATTTTCCTTCACGATCAGATCTTTGTACTTGAAGTTATAATAGTCGAAATTGAGTTCGACATTGCGCACGGGGGTGAAGGTCAGCCCCAGGTTCCAGTTGGTGGAGCGTTCCGGATCAAGATTGCGATTGCCGAAGGTTCGCGTGTTGACGAACACGAAGGCGGCCGATTTGGGATCGGTCACACCCGGTTGCGCGGACTGTACCGCGAACTGTTGATACACGCCCGGCGCACGGAATGCCTTGCCCCAGCTGGCGCGCAGGGTGAGCATCTCAAACGGATAGGCAAGCAGGGAAATCTTGGGCGTGAAGCGGCCGAAGCTGCCCTTGTATTTTTCATAACGCCCGGAGAAATTCGCTTCGGCGATGGTGCCGAGCGGCACTTTCAGTTCGCCGAACACCGAATAGGTTTCCTGCGATCCGGAAAAGTCCGGGGCCTGACCGAGCGTGATGAGTTCACCAGCGTTGATGAGATCGCCCCAATTGTGGCGGAAGGTGCTGCGCCGATATTGCACGCCCACAGCGGCCTGAACCGGCTTGTCACCCAACTGGAACAGATCGCCCGAGACGACGCCGTCGACAGTGAACAGCGAGGCCTTGCCGTGCATGTCGGAATAGCCAATCAGGCTTTTGACCAGTTCAGGGCTGTTGGCGGTGCCCGTGCCGAGATAGGCAGACCCGAACGGGTTGAAGTAATGGCAATTGCCCACGCCAGGAGTGCCGGTGGCCGGGTTGCAGCCTGATCCGCCCAGGCCGTTCAGCGCGTTGATGAACGCGGACTTGATCGTGTCAGGCTTGTTGTACAGCGCGGTCTGCTGGCTGTAGGTTGCGTTGACCGACCAGTTCCAGCTTTTCGCGAGTTCGCCGTCGAGCCCGCCAGCAATCCGGAATGTTTCATAGTTGTTATGCGTGATCGACGGGCCATAGGACCCGTTCAGCATGCGCCCGCGGAAGTAGACATCTTCGCCGAACGGATTGTCGGGGTGGGATGCGGGCACAATGGGCGATACCGCGAGGATCGGGAAGGACGGCGACGATGTGTTCGTGTTCTTTGTTTTCGCGTAGGCCGCTTCAAGGTTGAAGTTGATCGCATCGCCCAGCGTGGTGTTATAACTGGCGAAGACCTGTATCCGCTGTTCCTTCGGGATCAGGTCGTAATAGCCTGAAAAATCGAAACGGCAGAATGCGTCGGCGGGCGAGTTCTTGTAGCTATCGGGGAACGCGCCATTGGTGCAATCGGGATCGGGCCGGTAATTCTTGATGCTCGGCAGGTAGTAGGAGCCGGGCATGCCGTAGCTCGACACCGAATGCCACGCGGGGCGACCGAAGGTGGATGCGGTGGAGAATTTGCGCTTGTACGATTCCAGACGCGTGCTTTTGTAGTAGGACGCAGCAATCACCAGATCGCCGCCCGCCACTTCGAAGCCGGCAATGCCGTCCACGTTGATCTGCCGGGCGCCATCTATGAAATTGACTCGTGCGGATAACTCGGGACGCTCCACCCGTTTGCGGGTGATGAAGTTCACCACGCCTGCGACCGCATCAGACCCATAAGTGGCCGCAGCGCCGTCCTTGACGACTTCCAGCCGTTGCACGGCGATCAGCGGCACCATCGAATTGATGTCGACAAAGGTGCTGCCATCGTTGTTGGCCACAGCGGACAGCGTGTGGCGACGGTTATTGAGCAGGACCAGGGTCGAACCAAGCCCGAGATTGCGCAGGTTGAACTGGGCCGTGCCGGATGTGAGCGGCTGGCCCAACTGGTCGGTTCCCGCTTCCGAGCCCGAGTTGGATGGCAGGGTGTTCACCAGTTCGGCGGCATTGGTCAGCGCCCGCGCCGCGATGTCTTCCCCGCTGACCACGGCAAGGGGCGAAGGGCTCGATGTCTGGCGGATCAGCGTGCCGGTGACGACGATTTCGCGATTGTCATTCGTGGTGGTCCCATCCTGCGCCAGCGCGGGTTGTGCCAGACTGACAAGGCCACATGCGGCGGATGCAAACAGGGCATTTTTCAATATTCGCGAATTGGCAAGCATCATACATCTCCCCTTTGTCGCCTCTTTGGGCGTTTCAATGAAGGGGCGGCATGCGCGATGTTCGCGAACGTCCTGCTATGACGACGGCGCCAAATATAGGCCGTTCTCTTCCTCCCCCACACCGGTATGTGCTAAAGCAAACTGGGTTGAGGTCAAGGCGCAGGTCTCTGTGGTTACTTGCATTTATGTGGCCACCGAAGACAATCCGTTTCCAATGGCGATCAATATTTGCTTGCCTTCCTCTTTGTACTGAACAGGACTTCGGGGCGATTGCCGTTGCCGCCGTCACCGTTCGCGACGGCGGCCCCGATGCTGTCAGGAAAACAGGTGCTTCTCGAAGTAGCGCGCCATGATGTGGATCGCTTCGCGGGATTCAGGCATGTTCACGCTGTACCAGAAAGCATGCGCCATCGCTTCGAAGACGTAGAGTTCGGCATCGCGCCCGGCCTTGCGCAGTGCGAGATGGAACATCGCGGCGGAGCTCAGCACCGCATCGCGGGTGCCGGTTACCAGCAGTGTGGGCGGGAAGTCCGAAAGATCGCCCTTGATCGGGGCAACCAGCGGATCATTGGGATCGGCGTCGCCCAGAAACGCCGCGCGTTCGCTGGAGGGATCGTTCATCGGTGCGCCGACATGGCCATAGAAACCGGCGAGTGTCAGGTAATGGAACGTGTCGCCCAGTTCCGCGAAATCGCCGCCCGCGGTGAATACTCCGCAGCAGCAGGGCAGGGGCAGCCCTTCCTGCTTGAAGCGCATGATCGCCATCGCGGTAAGGAAGCCGCCAGCCGATGTGCCGAACAGCGCAATGTCGTTGGCGGCATGGTATTCCAGCACGGTGCGATACACCGCGACGATATCGTCCACGGCGGCGGGATAGGGGTGTTCCGGGGCGAGCCGGTAATCCACCGCAATCACTTCGCATTGTGTTTCATTGGCGATCGGGATCGCTTCGCCGAGCGAGCCGGAGCCGAGCACGAAGCCGCCCCCGTGAAGGTTGATCAGGACCTTGGTCTTGTTGGCTTCCGGCGCATCGATCGGCTTCACCCGGTGGCAGCGTACCCCCGCGATCTGCACTTCCTCGATATCGACGGGATAGGCCTGCTGGGCCTGCTGGTTGAGCATTTCGAACGCCGGGGCCAGGGCATCGCGCATTTTCCACATCGGCAGGGGGGCGGCATCTTCAGGCTGCCCCTGATTGGGGTCGAAGCTGAGATAGGCGCGCGCTTCGGGGCTGACGGTATCGGGCAGGGGCAAACGCACCTTGCCCAGTTCGACGACGCCATCGGTGACCTTGTAGCTGCCCATTTTCATCCTGCTCCGTAGTATTTCTGATCGAGACGGATACGGTTGCATTCGCCAACCGACCGTACCGTCAGAAACATCGGCGGAGCAGGAGAGTCAATGTTCTTGTAAGCAAATACTGACTAGAGTTCGGATCGTACATCCATCAGATGATTTCATACCCTTCGCCGAAGATGCGCGAGGCCGCCCGGCTGTCATTCGGGCCTTTCCACCCGCGCACGCCCAGGGCATCGCGGGCTTCGGCGGGTGAAAGGTGCCAGATATCTTCCAGTTTCGCGGTGAACAGCAGATCGGATTGCTGGCCCACTTCGTAACCGTGGTTGAGGTTGTGCCACATCATCGGCCAGGCTTCCGGATAGTTCAGGATGCAGCGCATGAACCAGGGGAAAATCACCATGGTATTCGTGGCCAGCAACTGCCCGGCCAGTTCGGGGCTGATATGCGCGAACATGTTGCCGGTGCGCAGGCCGGTGGGGAAGATCTCCGCGATGACATCGAAGCCGACTTCACCCAGCAGGTGATCGAGATCGTGCGTTTGCCCCGTGCGCAGCGTGAAATAGTCGAAATCGCTTTCAGGCGCCCAATCGGGGTTTTCCATGCGCTGATGCAGGAGTTCGGGTGAGAGGCCCAGTGCATCCATATGGTCGTAGAGCAGCCGCCCGACAGAGCCGGCGGGATTGCGCGCCAGATCGTCCATCGAGAAAGTGGAGATGAAGCGCTCCTCGAACCATGCATCCAGCGCCGGGTTGATTGCGCGTTCAGCCTTGATCAGCGCATCGATGCGTTCGTTATCACGGGCATCGTCCAGTCCGTTGACCATTGATGCCATGCCGAACAGTAGCGGATAATCATGTCCGTTGCGCCGGAGGCTTTCGGTCGCCACCCATTCGCGCACACGCGGTTCATTGAGCCAGTTCGACGAACTGACGAGTACACTGCTGTCGGTGTGGATCAGCTTGCGGTTGTTCATGTAGCTCACGGCATTGCCGGATGTGACTTCGGAATCGTTATCGGCTGCCGGTGGCGCGGAAGCCTGTTCTGCGGTCGGGTTCATGGTCTATCCTTCTCGTTATGAGCCGCGCCCTGTTGCGCGCTGGCGATCAATGTCTGGTCGATCTCGGCGGCGAGGCGCTGGATTGCCACGCCGTGTGCGAAATCGGGAAAGGGTTGCGTGCCGTCATGAATGGCGCGGGCCAGATCTTCATAAAGATTGCCGATCGAAACCAGCGCATCGCGCGATGCGTCCACCCCGGGATAGGCCGAATAGCGCAGCGGTGCGCGCGGAATGGCAGTGCAATCGAGCGCTTCGGGCAGGGGCAGGGGCTGCACCGGTTGTCCGAGCTGTGCCCCGGATAGGGTGAGCGCTTCCATCGCGGGCATATCGGGCGCGGTCGAATCGAGACGGAGCGTTCCACCGCTGCCGCCGATCCGCCAGTGCGATTCCATACCCGCAAACGACATGCTGCCGAGATCGAGGCTGAACAGTGCGCCATTGGCCAATTTGCCATGGATCAGGATATGATCGGGCGCATCGCGCGTGCAGGGCGTTCCGGTTTCGTCGAACGGCGGGAGATGGATTGCCGAACGTGCCGTCCAGCCCACAATCGGGGCGAAATGGCTGCTGATCGCACCCAGCAGGTGGCCCCCGTAGATCGACAGAAGATGGGTGCCATGGGCGCGCGTCGCCATGGTCTGCGTGATCGAACCCGGCACACGCACGTGCAGGTTGATATCCTGCATCGTGCCGATGAAGCCATCCTGCACCAGCGATGCGGCATGGCGGAGGGCGGGGGCACCATTGAGGTGCAGCCCGATCATGGCCTTCACCCCGCGATCTGCGGCGATCTGCGCCAGTTCTTCCGCTTGCTCGAGAGTGATCGCCAGCGGCCATTCGCAATAGACATGCTTCCCGGCGAGCAGGGCGGAACGGGCGATCGCGTAATGGTGCGGGGCCAGAACGCAAACCGCGACAAGATCGACATCGGGATGCGCAGCCAGTTGCGCGGGATCGGTAAAGGCATGGCGCGCGCCGAACAGGCTGGCGGCCTTTTCTGCGGTATCCTGCCGCGTGGTGCACACGGCAGTCAGTTCGAAGTCGGGCAGATAATCGATAACGCGGCGATGCACGCCCGATCCCCAGCCGCGATCAGGATTGGCGCCGACAATGCCGACACGCACTGGTGAGGTTGAAGCGCGGGGCTGCGCGCCGGACGAAGGGGCAAGTTGTTGATCCATCGCGCGGCAGTATATAAGATTTTCAGGTATGGTGCATGGCCGGTGCGTTAGGCTCGCCACCACCAGTTAGGGAGAGATGCCACGGCTGCGTATGACAGCGGCGCGTGCGCAACCCGCCCGTGGAAAGGGTATGCGTGGTGGAAATGAACCTTCCGGGATTGAACGTGACGATCGAGGATGCGCGGTTCGGGCGCGAGATGGAATTAGCACCGGCGCGCCACGATGTGGTGGCATTCAACCTGTCGCGCACGCCGGTCGATATTCACGCCTGCTATATTTCACGGCGCGCGCGCAGCCCGTACCGCCGGTTCGGGTCTGTCAGCTATGTCCCCGCGGGGATCGGATTGCACATGTTCGGCAAGGAAGCGGGGGCATCCATGCTGATGTGCCGGTTCGAACAGCACGGGCAGAACGGAACCTTCGCCAATGCCGGGCCATCTGATGTCGCGCGGCTGGAAAAATGCACCGATATCCGCAATCGCGACATCGTGCGGGCACTGGAACGCATCGCGGAGGAAACGTTGAACCCCGGTCTCGGTAGCGAGACCTTGATCGCCGGTATTGCTGCCACGCTGGCTGTCGATCTGCTTCGGCTGGCGCAAGGGGATGAAGACGGATTGTCGGCGAACGAACAGTTACGCAGATTGGAAGCCTATTGTGCGCAGAACATCGCAGGTCGGCCCAGTTTGACGGAGGCGGCCGATCTGTGCGGGGTGACGGCGCGGCAATTGGCCCTCGCGTTGAAGCAGGCGAGTGGTCTGGGGTTCAGCCAGTTCGTGGCGGGCATGCGGCTGCGCCAAGCGCGCCAGATGCTGCGGGAAACCGGCTTGCCGATCAAGGAAATATCCTATCGTTGCGGGTTCAGCCATGTCAGCAGTTTTACCAGCGCCTTCCGCGAAGCTGAAGGGCGAACCCCCCATCGTTATCGGTTGAACAGCCAGCATTGACAGTGCTGATCCGCCCGCCTGCCGCGGGGTCGCCAATGCACTGGCACAAAAAAAGGGCGAAGAGTTCCCCCTCCGCCCCAACAGGGTAAATTGTTCGCCGGTCCGCCCGCAGGCCTGACCGTCACGCGCAGTGGTAGACGCGATTGGTTGTTGTTTGCAAGTAATAGATTGTAACAGCCATCAGATGGCGGCCACGGCTTCTGCCGCGCCGCGCATCGCCCCTTCGATGTAGCCCACGCCATTGGCATCGCCCACGGTTTCCACTGTGAAGCCTTCGGCGCGCAGCAGTTCCGCCAGCGCCAGATTGCCTTCGGCACCCCGTGCCACGATCACATTGTCGGCGGGTACGGTCTGCGCCTGTCCCGCTGCATCGACGAAGCGGACAGCGTCCTTGTCGATGGTGATATCCGCCGCACCGGCCTGCAGCGACACCCCATGTTCCGCCAGTTCGGCAAGAATGCGCATGCGGCGCACAAGGAGAAGGCCCTTGCCCAGACGCGGGGCCTCATCCACCACCGTGACCGTCCGCCCCCGTTCATGCAGGAATTCGGCCAGTTCGATACCGACCAGTTCGCCGCCGATAATCACGATGTTCTGGCCCAGCGGCATCCACGCATGCGTGGCCTTGCGCACCACGTCGAGATTGGCGGTCACACCCGTGGCGGCGCCGATTTTGGTTGCCATCCGGGTGAGCAGGCCGGTCTTGCGCTTCAGTTCGCTGGAGCTTTCGCCCAGCATCATGTTGCGCATGTCATCGCCGGAGAACACATGTGGCAAATCGTTGCCCGGGATCGGTGGCATGCCGCGAATGGCGCCCGTGGCAACAATAACCTTGTCCACGCCCAATTGGCGCAGCAGTTCCGGGGTTGCTTCGGTGGAAAGGCGCACGTCGATGCTGGCTTCCGCCACTTCGGCGCGGAGCCAGTTCAGCAGGCGTTCGTTGGGTTCGTAAGCGAGCGAGGCGAAGCGCAGCGTGCCGCCCAGACGGTCGCTCTTTTCGATCAGCGTGACCTTGTTGCCAAGGGCTGCCAGCCTGCGGGCCGATTCCATGCCGCCGGGGCCGCCGCCGATAACGGCAATATGCTGGTTGCCCGCAGGTTTGGGCTTTTGTTGATATTCGTACCCCAGTTCGGGATTGACCGCGCAACGGGCGTGATCGCTCATGTAGATCGCGCTGATGCAGGTGTAGCAATAGATGCAAGGGCGCACCTTTTCGGGATTACCCGCAGCCAGTTTGTTCGGCAGGTGCGGATCAGCCAACAGTTTGCGCCCCATGGCGATGAAATCGACTTCGCCTTTGCCAATTGCGCGATCGCCCACATCGGGTTCGACGCGGCCAGAACCGAGCACCGGGATCGATACCGCCGCCTTCACTTTTGCCGTCGCGGGCAGGTTCCAGGCATCCACATGTGGTGTGTGCGATTCCGAATGCAGTTTGCCGTCCCCGGTATCGTGATAGGTGGTCATGGTCAGGGCATCGACACCGGCTGCCTCCAGCATCTTTGCCGATTGCTGCGCGTCTTCCACGGTGATGCCGCCGGGTTTGCCGACTTCACGCGAATCCAGCTTTACCCATACCGGATAGTCCGGGCCGACTTCTGCACGGACGGCGCCGACCACTTCCAGCACCAACCGCATGCGGTTTTCCAACGATCCGCCATAGGCATCGGTGCGGGTGTTGGTCAGGGGCGATATGAAAGAGGACAGCAAATAGCCGTGCCCGCTGTGGATTTCGACGCCATCGAACCCGGCCTGCTTTGCGCGGCGGGCGCCAGCGGCGAATTGCTGGACGACCAGATCGATATCGGCCTGTTCCATTACCTTGATCTCAGGCGGTGTCATGCCGGCGAGACCGGCCAGTTCTTCCATCAGGAAGTAGTCGGTGAAGTTGCCTTTCGATGCAGGGGGAATGGCCGGTGCCCAGAGGGGGTGGCCCCAGCGCGCGGCGGCATAGCCAGCGACCAGCCCGCCGTGGTGGAGCTGCGCGGCGATTTTTGCGCCATGGGCATGCACGCGTTCTGTCAATTTCGTGAGGTTGGGGATGAAGCGGTCGTCTGAAATGGCTGTCTGCTGCCACGCCACGCAACCCACGGGCCATGCCACGCTGGCCACCCCGGAAATAATCAGCCCGACGCCGCCTTTGGCCTGTTCTTCGTGATAGGCGATCAGCCGTTCACCCACGGTCCCATCGTCTTCGGACAGGCTGACCCCCATTGCGGTCACCGCGATGCGGTTGCGCAATTCCATGGTGCCTATCCGGCCGGGCGAGAGGAGGTGAGGGAAACGGTTCGAGGTCATGGTTCAGGCTCCGCATTATGATTATCGTTTGGCCGGGGCAGGCCACCTGCATCAAGGCTTGCCGCCGGTGTAGTTGTCTGACTATACAGTTTGTATGGCCGACGCAATCGCTATGGAAGATGCCGATGGCATGCCGCCCAACGCCAGGGGCAACGCCTTGCAAATGGCCCAGCGCGAGGCCACGCGCGATCGTCTGGTGGAAGGGGCGGTGCGCGTCTTCACGCGCAAGGGGTATGCCGCCTGTGTCGTGGCTGATGTGCTCAAGGAGGCGCATGTCAGCCGGGCATCGTTCTATGCCCATTTCGCGTCGATGCAGGCCCTTGTTGCCGAGATAGCCGATCGCTTCGCGCCCGTCTGGCAACCGCATTATCGCGAACTGGCGAATCTGCCTGGCAAAACGCTGGAACAACTGACCGGCTGGTGCGCGCGTATGGTGCGCTTTTACCGCGAGAACGAAGCGGTTTGCGTCATCCTTGCGCAGGCGTCGCTGCTGGATCAGGAAATTTACGGCAAAACCTCTGGCTATCAGGATGTCCTGGCCGACATGATCGCCGACAGCGAGCCGGGGCTGGCCCATCTGCGGTACGATCCCGACGCGCGGTTACGTATTGGGCTGGTGCTTAGCCAGCTCGACCGCGCATGCTATTATCTGGGGGTGCGCAATTGGGAGGGCGATCCGCAAGTGGGGATCGCGACCATGGCCGCGCAGCTCCATCATTTTCTTCATGGCGAATTGCGACGCGGCGGCGCAGCGGCCGGTTAGGTCGCACTTTCGCAGCCTGCACGGCAAGCGGCATAAGGTGCCAAGGCGGACACAAAAGCGGCCATCACCTTGCACCGCCCCAAGCCGCAAGTTAGCCATCACCTCATATATTGCATGGAGGAGATCCCGGGATGAGTGAGCGGCTGGAAGGCAAGTGCGTTATCGTTATCGGCGCAGGCACCGGCATTGGTGCGGCCACGGTCAGACGGCTTGCCAAGGAAGGCGCACGCGTGTGCGTGGCGGACATCAATGGGGATGCCGCGGCGGCTGTTGCCGACGGTGTGCGTGCAGTCGGTGGCGATGCCATTTCCGTGGCGGTCGATATCACCGATCAGGCGGCTGTGGATGCGGCTGTGAAAACCGCGGTGGATCATTTTGGCAGGCTGGATGGCGCGCATATCAACGCGGCGGACTTGCGCGTAATCTTTCAGGACAGCGATGCGCTCGACGTCGATCTGGAGGTGTTCGATCGCACGATCGACGTGAACCTGCGCGGGCATCTGCGTTGCACCAAGGCGGTCCTGCCGCATCTCCTGGCCAGTGGCGGGGGTGCGATCGTCTACACCAGTTCGGCAGCCGGGCATGAGGGTGAGCCGACCCGCCCTTCCTATGCCGCGTCGAAAAGCGGGCTGAACGCACTGATGCGCCACGTCGCCCGGCGTTGGGGCAAGGAAGGGCTTACCGCCAATGCCGTTGCCCCCGGTTTCGTCCTGACACCGGAAATGATCGCGGGCGGGCAGGTCCCCCCTGATTTCGTCGAACAGTGCCTCCGGGGTGTCAGCAGCACCCGGCTGGGCAGCGTGGATGATATCGCGGCTATGGTGGCCCTGCTGCTGTCCGAAGACGGCCGCTGGATCAACGGGCAGGTCATGCACGTCAATGGCGGCGCGCTGATGCGTTGATCGGGGCGGGACAGGAATTTCATTTCGCTCCGTTACGTAACCCTATCGGGTGATGTGGGCAGGCGCAGACTGTGCGACTGCCCACCATCAGAACAGTAACGGGAACGAGGTTTGGATATGTCCTCTGTGAATAACGGGTCAGAACGCAAGTTGCGCTATGCGGTGATCGGGGCCGGCATGGCCGGTGTGCTCGCGGCCATCAGGCTGAAGCAGCGTGGCGAAGACTTCACCGTCTATGAAAAAGCGGCGCGTCTGGGCGGCACATGGCGTGAAAACCGCTATCCGGGCCTGACGTGCGACGTGCCTGCCCATGCCTACACCTACAGCTTCGAACCCTATCCGGAGTGGAGGGCGTTCTATGCCGATGGCGGTGAAATCCAGACCTATTTCGAGAAGACGGCAGAAAAGTACGGCGTGACGCCGCATATCCGTTTCAACAGCGAAGTCGTTTCTACCGCGTGGGACGATGAACGGCAGGTCTGGAAGCTGGGCTTGATTGGCGGTGAACAGGTCGAGGTCGACGTCGTGATCGCGGCATCGGGCGTGCTGCACCATGTTAATGTGCCGGATATTCCCGGTCTCGACACCTTTGAAGGCCATGCGTTCCATACCGCCCGTTGGGATGATGACGCCCGGATCGATGGCGCGAAGGTGGGTCTGGTCGGTTGTGGTTCCACCGGTATCCAGATTGTCACGGCACTGGCCGACAAGGTGGAGAAGCTGGTCCACTTCCAGCGTTCGCCGCAGTGGATCATGCCGGTCGAACAGTTTGCCTATTCGGATGCAGACCGCGAAGCCTTCCGCAATGACCCTGCGCTGATGGATGCGATCCGCTTCAGCGATGAATATATCGGCAATGTCCGCCGCTTCACTGACGGTATCACCGACTTCAACAGCCCCGAGATCAAGGCGGTGCAGGATCTGTGCGAACAGTATCTCAATGCCAAGATCACCGATCCGGAACTGCGGGCGAAGCTGACGCCGAATTATCAGGCGGCGTGCAAGCGGCTGGTCTATTCCTGGTGCTATTACGATGAAGTGCAGAAGCCTTCGGTCTATGTCGAAACGGGCGGTATCGAACGGGTCGAACCGAAAGGCGTGCGGATGAAGGACGGCACGTTCCACGAACTCGACACGCTGATCCTTGCAACGGGTTTCAAGGCGGATCGCTTTATCCGTCCGACCACGGTGCTGGGCGAAGGCGGCCGTTCGCTGGACGATGCCTGGGCCACGCGCCCGACGGCCTATTATGCCGTGACAATCCCGGAATTCCCCAATTTCTTCATGCTCAACGGGCCAACCGGGCCAGTGGGCAACTTCTCGCTTATCGATATTGCTGAACGCCAGTGGGACTATATCGAGCAGTTGCTCGACCTGATCCGCAAGGGTGAGGCGAAGGCTGTCGCGCCGAGCGCGGCCGCACACGAAGATTACGAGGAACGGCGTATCGCCGCAGCCAAGAAGACGATTTTCGGTTCGGGTTGTTCGAGCTGGTACCTCGATGCCACGGGCGTTCCGGCAAGCTGGCCGTGGAGCTACGACGCCTTTGCCGAAGCCATGGCAGCGCCGAAGATGGCCGATTACGTCATCAGCTAGGCACGGTTGTCTGATATCTGTTGGAGAAGGGCGGGCCCGCAGGCTCGCCCTTTTTCATGCGTCGATATAGCGCGCGATGACGTCGTCGGTCAGCCCGATGCCCCGGCAACAGAACCATAGGGCATCCATCGCCAAATCCTCGTTATCGGAATCGTAAGGCCGCGACGCGGGGGCCAGGGCGCGGATCGCGCTGATCATGGTGCCCACATGTTCGATGAACATCGCGGTGTTGGCGACGCTCAGCGGCTTTCCGGTAATTTCGCCGCTTTCGCGCGCATTTTTGTGCGCTTCACCCACTTTTTTCGCGTTGAGACGCTGGGAACGGCGATAGATCAGACTGGCATAGTTTCCATCACCGGCAAGGCTGGCCAGTGTCATGCGAAAACGTTGTTCCTGGTCTTCTTCCGCTTCCGCGATGACAGTACGGAAATAGGTCTTGAGCGTGCGGATCAGGCCTGCCGCATTCGTTTCCTGCAGGCCGAGCAATTGATAATGATCGTCCTGTTCCTTGAAGACCTGACGCATGACCGCGCGATAGAGCGCGAGCTTCGAAGGGAAATGGCGATAGACGAGCGCTTCCGAGACATTTGCTTCACGCGCGATCTGCAGCGTCTTTGCGCCTTCATATCCGTATTGCGAGAACACGCGCCGCGCCGCCGCGAGGATCAGCGTGCGGCGTTCCGGGCCAGATATGCGCTTTCGTGTCATAAGTGCTTACTTATGAACAAATGAGGTCGTGTCAATTTTCTTTCCCCGAAGCATGCACGTATTTCCGGGAAAAATCGGGGGTGTGCGCGGCGAAGTCAGTGCGCTGGATATCCGGTGCAACTTACTTTCTATCGATCATGCCCCTGTCGATGCGAGAATGCTGACCAATTGTGATTGGCGGCGTGCACCGGTTTTGGCAAAAATTGCGCGAAGCTGGGTTTTCGCGGTGTTGTGGGTGATCCCCAGTTTCTGCGCGGCCTCCACCAGGGACAGCCCCTGCGTAAGTGTGACCGCCAGCCGCGCTTCCGCCATGGTCAGGCCAAACAGTTCGCGGACAGTTTGCGGCTGCAACTGCGTTTCTTCGCCGGGAAGCGCGAGAAACAGCGCCAGAGCCCCGGTGCCCGAATGGATGGCGGGCAGGTTCATCGCGCGGGCTGAGGCGATCAGATCGCCGCGATCCGCCCGTTCGATGCGAAACCGGGTGACTTTGGCCTGTGCCTGCGGGCTGGCCAGCAGGTCGGCAATGATCTTGCGCGGTTCGGCATTGTCGAACGCCAGCGTGTCACCCGCGCGGCGCACGCCTTCACCTTCATCAAGGAAGCGTTCGGCCAGCGCATTGCTGGAAACGATGCGATTGTTGCGGTCGAGGACGAGCAGCGCCAGACCAAGCCCTTCTGTCGCGCTTTCGAACACACCATGTTCTGCGCCCGCCAGTTGCAGCTTCTCGAACAGGCCGACGGCAATCCGCAAATGCGGTACCAACGCTTGCAAGGCGTTACGGTCCGAGGCGGTGAAATCGGGCAGGGACTTGTCGCGCGAGACACGGAAACGGGCTTCGAACTGGCTGGCGAAGCGCATGTCCACGGCCAGCACCTGTTCGCCGCCCGCCACGTCGAGATAGTCGCGATAGGCGGCGTATTCTTCCATCGCCATCTGGCTGATGAATTCCGTGAACGAGGTGACCTTACCATCGGGCAGATCCTTGAACGGATCGACGGCGAAAAAGGATTCGAGATAGCGGGCCTGAAACACCGGGTCGGCGCCGGGGGTCACGTACGTGCCCGGGATATGTGTACCCGGGGCCGTGATGATCAGCGTGGAAAAGGTGGAATCGAGCCAGGTGGCCAGTGCCTTGAGAAAGGCTTCCCATGGCCGTTCGCCAGTAAGGTCGCCGTAAAGGCGAACAAGCAATTCAGAGAATTGGGGATCGACACGCTGGTCCATCCCCAACCCATAGACATAAATCAGGGCATTCAGCCAGCCACAGTTTCAACCTGCTTCGCAGCGGCCTGATTGCGGAAGTGCGGAATGACCTTCTCGCCGATGTTGCGGATCGTTTCCATGATCACGTCGTGCGGAATACCGCCCATCTGGAACATGAACAGGATTTCGTCGGCACCGGCATCGATCAGGCGCTGCACATAACGGATGCAGTCGTCCGGCGTGCCGTAGGCGTCCTGTGCGATGTTGTAGTTCGACAAGTGTTCGTCACCCACCGGAATGGCTTCTTCCGACAGGTAAGCAATGGTCTGCTGCTTTTCCTTGTCGAGGATCGCCGCCTGTTCGTCGCCCGAAAGGTTTTCGTCGATCGTCGGCTTGGGGCCGCCCTGATACCAGTAGGCGATCGATTCAGCGAAGAAGCGCTGGCCGCGCAGGCCGATCTTGCGGGCCTTTTCGCGGTCGTCGAGCACGGTCGCAGCGCAAAGCGCGGCAAGGTGTTCGGTCGGGCGGAAGCCGACCTGATCTTCGGGCTTACGATTGCGATAGGCTTCGCGATAGATCGCGTTCTTCTTGGCGATTTCTTCGGGGCCCGAGAAACCGAGAACCAGCGCGCCAATGCCGCGTTCGCCAGCGGCGACCAGCGTGTGCTCGCGGGTGCAGGCCATGTACATCGGCGGATGCGGATCCTGATAGGGGCTGGGGTGGATCGGGCGCTTCGGGATCTTCACATACGTGCCGTCATGCTCGATCTCGTCCTGCACCATGATCTTGGGGATCAGGTACATGCTTTCGTCGATCATCGGCTGCAGTTCTTCGAGGTTGTAGCCGAAGGTGCCGGCTTCCTGCTGCGTGCCGCCTTTGCCGACGCCGAAGTGCAAACGGCCCTTCGACAGGATGTCGAGCGTGGCAATGCGTTCTGCAACTTTCACCGGATGGTTCATGGCCGGCGGCAGGCAGACCACGCCGTGGCCGACGTGAATGCGGCTGGTTGCGCCGGCGATGAAAGCCAGCACGGTTTCCGGGGCCGACATGTGCGCATACTGGGTCAGCGCGGTGTGTTCGACGCACCAGATGCAGTCGAAGCCCATTTCTTCGGCATATTTCGCCTGGTCGACGATCTGATGGAAAACAGCCTGTTCATTTTCGCGCGAGGTATCGACCATCTGCGCTTCATAAATGATGGAAAACTTCATTCGCTTCTCTCCCGAGCTCAAAGGCCTGAAACTGGACGCGGATGTTATTCCTCTGCCACCCCCGCACATCACCCAAATGGGTTAAGCGCGGAGGCGGCGGAAAATTTTCACCGTTTGGCGGAAAATCGACAGTTTTCAGCCATTATCACCCCTGTGTATCGAGCGCGGCATCGACTTCGAGGAGAATTTTTCCGCGAACATGGCCGTCCTGCACTCGCCGGTGGGCTTCGCTCGCCTGATCCAGTGGGAGAATCGTGTATTCGGGTGTCCTGATGCCGCCATCGGCGAGCGCTTCCACCAGTGCGCGCAATTGCCGGGGCTGGTTGGGGAAAGTCGACACGGTCGGGATCACCGTCACGCCCGCGGCCTCGGCTTTCGCCGGATCGATCGTGCGTTCTTCGGGGATCAGCGTGCCGATCGGTGCCACGATCCCGCCGCGCCGCATTACATCGACCACATCGACGAAAGTGCCCTGACCGACAGTGTCGACCACCACGTCCACCCCTTCGGGCGCCCAGTCGCGGATTTGCGCATAGACATCGCCTTCGCGGTAATTGATGGCCCGTTCCGCACCCAGCGATGCGACATAGGCAGAGTTGTTCGGGCTGCATGTCGCGGCCACACGTGCGCCCGCCAGTCGCGCGATCTGGATTGCGAAACTGCCCGTGCCCCCTGCGCCGCCGTTGACGATCACCGTCTTGCCAGTGGCCGCCTGACCCACGTCGATGGTCGCTTCCCAGGCGGTCATGCCCGCAGTCGGCAAGGTGGCGGCATCGCGCAGGCTGACATGATCGGGCAGCCGGACCACCCGTTCCGCTGCGGCGCGGACATATTCGGCGTAGGAACCGCGTTCGCCCATGCCCTGGTTGCCCGGTGTCACCACCCGGTCGCCCACGGCCAGCCCTTCCACCCCTTCGCCCACTTCGGCGACGATTCCTGCTGCGTCAAAACCCACGACGAACGGGAATTCGTAATCGAAATAGCGGGACAGCCAGCCTTCGCGCGCTTTCCAGTCTGCCGGGTTCACACTGGCATAGGCCACCTGCACCACGACATTGCCGGGGGTCGCCGCCGGGCGTGCGATTTCGTCCATGTGCATGACTTCGGGGCCGCCAAATGCGTCCAGAACCATTGCTCTCACTGTCTGATCACTCCTCTTCCTCGTTGACCATGGGTCTACGGGGGCTATCAAAGTGAGTAAACGCTTATTAAGAGTTGCTGCGAGGCGGGCTTGGCTATAATTGCGTTCCAAATTGTCATGGAAGTGTGCGCCGCGATTCATCGGGCGTGCCCTGTGCCGGACAAACACAAAACGACGGAATGAGGAGACCGAAGGATGCCGATTGACCCGCAGATTGAGGCGATGCTTGCCAATGCGCCGCCGTGGCCCGGGGTGCGTGCCATTCCGCTGGATATGCTGCGTCAATCGGTGCGGGACAGTTCGGTGGCCATTCCTCCGGCACAGGACGCAGTGGTCGCCGATGTGGAAGATCGCACGATTACAGGGCCGGGCGGGGATCTTGCCCTGCGACTTTACACGCCGCAGGGTGACGGGCCGTTCCCGGTCACGCTGTACATGCACGGTGGCGGGTTCGTGGTGGGCGATCTCGATACGCAAGACATGATTGCCCGCGCGCTCTGTGCATGGGGCGAAACGCTGGTGGTGTCGGTCGACTATCGCCTTGCGCCGGAACACCCGTTCCCTGCCGCGCCGGACGATTGCTGGGCCGCGTTGCAGTGGGCCGCAGCTCATGCGGCGGACCTGGGCGGCGATGCCACGCGCCTGTCCGTGGCGGGCGACAGCGCCGGGGGCAATCTCGCCGCGTCTGTCGCGCTGCGGGCACGGGATGCGGGAGGGCCTGCCTTGCGCGCACTCGTGAACATCTACGGGTCGTGCAACTATCCTTCGGACGATACGCCATCTTCGCGCGAATTTGCCGATGGCCCCATTCTTCAGCGTGATGATGTCGACTGGTTCTGGGAACAGTTCCTCTCCGATCCGTCGCAGCAGGACGATCCGCTGGCATCCCCTTCGCGGGCGGCCAGCCATGCTGGCTTGCCGCCGACGTTCGTGGGAACCGCCGAATGCGATCCGTCGCGCGATGATGCCGAAAACTTTGCCGCCAAAGTGGCCGGGGCGGGCGTGGAAGTGCAGCAGAAACGCTATCCCGGCATGGTTCACGGCTTCGCGTCGTGGGTCGGGTTTCTGCCCGGCGCGCGCGACGTCCTGCAGGACGCGGCGGCATTTCTGAAAACACACAACGCCGCGTGAACGGCGGCGATTGACAGCAAGAGAGGAGAAGGGTGCATGAGCACGCTCAATTTTGATGGAAAAGTTGCGATTGTCACCGGTGCCGGTGGCGGTCTGGGCAAGGAATACGCCAGCCTTCTGGCTGCACGCGGGGCGAAAGTTCTGGTGAACGATCTGGGGGGCAACTTCACCGGGGAAGGGGCGGACACCGACTATGCCGCCGCCGCTGCGGAGGAGATCCGTTCCAAGGGAGGCATCGCCGAAGCGAATACGCAGAGCGTGGCGACATCGGCCAGTGCGAAGGCGATCGTGGCCGATGCCATGCAACGCTGGGGCCGGGTGGATATCCTCGTCAACAATGCCGGGATCGTCAGCGGCGGCGGGCCGCTGGAAACGCTGACCGACGACCAGTGGGACAAGGACATTTCCGTCGCCGCCAGCGGCACCTTCTATCTGTGTCGCGAAGTCTGGTCGCAGATGAAGGCCAACGATTATGGCCGGATCGTCAACGTCTGTTCGGGGTCGTGGTTCGGCATGGGATCGGGCGTGCCCTATCCCGCGGCCAAGGGCGCGGTCTGGGCAATCACCCGCTGCCTCGGGTCGGCCAGCGCGGCCAATGGCTGGAACATTCGCACCAATTGTATCATGCCGATTGCCGGAAGCCGGATGACCGAGCTGATGGGCCCGGAAATCAACGCGTTGATGCACCGTGATTTTCCGCCGCGTTCGGTCGCCCCGGTGGTGGCCATGCTCGCCCATGAAGACGCGCCCTGCAATGGCGAAATGTTCACGGTCGGCGGCGGCGGCTATGCGCGCGTGTTTGCCGGTGTGACAGCCGGATACCGCGCCACTGACAAGGATTGGACGATCGAGGATGCCATGGCCAATTTCGACCAGGCCTTCAGCACCGACCAGTTCGAAATCCCGAAAGATTCGATGGACGATGCCGGGATGTACACGTCCGATGTGCCGTGGCCGTTGTTCCGCCAGTTTATCGCCTGATCGACAAGGAAAAGCATGATGGGAAGAGTAGAAGGCAAGGTCGCCATCGTGACCGGTGCTGGCCGTGAAGGCAATATCGGGGTGGCCGTGTGCCGCGCCCTGTTGCGCGAAGGGGCAAAGGCCGTGATCGGCACCGATATGCGGGCGGATCAGGCGCAGGCGATCAGCGATAGTGTGGCCGCAGACGGCCATGCCGGGGCGTTCCGGCTGGTGCAGCAGGATGTGACCAGCGAGGCAGACTGGCAACGGGTGATCGGCGATACGGTGGCGCAGTTCGGCCAGCTGGACGTGCTGGTCAACAATGCGGGGCTGTCGATCCATGGCGGTGTGCTGAACACATCGCTGGAAGATCTGCGCACGGTCATGGCGGTCAATCACGATGCGCTGTTCCTGGGCATCAAATATGCCACACCGCATCTCGCATCGGCGGTGGAGCGGTTTGAAGGCGGTGGATCGATCATCAACAATCTGTCGATGGCGTCGTACATGCCCAATGCGAACAATATCGGTTATCACGTGTCGAAATCGGCGGGTCGGATGCTGACGATCTGCGCCGCGCAGGAACTGGGCAGCAAGCGCATCCGGGTGAACTCGATCCATCCGGGGATGACCATGACCCCGATCCTGCGCGAAGGGTTCGAGGACTATGTCCGGCAGGGCTTGTGGGAATCGACCGAGGCGGCGGAAGCCGCGCTGGCCGCCATGGGGCCGCTGGGTATTTCCAGCCAGCCGGAGGACACCGCGCATGCCTTTGTCTATCTGGCATCGGATGAATCCCGCTTCATGACTGGGGCGTCGATCTATCACGACGGGGCGATCGGCCTGCGTTATTGATGCGATGCCATGGCGTGGCGGGGTGCTGATGGCACCGCGCCGCGCCCGTCCGGGGTGACACAGAACGGCCCGATAACGCGCGCATGGCCAGCGGCATATGCGCGGCCTGCGGGCGCGCGCGCCAGTATCGCGGCCGGGGGAAGCCCTTGGACCGGTGGGGGATTTCGATCCAGCCTTTGTCCGGCACGGTTGGGCTGATGGTCGAGGGTGCCGGTGCAGCATGTGTAACCTTCCGGGACGGTACCATGCTACCACTTGGCCGCGTCTGACCCCATGGGGTGGCGCAAGGGTTGAAAATGACGCTTTTTTGCGGTCCATCGCATAGCTTAAGGCAGGTTTTGCCGCTGTAGGAAAGCGTGGCGGCGCGGCCTGCGCAGGCGTGATCGGGCGACATTTACGCATGGCGGGGCGTTCGTCCCGCCAGAAGCACGGGCCGTTTTGCTCTTTGCGGCCATACCGTGAATGCTAAGCTGCCATTCAGATTTCGCGGGGCAGGTCACCGCGATGATGCGTTAACCCCCGCATGACCGCTCCGGTCGTGATGCAGCCAGCGGAAGCGATCGTTTTTGTACACCCCTGATTATTCCTCCTTCAATCGTTCGCCAGATGGCGGGCGGGGAATGTTCGGGCGCCGTGTGATCGGGATCACGCTATCGGTCCTGATTCAGGGGCTGTTCCTTCTTCTGATGCTCAGTCTTGGGCAGGTGCAGGCGGTGCTGCCGGACAAAGTGCCTGCCCTGTCGACATTCACGGCCAGCGCCGAACAGGAAGAACAGCAGAAGCAGGAAGAGCAGGTAGAGAAGAAGGAACCGGAAAAGCAGGAGGAGGCGGAGAAGGAGAAAGAGCCTGAACCCGAGCCGGAGCCTGAACCGGAACCCGAGCCGCAACCGAAGCAGCCCGAAACGAAACCGTCGCCCAGTCCACAACCGAAACCGCGCCCGGCGCAGCCCACGCCCGCCCCGCGCCCCGATCCCGAGCCGAAACCATCGCTGGCCAGTATCCTGCAACTGACGCCCGAACAGGCACCCGCTGCGGACAGTTCGGGCGCACTGGCCGGGCCACCCGCGCCTGCCGCAGCGGCTGCCCCTGCGGCGCCTGCCACGGGCGCCGGGGCGGGTGATGGGCAGGCGGTGGGGGCGGCCAATGCGGGTGGTCCGCCCGATACGCCGCGTACGGGCAGCGTCGCGCCCAACGGTCAGCCGCTTTATGCCGCATCGTGGTACCGCCAGCCGACGCAGGCGGAATGGTTGCGGTATCTGGCGCCGGCAAAAGGGCAGGGGTCAGCGGTGATCGCGTGCCGCACGCGGCCGCAGTACCGCGTCGACAAGTGCGTTGTGGTGAGCGAGACCCCCGGCGGGACCAATATCGGCCGGGCGGCGGTGTCCGCATCATCCCATTTTCTCGTGCGGCCCCCATCGCTGCAGGGCAAGCCGGTGATCGGCAAATGGGTCCGTATTCGCATCGATTACGCCGCCCGGCCGCAATAGGCGGTTGGTCGGAAACGCATCGGCACCGGAACGCCCGAGGCAAAACGGGCGGATGCCATCAGGCCAGAATCGAAAACGGCCGCTCCGGTGATGCGGGGAACGGCCGTTTCCTTTGGTGAGGAGGGCGCACACCGTGCACCCCGCCCACATGCCTATTTGTGCAGGTCGTAGCTGCCTTCCGCCGGGCGGCGGGTTTCGGTGAAGAAATCCACCAGACGCCACGGCCATGACAGGAATACGCGGCCCTTGGAATTGTTGTAGTAACTGTTGGCGCCGGGATGGGTCCAGATCATCTCGGGCATCCGTTCCTCGACCTTGCGGTTCCAGGCGTCATAGGCGTCCTGTTTTACTTCGAAGGCCTTGGCATCGGCTTCCACGATCCGGTCGAGTGCTTCGATAATCCAGTTCACCTGACATTCGGAAATCATGTTCTGGCCGGCGGCGTGGTTGGGGGCGCTGTTGGGGCCGACCGTGTGGAAGTAGTTGGGATAGCCCGGAATGCACATGCCCATATAGGACCGGGCATCGTCTTCACCCCATTCTTCACCCAGATCGCGGCCGCCGACGCCCTTGATCGTCAGATTGCCGATCATTTTTGCGACGTTGAACCCGGTGGCGCAGACGATGATGTCGCATTCGTAGAAAGTGCCGTCCTTACCTTCCACGCCATTGGGCAGGATGCGTGCGATACCGCCCGTTTCCAGATGCACATTGTCGCGCGCCAGCGCGTCGAGCCAGCCATTGTCGAGGATGATGCGCTTGGAGAAAATCGGGAAATCCGGGGTGAGCTTCTCGATGATGTCCGGGCGATCGGCCATGCGTGCATGGAGATGGGACAGCGCATATTGCCGGATGCCTTCGTTGGCGGCGGAAACGGCCAGACTGTTGCCTTCCCATTCCGGATCTTTCAGCACGTTGCTGAACAGCCCGTCGGCCGCATTCCAGTACACGCGGAAGCGGAACCATTCGAGATAGGTGGGGATGTGGGTCAGGGCCCACTTCATCCCTTCGCTCACATCATCGGCGATTTCGGGATTGGACAGCACCCAATGCTTCGTACGTTGATAGACGTTCAGGCTGGCGACTTTGGGGGCGATCGCGCCCACCAGCTGCGCGGAGCTGGCGCCTGTGCCGATCACGGCCACGCGTTTGCCGGTTACATCGAGATCGGCCGGCCAGTTGGCGGTGTGCACCACCGGGCCATCGAAATCGTTGAGGCCGGGAATATCGGGCCAGCGGAAACGATTGACCGGACCGTGGCCGTTGATCACCGCATTGGCCACGATATCTTCATGCGAACCATCGGGGTTGCGCACGGTCACAGTCCAGGTGCCGGACTTGTCGTCATAGACCAGCGTTTCGACCGCCGTGCCGAAGCGCATGTTTTCACGCAGCTTATACTTGTCGGCGACCGCCAGCATGTAGCGCTGCATATCGGCACCCTGCGGGTGATAATGCGTCCAGTCCGGCCAGATTTCCCAGCTGAAGCTGTAGAAGTGGCTGGGCGTGTCGACACCGACGCCGGGGTAGCGGTTTTCATACCAGGTGCCGCCGACATCGCTGTTCTTTTCGATCACGACATAGTCGTAACCGGCTTCGCGCAGTTTGGTGGCAGCGGCCATGCCGGTGAGCCCGGCGCCGATGACGAGAACCTTGAAATTCGCGGGCGGCTTGCGGCGACCTTCCACTTGCGAACGATCGATCCACGGGCGGAAACCGCACTGGTCGAATACGGCGTCGATGAATTCGTCTTCCACCGCTTCGCCCACGGTCACCGACATGATGCGCTGGATCAGGGCATCGGAAGGTGCATCCTTGTGCAGGCCTTCGCCGGTGGTCAGCAGATGCCGCATCTTGCCGCGCAGTTCTTCGGCCAGATCATCGGGGATGACTGTGATTTCGCCGGAAAACGCAGGCTTGATGTGCGGTGCAAAGCGATCCAGCAGCGCGAAATCGCGTGACAGATGCGCATAGGCGGCGAGCAATGTCTGCACATTGGCTTCTGCCAGCGCCCGGGACAGTTCGGCACTGTCGGGCAAAGGCAGGGAATCCATGGCGCGCGCAAGCTTTTCGTTAGTGGACATCACGTCTCCCGAATCTGTCCGTTGTAATTGTGAGTATTCACTTACATTGATTGGCGCGGGTTTCAAGCGGTGATTTCGATCCCGGCCGCATGCATGTGATGCGCCGGTGCAACACAATGAAACGCCCTGGTGTGAAAAATGCCGGAGGACGTGCGTGTGGCATTGACCGGGCCGATCCGTCTTTATATTTCGAACGTAAGCGTTCTAATAAACGCAATGAAAAAATCGACTGACAGGAGAGGAATCTTGATGGCAAACAATGTCCTTTTGCGTGCGTGGCTGTTGTGCGGCAGCGCATCGGTGCTCGCCATGCCCAACATTGGTCATGCTCAGGCGGAGAGCGGTGCCAGCCAGACCAGCGAGATTATCGTGACGGCCACCCGCCGCGCGGAATCGCTGCAGGACGTGCCGATGACGGTCAACGTGGCGACCGGCGAACAGATGGCAAAGCTGAATATCCTCGATGTTTCCGGCATTCAGCAGCTGGCGCCAGGCCTTGAACTGACCAATACAACCGGTCGCAACAACGCAACCACGCTGCGCGGGGTGTCGTTCGACCCGGATCAGGGTACCGGCCCGTCGGTGCGCGTCTATTTCAACGAAGCCCCGGTCGATGCGCAAACGGTTTACACCGCCCTGTATGATATTCAGCAGATCGAAGTGCTGCGCGGGCCGCAGGGCTTGCTGCGCGGGCTTTCGGCACCGGCCGGATCGATCACGATTACCAGCCGCCGCCCGAGCTTCGATGCGGTCGAGGGCAATATTCAGGGCACCGCCACGCTGCGCGATGGCTATAACCTGCAAGGCGGCGTCTCCGTGCCACTGTCGGACAAGCTGGCATTTCGCGTTGCCGGGCTGATCGATGGCAATCGTCTCAACCATGTGCGCAATGTCAATCGCGATGACCAGTATTCGCGCAGCCGCACGGAAAGCGTGCGCGCCACGCTCGGCTTCCGGCCCAGCGACAATTTCACCGCTTACCTCAGCTACCAGTATCTCCATGCGAAGAACCGCCAGTATTGGCAGGCGATCGGTGAGGGCGGGCATCCGGGGTATATCGCGGGTTGCGTTTTTGATGCTGCGGCTTGCGGCGGCAATCTTCTGGTCCCCGACACCAGCGTATCCTCGGGCCCGCCGCTGGACGTGCGGGATCGCCGTTCGGTGACCGAAGGCTTGTTCCAGCGCGACAACAAGAGCCACCTCGTCAATCTCAATCTCGACTGGGATCTGGGCGCGGTCACGCTTTCGGCGGTTGGGGCCTATCAGCATTCCACGCTGACCAGCCACTACGACCTCGATTACGGCAATGCCGTGCCCGATTATATCGGCGCGTCTTATGTCAAAACGCCTTACAAGGTGTGGACGGGCGAACTGCGTCTGACGTCCAACAATACCGAAGGTTTCGGATGGGGCGTGGGCGCGTTCTATACCAAGCAGACCGGCACCACGCTCTTCAACCAGCGGAACGACAATTTCCTGTTCCCGGTATCGATCGGCAGCATGGCGCAAACAGGCCTGGGTGTTCCGCCCTATTTGCCGATCAGCACGTCGGTGACCGTTCCCGTGGATACGGATACGCTCTCCTTCAGTGGCAACCTGCGGTACGCGGCGGGGCCGTTCAAGATCGAAGGCGGACTGCGCTATTCGATCATGAAATCGACCCAGACAACGCAAATGGGCCTGACCATGGGGCCCAATTTCCTCGCGCCCGGCTTTGCAACACAGATTGTCATTCCGCCTTACGAGATTGTCCCGCCGCATCTGCAAAAGCACAAGAGCAAGCCGCTCACCGGCGGGATCAACGTTACCTATGAAATCAGCCCTGCGGCCACGGTCTATGCGGCCTATGGCCGGGCCTTCCGCCAGGGCAGCACGGGTGTTTCCACCCCTGCGGGCATTACCGACGATCTGATTGCCACGAAGAACGAGAAGACCGATTCCTACGAAATCGGGCTGAAAGGCACGTTCGGGGAGCGTCGCTGGAACTATTCCGTTTCGGCCTATTACCAGAAGATCCAGAACTTCCTCAGCCGCTTTAACGATATCTATTGGGAATCGGCCGGTGACAGCCGCCATCAGGGCATTTTCCAGTTCAACTATAATGGCGATGCCGAAGTCAAAGGGATCGAGGCGGAGCTGAGCGGCCGGGTCACCAACGACTGGGATCTCGCGGTCAACGCCTCCTATGCCCATGCGCGCTACAAAAAGGCGATGCTGCCATGCAACGACTTTGACGGTTCGGGCGTCCCCAATCAGAACGGTCCATCGACAGTGCAGGGCACCGGCAATGTGAGCTATTGCGCGTCCAACGGACGACTGGCCGAAGTGCCGGACTTCTCGATGTCGGCAAACACCGAACTGCGTTTCCCGATGGGCAATGTGGTGCCGTTCGTGCGCGGCCTGGTCAGCTACCGTCCGGGCTTCACCTCGCAGAAGGTCGATTACAAGTATCGCAGCCAGACCTTGGTCAATCTCTATGCCGGTGTGCGTAGCGGGGAAACCGGTTGGGAAGTCGCGTTGTTCGTCAAGAACGTGCTCAATCAGCAGCGGATATCGAACATCGGACTGGGCAATTTCGTTCAGGCGACGTCGGGGCCGTTGGGCGACTACAATTCCGGCTATCGCCTCGTCACGGTAACCAACCCGCGTGAGGCAGGGATTACCGCCAGCTACAAATTCTGATCCTGACGGAAGGAAAACTCTCCATCCCTCCGCGGATCCGGGTAAACTGCATGCCGCCGTACGCAACGTACGGCGGCGTTTTTTTGGGCGGGGGCGATAATGGACAAAAAGGTGATTTTCCTCACCGGCGCGACGGGCAACATGGGTGGGGCCACGCTGCACGAACTGATGCAGCGCACGGACCGCTTCCATGTGCGGGCGCTGGTCCGGCCTGAGGAGAAGGGGCACCCGATCCTGCGCCGTTATGCGGGGAATCCCGCGTTCGAGGTGATCTGGGGCGATCTCACCGTCTACGGCGATGTTCTGAAAGGCGTCACCGGCGCGGATCAGGTGCTGCATATCGGGGGCATGGTTTCGCCTTTCGCCGATCGCTATCCCGAATTGACCATGCAGGTGAATGTGGGCGGCGCCCGCAATATCGTGGATGCGATCAGGGCGCAGGCGGAACCGGACAGGATCGCGCTGGTCTATATCGGTACGGTGGCGCAGACGGGGGATCGCAATGCGCCGATCCATTGGGGCCGCACGGGCGATCCGATCAAGATCAGTGCCTTCGATCACTATGCGGTCAGCAAGACCATGGCCGAAGCGATCGTGGCGGAATCCGGCCTCGCGCGTTGGGTCTCGCTGCGCCAGACGGGCATGTTGCATACCAATATGTGGAAGATTCACGATCCGATCGTGTTCCACAATCCCTGGAACGGCGTGTTCGAATGGATCACTGTGGGGGATTCGGGGCGACTGGCCGCGAACCTCTGCGAAGACACGGTGCCGGACGCGGTGTGGCGCGGCTTCTACAATATCGGCGGTGGCGAGAGGATGCGCACGACCACGCATGAATTCGCCGCAGGCGCGGCGCGGGCATTGGGGGCGAAGGATTTTCGCGACATGCAATTGCCCCACTGGTCGGCCACCCGCAACTTCCACGGGCAATGGTACAGCGATTCCGACCGGCTGGAGGCACTGGTCCCCTATCGCCGCGAAACGCTGGACGATTTCTTCACCGCACTGTCGCGTTCGGTACCGTTCTATGTGAAGCTGGGCGCGCGGTTTGCCGGAAAGGCGGGGCGCCAGCGGATGCAGAAGCTGGCCGAAGGGCCGGGCGGCACACTGAACTGGATCGCCAGCAATGACGAGGCGCATATCCGTCCGTTCTTCGGTTCGCGGGCGGCGTGGGAAGCCCTGCCGCGAACCTGGGATGCCTTCCCGCTGGAGCAGCCGTCACGCGATCCGTCCTACCTCGATCATGGCTACGATACGGCACAGCACGAAGATCACTGGACACGGGCGGACCTCGGGGCCGCAGCCGCGTTTCGCGGTGCGCAGATTCTCAGCGACGGGGAAATCGCGGCGGGCGAACAGGCGCACTGGCGCTGCGGCGCCGGGCATGAATTTGCGATGACCCCGCGCCTGATGTTGCGGGGCGGGCACTGGTGCCCCACCTGCATGGTCGACCCATCGACATACGATGCGGCGGCGAAGGCCAATCCGTTCTTCGCCCAAGTCTGGCAAAACGGACACTGACGGTGCCCGGCACGGCCCGCCCCGTGGCGGGCCCGTGTGCATTCACCCGGCCCTAGAGGCTGTCCGCGATAATCCCGGCCGCCATCAGACGCGCGATTTCCGCTTCGTCCAGCCCCAGTGCCTCGCCCAGCACGGCGGCGGTATCTTCGCCGCAGCGGGGCGGGGCCTTGCGATAGGTGGCCGGGGTGCGCGACAGTTTGCCGGGAAACCCGATCACTTTGACCGGCGTGCCGTCGGACCGCTGCATATCGTGTACCAGCCCGCGATGGGCGATCTGGGGATCGGCGAGAATTTCCGGGATTTCGTTGACTTTGCCGCCGGGCAGTTTCGCCTTTTCCATCGCCGTGATGAGATCGGCCGATTGCCATGCGGCGATGGTTTCCTGCATCGCCGGGATCAGCACGCCGCGATGGGTGCTGCGCCCGCCATTGGAGGCAAAGCGTGGGTCCCCTGCCAGATCGTCGCGACCGATCAGCGCGCAGAACGCGCGGAACTGGCGATCGTTGCCCAGCGCCACCAGCACATCGCCATCGGCACAAGAAAAGTCCTGATAGGGCACGGTGTTGGGATGGGCATTGCCCAGCCGGCGCGGGATCATGCCGCCGTTGAGGTAATTCGACGCCTGATTGACCAGCAGCGCAACCTGCCCGTCCAGCAGCGCGCAATCGATGTACTGGCCTTCGCCTGTGGCATTGCGGTGGTTCAACGCGGCGAGGATCGAAATCGTGGCATAGAGCCCGGTAACCAGATCGCTGATCGGCACGCCGACCTTGGTCGGCCCGCCGCCCGGTTCCCCGTCGGGATGGCCGGTCACGCTCATCAGTCCGCTCATCCCCTGAATCAGGAAATCGTAGCCCCCGCGATCCTTGTAGGGGCCATCCTGACCGAACCCGGTGATCGAACAATAGATGACATCGGGGCAGATCGCGCGCAGCGAGTCATAATCCAGCCCGTATTTGACCAGCCCGCCCACGCGGAAGTTTTCCAGCACGATATCGGCCTGTGCTGCCAGCTTGCGGATCAGCGCGGCGCCTTCCGGCTCCGCCATGTTGATCGCGATCGATTGCTTGTTGCGATTGGTGCAGAGGTAATAGGCGGCGTCGTTCGACCCATCTTCGAGAAACGGCGGGCCCCAGCGGCGGGTGTCGTCCCCTTGCCCCGGTTGTTCGACCTTGATCACATTCGCGCCCAGATCGCCCAACATCTGCGAAGACCATGGCCCGGCCAGCACGCGCGAGAGGTCAAGTACGGTCAACCCGGCAAGTGGGCCGGCGGATTGTACGGTTTCAGACACGATCAGCGTCCTGTGAAATGCGGTTCACGCTTGTCGAGAAAGGCTTCGATCGCTTCGTGATGATCATCGGTGTGGTGCGACAGCGCCTGATAGGCGGCGGCCATTTCCAGCAGCGAGCCCAGTTGCATGTGCTGCCCTTCACGCATCAGGCGCTTGGCCATGCGGGTGGCGTGGCCGGGGTTGGTGGCGATGCTGTCTGCGATTTCGCGCGCCCGGTCGAGCAGTTGTTCACCCGGCACGACTTCGCTGACCAGCCCGTATTCGAGCGCCTTGGCGGCATCGATGGTATCGCCGGTCAGCGTCATCTGGCTGGCGCGTGCCATGCCGATCACCCGGGGCAGGAGCCACGCACCGCCGCCGCCGGGAATGATGCCCAGCTTTACATAGCTTTCGGCCATGACCGCCCGGTCAGATGCGATACGGATGTCGCACATACAGGTAATGTCGAGCCCGAGGCCGATGGCCGGGCCATTGATCGCCGCGATGATCGGCACTTCCAGCGCGATCAGGGCATTGCCGATCATCTGCACGCTGGTGCGGTAATAATTGCGCTGTTCATAGGGTGTGCCCGCGAACATGCCTTCCTTGTCGCGCATGTTCTTGACGTTGCCGCCCGAACAGAAGGCCTTGCCCGCACCTGTCAGAATAATGGCCCGAATGGACAGATCGCGTGTCGCCTGCGCGCAAAAATCGGCAAATTCCTCGCTCTGCGACCGTTCGGTGATCGCGTTGCGATCATCCGGGCGATTGAGGGTTACGGTAACAACCGCGTCATCGCGCGTGATTTTCAGGAAGGGTTCCATGTGCGGGCCATCTCCAAATGCCGGGTGCTCCCGGGTCTGTTGTGGGTTGTGCTAGGCCGTTCCGGGCTTCTCTGCTAATATTGAATGTGTCAAAATCGATAGCTTTTGTATATCATGGAACTACGACAACTTCGCTATTTCTCCGTTCTCGCTGAAACGCTGAATTTTCACCGCGCGGCGGAACGGCTGAATATATCGCAGCCGCCGCTGACCGTGGCCATCCGTAAACTGGAAGCGGAACTGGGCGTGCCGTTGTTCGAACGCGGCGCGCGCGGGGTGCGGTTGACCGCTGCGGGGCGGGCGGCGCTTGAACCGGCGCGCGAGGCTTTGGCACAGGCGCAGCGGGTAAAAGATGCCGTGACGCAAGGGGGCAGGGGGGAACTGGGCCGGTTGCGTATCGGTTTTGTCGGATCGGCGATCAGCGAACGCCTGCCGAAAATCATTTCCGCCTATCGCGAACGCTATCCCCGCGTCGAACTGCAACTGGAGGAAGCAACCAGTGCCGAAATCGCCGATGCGATCGAGGAGCGCAAGTTGGACGCAGGGCTGGTCCGTTTGCCAATCATGCGCCGGGTGGGGTTGGAAACGCAGGTGATCGAGCATGACCATCTGGTCGTTGCCGTGGGCCCCGATCATGCCGTGGCCCGCCGCAAATCCATCGCTCTGGCGGAACTGGCCGAACTGCCCTTCATCATTCACGGTCCGATCAGCATTCTGCATATCACCATCATTCTGGCATGCCAGAAGGCTGGTTTCACCCCGCGCGTGGCGCAGGAAGCGACACAAGTGCAAACCGTTCTTGGGCTGGTGCAATCGGGGCTGGGGGTGGGGCTGGTGCCTGCCCGCATGGCGCGTTTTGCACCGGAAGGTGTACGGTTGATGCCCCTGACAGAGCCGATTGCGGTGGAAATGGGCATTGCCTGGCGCCCGAATGCGGAACCGCTGGTGCGCAATTTCGTGGCGGTGGCCTGTGAACAAGGTGATATTCAATCGGTATCGGAATGATGGAAATAAATATTTGAACAATCACGCCAGCCTGTTCCATCTGCGCCACGACGGCGGCAGCGGTGCAGCCGGGACAACAGCAGGGAATTGATTGTGTTCGATACGCTTGCACTTGCCAGCCTGCCTGATGAAGACGAGGCGCTGCGCCCGAAAATCCGCGCCGTTGTGCAACAGGCCATTGCCGACATGCCCGTGGAAAGCCGCGCCAAAAGCTGGCTCGGGTTCGACGCGGCATTCAGCCGTCTGCTGGGGCAGGAAGGGTTTCTCGGGCTCAATCTGCCGAAAAGCTATGGCGGGCAGGAGCGGGGGCCTTTCGCGCGTTTCGTTGTGGTGGAAGAACTCCTGGCGGCCGGTGCCCCGGTCGCGGCGCACTGGATCGCTGACCGGCAGAGCGCGCCGCTGATCCTCAAGTTCGGGACCGAGGCGCAACGGGAATTCTATATCCCGCGCGTCTGCCGGGGTGAGGCGTTCTTCTGCATCGGGATGAGCGAACCCGGCGCGGGGTCCGATCTGGCCAGCGTGCGCACCCGCGCCGAACGGACCGACAAGGGCTGGCTGGTTAACGGCCAGAAGATCTGGACAACCAATTCGCTGCATTCCGATTACATGATCGCGCTGTTGCGCACTTCGGGCAAACCGGAAGATCGCCATGCGGGGCTGTCGCAGCTGATCATCGATCTGAAAGCGCCCGGGGTCACGATCCGTCCGATCGTCGACCTGACCGGGGATGCCCATTTTGCCGAAATCTTCTTCGAAAACGTCGAGCTTGGGGCCGATGCCCTGATCGGCAACGAAGGCGACGGGTGGAAGCAGGTGACGGCCGAACTGGCCTTCGAACGCAGCGGGCCGGAACGCATCTATTCCAGCGTGGTCCTGCTCGACGCCTGGGTGCGGCACTTGCAGGCGGTGGGGCGCGATGACGATGCAACACTGGCGATGGTCGGCGGCTATACCGCGCGCCTCGCCACCTTGCGGGCCATGTCGATCGCGTGCACCGCGCGGCTGGCGCTGGGCGAAAGCCCGGTGGTGGAAGCCTCGCTGGTGAAGGATCTCGGCACCAGTCTTGAACAGGAACTGCCGATTGCGATTGGCGACGATCTTGGCGGGCACCCGGACGAGCCGGTCGATGCCGGGCTCTATCGCGCGCTGCTGTATGTCACGCAGATCGCGCCGAGCTTCTCGTTGCGCGGGGGAACGCGTGAAATCCTGCGCGGGATTATCGCCCGTGGCATGGGCCTGCGTTGAGAAGGGGGACGAAAAAATGGATCGCAATGAACTGCTCGAACCCTTCGACAAGATGCTGGAGGCGCTTTCCACCCCGGCACAGGTGCGCGCCATAGAAGGCGGTGCGCCTTACGCCCCGTTGTGGGAAGAACTGGTGCAATCGGGGTTCCTTGATGCGCTCGTGCCCGAGCACGCGGGCGGTGCCGGGTTGGCGCTGGCCGATGTCGGGCCGTTGTTGCAGGCGCTGGGCCGCCATGCGGTGCCGCTGCCGGTGGGCGAAACGATGCTTGCGCGGTATCTGTTGGCCGCTGCCGGGCAGGCATGGCCGGAAGGGCCGATTGCCTTTGCCGTGGCGCGCGCCGGGCAGGATACGGTCGTGCCATCAGGCCTCGTGGCCAGCCATGTGCTGCTCGAATGCGATGGTGCCCTCGTGCTGGCCGATGCGGGATCGGGCAATCCGCAGCCGACCGGGGTCAACGGCAGTCTGGCGGCGCGTATGCGCTGGGACGCTGTACCCGCCGGAACCGTGCTTCCCGCGATTACCGGGGGGCTGCGCGCCGTTGCGGCGCTCGTTCGGGCAACAGGCATGGCCGGCGCGGCAGAGCGGTTGCTGGAAATGACCACGGCCTATGCCAACGAACGGGTGCAGTTTGGCAAACCGATCGGGCGGCAACAGGCGCTGCAACAGAATCTCGCGGTGATGGCCGAAGATGTGGTGGCTTCCCGTCTCGCTGCGCAACTCGGTTGCGCAGGCGGGGTGGTGGCGTCGCTGGCGGCCGTCGCCACGGCGAAATCGGTGACGAGCGCGGTGGCGGGGCGTATCGCGGCGACCGCCCATGCGGTGCATGGCGCAATCGGTATCAGCGAGGAATACGATCTGCAGCTCTATGTGCGCAGGCTCTACGAATGGCGCCTTGCTGACGGTTCCGAAAGCTACTGGAACCGGTTGCTGGGCAAGGCGCGGCTGGCCAGTGCGGATACCTCGATCGACTGGGTGCGCGCGCAGCTGTTTGCCTGACGGGCGGGCGCCTTTCGCTCGCAGACGGGGAACGCGCCCTATTGTCCCTGGTGCGCAGGTCTGTAGAAGACTGGGCCATGGCTACAACGAACGTCGCATTGCAACCAAAAAGGGGGCGCCCCAGCCTCGCGCGGGCCAGCGCTATCGATCGGGTCATTCTCGAACGTGCACGGGACATGTTCTTTGCCGATGGCTTCGATGCCGTGGCGATGGAACAGGTGGCTGCGGCCGTCGGAATTTCCAAGGGTACGCTCTATGCGCGCCATGCGTCCAAGGAGGCCCTGTTTACTGCGGTCACCCTGGATATGATCGCGCAGCATTCCACCGAAGCAGCCCGGTTCGATCACCTGCTCACCGATGACATCGAACAGCGGCTGCGCCATCACGCCCGCATGATGGTCAATTCGCTGGTGCAACCCGATGTCCGATCCTTCCAGCGGGCGCTATCCACGGTTCAGCATCGCTTCCCCGATCTGGCGGCATCGATTTCCGAAGTTGGTTATCGCTACATGGTGCGCATCATGCGCGACGATATCATCGCTGCCGCCGCGCGCGACGATATCCCCGTGCGCGATGCCGAAGGAGTGGCGCTGATGATCGTCTCGGCGATTGGCGGCTATCAGCTTTACGAAACATCCACGGGCAAACTGACCCACGAAGAACTGCAGGCCCACGCCGAACGAACAATCGACATCGCGATGGCGGCCCGATCAAGCTGGTAAGCCTGTTTCGATAGGGCCGGTGCGTGCGTGGGGATATGGTGCCGGCTACAGGATTCGAACCCGTGGCCCCCTGATTACAAATCAGGTGCTCTACCAACTGAGCTAAGCCGGCCCATGCGCATGGCTGCGTGCTGGGGCTCCTTGCTTCAAATGGCGCCGAACGTCCAGCCCTCTGTGCGTGCAATTTTATCGGTCAGCGCATTTGGTGCCCACAATTCCTCCCGCGTGGCTGCGCGGCGGAGCCAGGTGGCGG
Organism: Caenibius tardaugens NBRC 16725; assembly: GCF_003860345.1. Taxonomy (GTDB): domain Bacteria; phylum Pseudomonadota; class Alphaproteobacteria; order Sphingomonadales; family Sphingomonadaceae; genus Caenibius; species Caenibius tardaugens. Next base: position 2,967,308 of record NZ_CP034179.1, read on the forward strand.
TCAGCAGGGCGTCGGTGGTGTGATCGCTTAACGGAACGCGGGCGTGGAAAGGCGGGCTGTCGAAGGCCGCCAGTGCCGCGTTGAGGTCCGCGCGGGTGCGCATCTTGGTGCGGCCCGATGATCGCCCGGCCTCGATCGCGGCGAGGGAGGTGTAGATTTCGACAATGGCCGATCCCGTGGCGGGCAGGGGATCGATTGGCCAGACTGGCAATGTGCCACCCAGCCGATGAAGCACGCGCATGCCGGTAAGGCTCGATTTCCCGACTTGCGCTGCGCCTACCAGATTGAAATTGCTGTAGGGTTTGCAGCCGACCAGTTGTTGGGCGTGTTCGGTCACGCGGAATCGGCCGCGCCCGCCAGGCTGGCCATTGGCGCCAAACCGTTCACCCTCTCGTCCGCCATGACGCCGGAAATAGCGGCTCGCCTCGGGGTGATCGACGAAGGCCGTGGCGCCCAGATGGGGATCGGTGGCGCAGATCGTGTCGATCATGGCCCAAAGCGTGCGGGCATCGGGCGGGCTTGCGTCCCATGCGGGGAAAAAGGCCCCGGAATCGGCGAACGGCAGCGAGATGCCGAGATCGAGGCCTACAAGCGTATCCTCCGGCAAGGCATCCACCAGCCATGCGAGCACATCGGCGCGTGACCATCTGTGGCCGGCGCGAATCAGGCGCGGCGCATCGCCCTCCGGCCCGCAGAGCGCGACCGCGATACCCGCCTGCCGTTCCCCTGCCGCGCCCGACCAATCCACGGCGGCAAAATGGCGAAAGCGACCTGCCTGCATCGATGTTTCAGCCGTTGCGCTTGTCGCGCAGCTTGTTCCAGTATGCGATGCGTTCGATCACTTGCCGTTCGAAGCCGCGTTCCACGGGTTCATAATAGCTTTGCGGCGCCATGCCTTCGGGCCAGTAATTGTCCCCCGAAAAGCCCGTGTCGTCATTGTGGTCGTAGCTGTAGCCCGCGCCATAGCCGATATCTTTCATCAGCTTTGTCGGCGCATTGAGGATATTGGCGGGGGGCATCAGGCTGCCGGTTTCCTTTGCGCTGGCCCAGGCGGCTTTCTGCGCTTTGTAGGCGGCGTTGGATTTCGGCGCGGTCGCACAATAGAGGCAGGCCTGCACGATGGCGAGTTCGCCTTCGGGGCTGCCGAGAAATTCGTAGGTGTCTTTCGCCGCAAGGCATTGGATCAGCGCCTGCGGATCGGCAAGGCCGATATCCTCGCTGGCGAAGCGGGTCAGGCGGCGCAGGACATAGAGCGGCTCTTCCCCGGCGGTGAGCATCCGCGCGAGATAGTAGAGCGCGGCCTGCGGGTCGGACCCGCGCAGGCTTTTGTGCAGCGCGGAAATCAGATTGTAGTGCCCGTCGCGATCCTTGTCGTAAACCGCAACGCGCCGTTGCAGGAACTTGCCCAGCCCGGCGGGGTCGAGCGGTTCGGGAATGCGCGCGGCATAAAGCGTTTCCGCCTGATTGAGCAGGAATCGCCCGTCGCCATCGGCCGAGGCGACCAGCGCCTCGCGTGCGTCCGCCGTGAGGGGGAGCGGGCCTTCGAGTTCTTCCGCGCGCGTGAGCAGGACGGCAAGCGCGGCGGCATCAAGCCGGTGCAGGATCAGCACTTGTGCGCGGCTGAGCAGGGCGGCGTTGAGCGCAAAGCTGGGATTTTCGGTCGTCGCGCCCACCAGTGTCACAGTGCCGCGTTCGACAAAGGGCAGGAAACCATCCTGTTGCGCGCGGTTGAAACGATGGATTTCATCCACGAACAGCAAGGTGCGTTGGCCCGCGCGTGCCGCCACATCGGCTTCGGCAAACGCCTTCTTCAGATCGGCGACGCCCGAAAAAACCGCGCTGACTGCCGTGAAACGCATGCCCACCGCATCGGCGAGAAGACGGGCGATGCTGGTCTTGCCGGTGCCCGGCGGGCCCCAGAGTATCATGCTCGACAGCCGCCCGGCTGCCACCATGCGGCCGATCGCGCCTTCGGGGCCGGTCAGATGTTCCTGCCCGATGATTTCGGGCAGGTTCTGCGGGCGCAGGCGATCGGCCAGCGGGGCATCCTCACGCGGGGTTTCTGGTGCGGTTGCGGGCAATTCATCGGCAAAAAGATCGGCCATCGGCCTATGCTAGACCAATCCTCGCCGTATTGCATCGCCGATCAGTGGGACCTGTCAGTTGTTGGGGGATTTCTGCCGGACAAGGCGGAGATAGGTTTCCGCGACCGTGTGATTGATGCGATCCCAGTCGAATTCCTGGCTGCGCGTTTCGCCCGCTTGCCCATGGGCGCGGCGCAGTTCCGGGTTTTCGATATAGGTGCGCAGTGCTTCGGCGAAATTATGGATGGCACCGGGCCGGATCAGCCGTCCAGACACGCTGTCGGCCACCAGGCTTTCGCTGCCCGTTGCCGCAGCGGCAACCACGGGAAGGCCGCATGCCATGGCTTCCAGTGTGACATTGCCGAAGGTTTCGGTGACGGACGGGTTGAACAGCACATCCATGCTGGCGACCGCGCGGCCGAGATCGGCGCCGCTCTGGAACCCGGCAAAGGCTGTGCCCGGCAGACGGTTTTCCAGCCAGCCCCGTGCCGGACCGTCGCCGACGATGAGGATCTTGTGCGGCACATTGGCCCGCCGCAGTTCGTCCATCGTGTCGGAAAAGACGTCCAGCCCCTTTTCCATGACCAGACGGCCGAGAAAGCCGATAACCACATCGTTATCGGCAATGCCGAAGGACTGACGCCAGGCGGAATCGCGCTTGGCGGGTTGGAAGATGTCGCGATCCACCCCACGGGACCAGATCGAGATGTCAAAGCCCATGCGCTGTTCGCGCAGAACCTGCGCCATGCTTTCCGAAGGGGCGACAACGGCGTCGCAGCGGCGATAGAAGCGGCGCATGATCGCTTCGAGCAGTGGTTCGGTGAAGCCAAGCCCGTAGTACCGCATGTAGGTTTCGAACCGGGTGTGGACGGAGGCAAGGATGGGAATGCCGCGTTGGCGCGCCCAGCCGACCGCGCGGTGCGCCGTTACGTCGGGTGAGGAGACATGCAGGACATTGGGGGCGAAGGCTTCGAGATCGCGCCGCGCGGCGTTCGAAAGACCGAGCGGGAAGCGGTATTCCTTGCGCCGGGGAATAGCCATCGAGGGGATGCCGATCAGCGTGCCTGTGGCCTCGAATGCCGGGTTTTCCACCACCGGCGCATAGACGCGCACCTGCGCACCCTGACGCAGCAGGTAATCGACCAATCGGTTAAGCGCCTGGTTCGCCCCATCGCGGACATAGTTGTAGTTTCCGCTGAACAGGGCAATCCGGAGTTGGGAAATCTCTGTCACGATCTGGCCCATAGTCGCGCAATTGCCGCTTGGCGAGGGGCTAGCGGTATCGGGCTGGGGACGAAAAAGCACGGCCGGGCTTCTCTGGCTGGTTCGGTTGGCACGGCATCGGGCATTACCTCTTGTGAGGCAGCCTGTCGCGGGTTAGCCTCCTGCGTGGACGGGGAGAACCGGCAGAGGAGCCTGCAATGGAACACCACGTCTTCAAACTGCTCGAAATCGTAGGGACGTCAGGCGAGGGCATCGACGGTGCGGTCAAGGCCGCACTGGCGCGGGCCCGCGAAACGGTGCGCCATGTGCGCTGGTTTGAAGTGACGGCAGCGCGCGGGTTCGTGCACGACAGTGGCGAAATCGAATATCAGGTTACGCTGAAAATCGGCTTCGCGATCGACGATTAGGCGCGCCTGCGCCGCAACACCGGGGCGACAGGCGCTGTCCGGTGTTGCGGGAAGCAGGTTCAACGGCAGCGGTTCGCTAACCGTTTCGCGTTTACGCGATCAGGCGGCTTCTTTCCGCTTCGCTTTCTTGCGTTCGTGCGGGCAGAGAATGGCCTTGCGCAGACGGATCGACTGCGGCGTGACTTCCACCATTTCATCGTCGTCGATATAGGCGATGGCCTGTTCCAGGCTCATGATGGTCGGCGGGGTGAGGCGAATGGCATCGTCCTTGCCGGTCGAACGGAAGTTGGTCAACTGCTTGCTCTTCAGCGGATTGACTTCGAGATCGTCAGGCTTGGCGTTTTCGCCAATGACCATGCCTTCGTAAACCTTGTCCTGCGGTTTCACGAACAGGATGCCGCGTTCTTCCAGCGCGTTCAGCGCATAGCCGACGGCATCGCCGGTGGAGTTCGAAATCAGAACACCGTTTGCACGGCCTTCGATCGCACCCTTGTGGGGACCATACTTTTCGAACAGGCGGTTCATGATGCCGGTGCCGCGCGTGTCGGACAGGAATTCACCGTGATAGCCGATGAGCCCGCGCGACGGAGCGGAGAAGGTGATGCGGGTCTTGCCCGCGCCGGACGGACGCATGTCGGTCAGTTCGGCTTTGCGGCGCTGCATTTTTTCAACGACGGTGCCGGAGTGTTCGTCGTCCACGTCGATCACGACGGTTTCGAACGGTTCGGTACGCTTGCCGTTTTCTTCGCCGAAGATCACGCGGGGGCGGGAAATGCCCAGTTCGAAGCCTTCGCGACGCATGGTTTCAATCACCACGCCCAACTGCAATTCGCCGCGGCCTGCCACTTCGAAGCTGTCACGATCAGCAGATTCTGTGACGCGGATAGCAACGTTGGTTTCCGCTTCGCGCTGCAGGCGGTCGCGGATCATGCGGCTGGTCACCTTGTCGCCTTCGCGGCCAGCCAGCGGGCTGTCGTTCACGGCAAAGCGCATGGCCAGTGTCGGCGGATCGATCGGTTGTGCAGCGATCGGTTCGCGCACCGACGGGTCGGCAATGGTGTTGGCCACAGTCGCCTTTTCCAGCCCTGCCATCGCGATGATATCGCCAGCCTGCGCGCTTTCCACCGGAACGCGTTCGAGCCCGCGGAAGGACATCAGCTTGGTCGCACGACCAACCTCGATCACTTTGCCTTCCGAATCGAGCGCGTGAATGGGATCGTTGAGATTTACCGTGCCGGACTGGACCCGGCCGGTCAGCACGCGGCCCATGAAATTGTCACGATCGAGCAGCGTTGCGAGGAAGCTGAACGGGCCGGACGCGTCGAGACCCGGTGCGGGCACGTGTTCGATGATCTTTTCGAACAGCGGTTCCAGCGAGCCTTCGCGCGCTTCCTGATCGGTGCTGGCGTAGCCATTGCGGCCCGAAGCATAGAGCACGGGGAAATCGAGCTGGTCGTCCTTGGCGTCGAGGCTGACGAAAAGGTCGAACACTTCGTCGAGCACTTCCTGCGGGCGGCCATCGGGGCGGTCGATCTTGTTGACGACGACAATCGGACGCAGGCCCAGGGCCAGCGCCTTGCCGGTGACGAATTTCGTCTGCGGCATCGCGCCTTCGGCGCTGTCGACCAGCAGGATGACCCCGTCCACCATGGACAGGATGCGTTCCACCTCGGCGCCGAAGTCAGCGTGGCCGGGGGTGTCGATGATGTTGATGCGGTTTCCGTTCCACACGATCGAGGTCGGCTTCGCGAGAATGGTAATCCCGCGTTCCTTTTCCAGATCGTTGGAATCCATGGCCCGTTCCTCGACCCGCTGGTTGTCGCGGAAAGTGCCGGATTGACGGAACAACTGGTCGACAAGCGTGGTCTTGCCATGGTCGACGTGTGCGATGATCGCGATATTGCGCAGGTTCTCTACGGACATGCGTGCTCGGTGCTTTCGGTTGTTGGGGGCGGGACCGATCATGCGCAAGCATGTTGCACCCGCGAGTGGCGCGCCCCCTATACCAGTTGTGCCCCTGCGGCAAGCGTGTTCCGAATGCCGCACCCGATTATGCAAATATCCTGCCTTGCGGCGATCAATTGCATAGTTAACGGAATAATTACTATCTTGTTGCAGATTGCACGTTGATCCGCCGGATCGCGTGTCGTCGCCCCAGATAAAAGGGTGGCCATCAGAGACGTTGTCTGGGCGGACCACGACAAGATGAGGGACAAAGAATGACGGTACGCGAAGTAGTGGAGAGGCGCTCCGTTCGCACGCTGATTCTGACAGGGGCCGGTGCGACTGCGTTGCTGATGCCCGGGTTTGCGCAGGCGCAGCAGGCGGCTGAAACGGATCTTGCCGAGGCGGAAGGTAACGAGATTATCGTAACCGCGACGAAGCGCGAAAAAACACTACAGGATGTGCCGGTTGCGGTGAGTGTGACGACCGCCGAAACGATCGAACGCGCGCATATTCGCGATGTGAGCGATCTGGTCAGTGTCGTGCCCTCTTTGCGCGTGGTGCAACTGCAAGGTTCGCAGCAAACCAACTTTTTCATTCGCGGGTTCGGTAACGGCTCCAACAACGTGGGTGTCGAGCCGTCGGTCGGGGTGTTCGTTGACGGCGTTTTTCGTTCGCGTACCGCGTCGCAGATCGGCGATTTCCCTGATATTCAACGTGTCGAGGTGCTGCGCGGCCCGCAATCGACGCTTTTCGGCAAGAATGCCTCGGCTGGCGTTATCTCGATTGTGACCCGTGAGCCGCAATTCACGTTCGGAGGGGCGGCGGAAGCGTCCTACGGAAACTTCGATGCCAAAGTGCTCAAAGGGTATGTCACGGGGCCGCTGGCTGAAAGCCTGGCCTTCAGCCTCGCCGCCGGGGTGAACAAGCGTGACGGTTTCGCCAAGGATCTCGGCTCTGATACGCGCACCAACGAACGCAATCGCTGGTTCGTGCGGGGCCAGATGCTGTTCCAGCCCGATGATCAGCTGAAAATCCGCGTGATCGGCGATTATGACAAGATCGACGAAAACTGCTGCGGCGTTGTCAATCTGCTCAGTTCGGATGCGACGCGAGCGTTGCAGCATCCGCTGATCGGCGGGAAAGTGAGCGATCCGGCGCATCCTTTCGCCGACAAGGTCTATGGCAATCTGCCGTCGACCAACAAGATCGAGAACTACGGATTCTCTGCCCAGGTCGATTACGATACGGGTCCGTTCAAGCTGACCTCGATCACCGCATTCCGCCGGACAAACGCGATCAACGATCAGGATTCGGATTTTACGTCCGCCCGCCTGCTCGCCACCAATCTCGAAGACAAACATCTGCGCAGCTTCAGTCAGGAATTTCGCGTTGCGGGTGACCTGACCGACAGTATCAGCGCCCTGTTCGGGGTCTTCTACCTCAACGAAAAATTCCGCCAGCATGGCGAATTGTACCTCGACGATCAGTTCCGCACTTATGCGGACCTGCTGATCCGGGGTAATTCGGGCGGGGCGCTCAATGTCGGGGCGCTGGAAGGCGCGTTCGGCGCGCTCGAAGGGGCGCCGAACAAGTATCTGGGCACGTTCTTCACCGATACGACCGGCCAGAACATCGATTTGTCGCTGAAGAGCCAGTCGCTGTCGATTTTCGGGCAGTTCGATGTGGAACTGACCGACCGGCTGACACTGACTGTCGGGGGCAACTACACCAGGGACAAGAAGAAATTCGCCACCGATGTCACGTCACATGACACGTTCTCGGCAATCAATTTCGATGCCCCGCAATACGCACCCCTGCGGTACCAACTGTTGTATCAGGGCGCGCTGGGCAACGGGTTGAGCGAGGAAACGGCCGCAGCCTTCGCTGCGGCGCGGATGAACAATCCGCTTGCCAATCCGTTGGGGCCATTGCGCACATTCCAGCTGTTCCCGCCTTTCGTGAACGTTCCCAACGCGGTGGAAGACGGGAAAACCAACGACGACAATTTCAGTTATACGCTGCGGCTTGCCTATGATGCGACGGATCACGTCAATCTCTATGCAAGCTATGCCACCGGTTTCAAGGCCAGTTCGATCAATCTTTCCCGCGACAGTCGTCCGCCGGCATCGCTGGCCGGCGCATTGGCCAGCGCCGGGGAACTGGTGTCGAATCTGCATTATGGCACGCGTCTGGCCGATCCGGAAAAGTCCAAGGTCTTCGAACTGGGGGCCAAGGGCAGTTGGCGAAACTATTCCGCAAACCTTGCGGTGTTCTATCAGGAGATCAAGGGCTTCCAGTCCAATATCTTCCTGGGCACCGGGTTTGCGCTGTCGAATGCGGGCAAGCAGTCGACATATGGTGTGGAATTCGAGGGGACGGCACGGCCGATCCCGCCGCTGACTCTGGGCGTGTCCATCACCTGGCTCGATCCGAAGTACAACAGCTTCATCGCATCTGCGGTTGGGGACCAGTCAGGGCGTCGTCCGCCGGAAATCCCCGAATGGTCGACCACGTTCAGCGCACAGTGGGATCAGGACCTGGGCAGCGGGAATCATCTGATCCTGCGCGGTTCCTATCACTATGAATCCACGGCGTGGGCCGTGGAAGGCCTGCCCGGTTTCATCAAGCGCGATGCCGCTGGCAATGTGGTCAGTTATGCCCCGGCAATCGAAGCGGCGAGCAAGTTCAAACGGCAGGTCGATGAAGTGGATGCGTCGCTCACCTTCGCCATGGAAAACGGGCTCGAATTGTCGGTCTGGGGCCGCAATCTGCTGAACGATCGGTATTTCAACCGCGTGTTCGATTCCGTGGCGCAGCCTCTTGCTGTGTCGGGCTATCTTAACCAGCCGCGCACCTACGGGGTCGGCGCGCGCTTCAAATGGTAACAAAATCAATATGTAATGTGGAAAAGGGGGCGGCATATGCCCCCTTTTTTATTGCTGTCATCGGAAATTTATGATCCCCTCCGCTTCTCTGTTGTCTCATTGAGGAAAGGGGGAACGATCATGGAATGGATGTTGTTACCGCTCAAGCGCTATGCCGACTTCAGCGGGCGTTCGCGCCGCAAGGAATACTGGATGTTCGTGCTTGGGGTGTTCATCGCGGCCATCGTGCTGTCCATCATCGAAGGCATCGTGGGACTTTCTGGAATGGTGGGCGGTGTTTACGGCCCGCTGACGACCCTGTTCCTGCTGGGCATCCTGGTGCCGAGCATTGCCGTTCAGGTTCGTCGTTTTCACGATCAGGACAAGTCGGGCTGGTTCGTATTGCTTGCCCTGATTCCGTTCCTCGGCGGTCTGGCCGTGCTGGTTTTCATGTGTCTTGAAGGAACACGTGGGCCGAATCGGTTTGGTCCTGATCCGAAGGGCGGTGCCAATCCCGAAGTGTTTGCATGACATGATCTGCGATGGAGAGGGTGTCGTGCCCTCTCCGTTGCATGGACCGGCCTGATCTGTGGGCAGGATGGGGGTTGGCCCCGCTGTCCACACGATCAGGAACCGACTATCGAAAAGGGGGCTTCGGCCTCCTTTTTGTTTGCTGGCCTTCCAAAATTATGCGTATTTACAATCATCTAACTGATAGTGGAAGAGTTTGCGCATGGAATGGATGATCTTGCCGCTCAAGCGTTATGCCGACTTCAACGGGCGTTCGCGGCGCATGGAATACTGGATGTTCGCGCTGTTCAGCGTGCTGGCGATGCTTGCGCTCGTACTGCTCATCGTCGGGATTGGTTACCTGACCGGCAATCTGGGTGCGATGGAAAGTACGGGCTTCAGCCTGTTTTATGCGCTTATCGGGATCGGGGTGCTGGTCTGGCTTGGGGCGTTTTTCATCCCTTCGATCGCGGTCAGTGTGCGCCGGTTGCATGATCGCGATCTTTCGGGCTGGTGGTATCTGGGCGCCATGGTTGGCGGCATGATCCCGTTTATCGGCCCGCTTATTTCCATCGCCTATCTCGTGTTCATGTTCTTGCCTGGCACCCCCGGGCCGAACCGTTTCGGCCCCGATCCCAAGGATCCGGCCCAGGTCAGCGTTTTCGCGTGAGACAACATGCAGGGGGCCTAGGCGGCCCTCTGCACGGCACCGCCGTTGACATACCAGATGGCGGCTTCATCCCGGATGGCCTCGAACGGAGGCATTTCCGTCCCCGTCATCCAGACTTGCGTGCCGGTGTCGCCCAACCGGTCAAACAGGGCCCCGCGCCGGATCGGGTCGAGATGGGCAGCGACTTCATCCAGCAACAGGATGCCGGGCCGCCCGCGTGCGGCGAGATGGGCATGGGCCAGCGTGATCGCAATCAGCATGGCCTTCTGCTCGCCCGTGGAACAGGCAGAAGCGGGCAGTCCTTTGCCGGCCATGGCAACATTCAGCTCATCGCGGTGGGGGCCGCTTAACGTGCGCCGGGCGGCTCTGTCGCGCTGGCGATTGCGACGCAGGTCGTCGGCCAGACCGGCTTCGTTCGTCGGTCCACCACTGACATAGGACAGCACGGGCCGGGCAAACGGCTGGTCAGGCAAGGTTTCCAGCGCCTGATTGAGCCGTTCGACCAGCATGACGCGGCCTGCACAAAGCGCGGCACCGTGTTCCGCCAGTTGGGCCTCGATGGCGTCCATCCATGCCGGATCGGGATCGGCATCGCCATCAAGCAGGCGGTTGCGTTCCCGCAAGGCGGTTTCATAGCGCGTCGCACGCTGCGCATGGCCGGGGTCGAGCGCCAGAGTGAGGCGGTCGAGATAGCGCCTGCGCACCCCTGCGCTGTCGGTAAACAGGCCATCCATGGCAGGCGTTAGCCAACTGATCGCCAGCCATTCGCCCAGGGCCATCGCGCTGCTGTCAGCTCCGTTGATCTGAACCAGACGCCGGCCGGGTTTGTCGCCGCGCGCGCCCGTGCCGAGGCGAACGGGATCGCGACCATCCCCGCAATCCAGCGAGGCGCTGACGGCGAACCCGCCAATCTCGCTGGCCTGATCTGTGCCGGGGGCGGGTTTCATGGCCATATCGACCAGCGGGGCGCGGCGCAGCCCGCGGCCGGGCGCGAAAAGCGACAAAGCTTCGAGGACATTGGTCTTGCCCGCGCCGTTTTCACCGATCAGCAGATTGAAGCGTGCGCTCCCATCCAGCCTGCTCTCTTCATGATTGCGGAAATGCGACAGGGTTATGCGGTCGAGCGCCATTGTGCTGTCACGCTCAACGCGTGGAAGCGAATGGGGAAAAATCGGTGTCGCTGTCAAACACATCGACCCCTTCGCGGCGCTTCAGCCAGCCGACCACGACATAGGTTACCGGGGTCAACACCGCTTCCCAGCCGGTCTTGATCAGCCATTGCGACACGACCACCTGCATAAGCTGTTCCGGAGGCCAGCCCGCCAGCCCATAAAAGGCGAGAGGATAGAAGATCAGGCTGTCGAGCCCCTGACCGACCACAGTGGAGCCGATCGTGCGCGTCCAGAGGTGCTTGCCCCCGGTCCACAGCTTCATACGCGCCAGCACATAGGAATTGGCGAATTCGCCCGCCCAGAATGCCAGCATCGAGGCGGCGACGATGCGCCAGCTGTTGCCGAATACGAATTCGTAGGCTTCCTGTCCGGGCCAGCCTTTCGCCGGGGGCAGCGAAACCACCACCCAGGCCATGAACGCCATGAACAGGAGCGCGGCGAAACCCGTCCAGATCACGCGCCGGGCATGGGCATAGCCATAGACCTCGGTCAGGACATCGCCAATGATGTAGCTGATGGGAAAGAACAGGACGCCCGCGCCGAATGACCATTCCACGCCATTGGGCAGGGTGATGAAGCTGGGCTTCGATGCGCCGATAATGTTGGACAGCAGCAGGATTGCGACAAAGCCGGCCATCACGATATCGTAATAGCGGAACTGCCTGCGTGCGCTGGCCAGACCTTCGATGCGTTTCGGTTCCTGCTCCATGGCGCATGTGCCTATAGCGATTTGTCGCGCAGGAAAAGCGCGCTATCGCAGGCGCGGTCAAACGGGCCGCACCGCGCGGCTCAGAGGGAAGGCGCGGGATAGGTGCAGGCGACAGGCCAGTTGCGCCTTGTTGCGCGGGCGCTTTGCGCGATTGCTTGGGTGCAGAAGGCGGTCAGCCGGGCCATAATGACCCGGCTGCCCATGTTCGCCTGCCGCATTATGCGCGACACCGCTTCCAGTAACCGGAGCGGGACAGATAACGATCCGTTCGCGGATCATAGTGCCGGTATTTGCGGTAGCAGGCGCGCACATGGCGGTCCCAGCGGCTGTTGGAATGACGCCAATGGCGGGGTCGCTCGTACCGCCGCTCGTAGCGATGATCGGACCTGCGATCGTAGCGTCGATCGTCATATCGTCGATCATGCCTGCGATCATTATAGCGCCGATCATTGTCCCGATAGGCAAGCTGCGTACCCGACTGATAGCGGCTGTATTCATGGCTGTGACGGTAATTCGTGTCATGGGCCATGGCCGTTCCGCCAAACGCCAGGGACAACGCCATCGCGATGCCAACAAGTTTCATAGCTGCTCTCCCTATTCGCTGAGCCCGGGGAGTGTGCGACTTTCATGCTGTGCTGAAACTGAACTGTTTGAATAGGTTGCGGTTAATGAAGATGCGGTGTGTTGAGGGGACAGGCAGGGTGAATGGAACAAGACTGTCAATCGCCACCGCAAAGGCCGCATTCGCGTTCCTGCCGGGGCCGCGCCATGAAAAGCACCGGGCGCCTGGCCCGAGTGCGCTGGCGTCTTTTGTCGCCGCCTGTTCGGGCGCGTTTCCTGTTTCCTATCCGTTCCCGATTTGGTTTGACGGGATGGGCCATGGCAACTAACGGAAAGCCCGCATTTCTGCGCGCGCGCCCTTAGCTCAGCTGGATAGAGCACGAGACTTCTAATCTTGAGGCCACAGGTTCGACTCCTGTAGGGCGCGCCAATTTTTCAACGGTGCAGGAAATGACAGGCCCTTTTGGGGTTGCGGCACGCGTTTCAGGCATCCGATAGGTCAGGTGGATCGATAGCAGGGGGTGGTTCTGCGCCGCCATTGATCGGCACGATCACGGTCAATGGCGATCTCACAATCGAAGGCGGGGCTGTGGCGCATATCGGGATTATGGCGGCCAACCCGGTGTTCGATGCGATTGCCGTGATGCCCGATGATCCGGCGATGATCCGGCGATGATCCGCGGTGCCTTCATCCAGCTTACCGGAGAAATCCACGCGTCGGCCAAGGCGGCGCTGATCGCGGATACCGGCGTGCCTGCATCGGACGCCACCCAGTACGGCGTAACCGGCAGGATCAGTATCCGGTTCTGAGGGGTTGGGCACACGGAATGGGTTAGGGGCGTAGGCCCACCCGTTCCGTGCGGTGGCTCTGGCCTGCGGGATGGGCCGCCATATCGTCGGGCAGGGGGCTGGCGCGCACAACCATGCGGCCGAGAAAAAGGGGCTGTTCAGCGCCTTGCACCACCAGAGCGGGTGGCGAAGCCTGCGGAAGGCTTGTCGCAGGGGCAAAACCAAACATCGCCTGTGCGAGAGCGAGGGCAAATACGATACTGTTCATCTGCGGCGCTCCACATTGTCTGGCCAACTGTGAAGGCAGAATATCCCCGCTCTGTCGCAGAACTGTGCCGGGCGCGCGGGATTTTGTCGAAAAGTGTAACACCGGCCGCGCAAAATGGCCGTTATGCGCCGTCGCAGGTTAACCAGCAGCTTCCGACAACTTGCCCCAACACACAGGATAACCATGATTTTCCTGTATGCGCAGAATACGTTCGCCGTTCTCTTCCGCGATCCAGGGGGTGACAGTCCGGACGGGGACCGATTCCGCATGGGCGCGGGTTGCGGCGAAATCGTCAAACTGTGCGAGACGTTCAAGATTGCGGCGTGTGGGGAAAATCGCCTGAATTTCGCCAGCCTTTGCCATGGTCAGGGCATCGCTGGCGGTGGTCCAGAACAGGTGGGTATTCTCCGTGCCATCGACCGCGATATCGACCGCACCAGTGCCCAGATCGGCCAGATAGAAGCGCGTGTCGAAAATCGGCCCGCGTTTGAAATGGGGCAGCCAACGGGCGAAGGGCACCAGGGTGTCGAGCGCCAGTGTCCATCCGAAGCGCGCCAGAACGGCGTTCAAGGGTTGGCCTTCGTGCAGCATGGCCCGGGCAGCACTGGCATCTTCCGCGCTGATTTTCTGCGCCAGCCCGATCGCCAGCCCTGCTTCTTCCAGCGTTTCGCGAATGGCGGTAATGCGATGGGCGGCCTCTTCGAGATCCATGTCCCCGTTGGGCAATCCCGGAAGTGTGGCTGCCAGTTCCCGGTCTTCGGGATCGACTTTCCCACCAGGGAATACAGCCGCGCCGCCCACGAACGACAACTGCTTCGACCGGATCAACATCAGGATCTGGGATGCCCCTCCATCCGGGGCGCGGCGAAACACGACGACGGTGGCAGCGGGGCGTGCATGGGGCGGCCGCCCGATGGAGTTTTCGAGTGTCATTCTGTGTCAATGAGCGTGGGCGACCAGCTTGCCAAGAGGGTACCGGTGAATCCGTCGGAATAGTTTACACATCCGACTATAGTTTAGAAATGTTTACCATTATAGGCATTGGTAATGCGTGCCCGGTTGGAACTGGCACGGTACATGCATAGTATTACACGTATCTATCTTCGATATGAGGCGGGGCCTTCTCCTGGGCCCTGCCTCCCCGAAGCCCCGATACAGCCCCCCGAAAGCTTCGGCTGCATATACGAAAAAGGCCCGCTGCCCTTATGGCAACAGGCCCTTTATAATTCGTTGAAATTGCAGGGATCAGTTGGTGACTTGTTGATCCTGCAGCAATTGCTGCAATTCGCCGGCTTCGAACATTTCCATCATGATGTCGCTGCCGCCCACGAATTCACCCTTTACATAGAGCTGGGGAATGGTCGGCCAATCCGAATAGGATTTGATGGCTTGGCGGATGTCCATGTCCTGCAGCACATCCACGCTGGCGAATTCGACACCGCAATGTTCCAGAATGGCGACCGCACGGCTGGAAAAGCCGCATTGCGGAAAGAGCGGGGTGCCCTTCATGAACAGGACGACATCGTTTGAGTTGACGATATCGGCAATGCGGGAATTGGTGTCAGACATGGTCATAGCCCTGTTGTGGAGCGTTGGGGTGGCCTGCGAATGGCCGTGCCCCACTCAGTTGGGGACGGCGGTCGTCAGTTGCAAGGCGTGGAGTGTGCCGCCCATGTTGCCGCCAAGCGCTTCGTAAACCATCTTGTGCTGCTGCACACGGTTCTTGCCGACAAATGCGGCAGAGGTCACGCGGGCAGCATAATGGTCCCCGTCGCCGGCAAGATCAGTGATCTCGACGTCGGCGTCGGGCAGGGCGGCCTTGATCATCGCCGCTATGTCGTCTGCCGCCATCGGCATGGTGCTGGTCCTTTCGTTTCCGCTTAGCTCATCAACTGGCGACGGGCTTCGACCGACTTTTCTTCCAATGCGGTGCGCACGGCAGCTTCGTCGATGTCGATGCCGGCCCCGGTGAGATCGCCCAGCAGCTTGCGAATGACGTCTTCGTCGCCCGCTTCCTCGAAATCGGCCTGCACAACCGACTTGGCATAGGCATCGGTTTCTTCCGCGGTCAGGCCCATCTTGGCTGCGGCCCACTGGCCGAGCAGGCGATTGCGGCGGGCCGCAACGCGGAATGCGGTTTCTTCATCCATCGCGAACTTGGCTTCTTCTGCGCGTTCGCGGTCATTGAAGTCAGTCATGGCGTTCCCTCGTATCAGTTCACTGGAAGTGGATCGGTGCGCCGGAGCGCGTGAAATCAGGCGGCCAGCCCGGTGCCTTTGGCAAACCACGGCAAATCAACAGCCTGGCGCGCTTCGTAACCGGAAATGGCATCATTCTTGGCCAGTGTCAGGCCAACTTCGTCAAGCCCGTTCAGCAGGCAGTGCTTGCGAAACGGATCGATTTCGAACGAAAACCGGTCCTGAAACGGGGTGGTGACCGTCTGCGTTTCGAGATCGATCGTCACAGTTTCCGTCTGCGCCACTTCAAGCAGGCGGTCGACCTGTTCCTGCGGCAGGACCACGGTGAGAATGCCGTTCTTGAACGCATTGCCGGAAAAGATGTCGGAGAAACTTGGTGCGATCACGGCCTTGATGCCCAGATCGAGCAAAGCCCATGCCGCATGTTCACGGCTGGAACCGCATCCGAAGTTATCGCCCGCAATCAGGATCGGTGCGCCTTTGAATTCGTCCTGATCGAAGATATTGGCAGGGTCCTGACGCAGGGCTTCAAATGCCCCGCGCCCCAGCCCTTCGCGGCTGATCGTCTTCAGCCAATGCGCCGGGATGATAATGTCGGTATCGACATTCTTGCGCCCGAACGGGATCGCCCGGCCGCCGACTTCGTTCACGGGATCCATCAATCGGTCTCCGGCTTTTCGCCCGAGGGCGCCTGCGGTTGCGGCTTGGGTTCCGTTTTCGCCTTGTCCTTGCGGGACTTGGAGAAAAGCAAGGCTGCGGCAATAGCCGCCGAACCAATCGCAGCCCCGGCAAGCGCCGCCGGACCGGCCCAGTTCTTGTCGATCTTCTTGGTCATCGCCTTACCCCATCAATTCGCGGACATCGGTCAGCCTGCCGGTGACAGCCGCAGCAGCGGCCATGGCGGGCGACACCAGATGTGTGCGGCTGCCGGGGCCCTGACGGCCCACGAAATTGCGGTTGCTGGTCGATGCGCAGCGTTCCCCGGCGGGCACCTTGTCCGGGTTCATGCCGAGACAGGCCGAACAACCTGGTTCGCGCCATTCCAGCCCGGCTTCGATAAAGATCTTGTCCAGACCTTCCGCTTCCGCCTGCTCTTTCACAAGTCCGGAACCGGGGACCACGATCGCCCATTTGACGTTGCTGGCCTTCTTGCGGCCTTTCAGCACGGCCGCCGCGGCACGCAGGTCTTCGATGCGGCTGTTTGTGCAGCTGCCGATGAAGATATTCTGCACTTCGACTTCGGCCAGCTTCTGGCCCGGTACCAGCCCCATATAGTCAAGACTGGCGCGCGCGGCATCCTGCTTGGACGGATCGGCAAAGCTTTCAGGTGCGGGAACGACCCCGCCAATCGGCACCACGTCTTCGGGGCTGGTGCCCCAGGTTACCGTCGGCTGGACATCGGCGGCGTTGATCCGCACGCTCTTGTCGAATGTGGCGCTATCATCGGTGTGCAGCGTTTTCCACCAGGCAACGGCCTTGTCCCACTCTGCGCCCTTGGGAGCATAAGGACGGCCTTCGAGATAGGCGAAGGTCTTGTCATCAGGGGCGATCAGGCCCGCGCGTGCGCCGCCTTCGATCGACATGTTGCAGACGGTCAGCCGGCCTTCGATGCTCATTTCCTCGAACACCTTGCCGCGATATTCGATCACGTGGCCGGTGCCGCCCGCCGTGCCGATCACGCCGATGATGTGCAGAATCAGATCCTTCGGCGTGATGCCGGGCCGAGATCGCCATCGACGACGATTTCCATCGTTTTGGAGCGCTTCAGCAGCAGGGTCTGGGTTGCCAGAACGTGTTCGACTTCGGATGTGCCGATGCCGAAGGCCAGCGCACCGATCCCGCCATGACAGGCAGTGTGGCTGTCGCCGCAGACAATGGTCGCACCCGGCAGCGAAAACGCCTGTTCCGGGCCGACTACATGGACGATGCCCTGTTCGCGATCGGTCGCGCCAATATAGCGCACGCCGAATTCGGGGGCATTGTGTTCGAGCGCGGCGAGCTGCTGCGCGCTTTCCCGATCGGCGATAGGCAGGCGATTGCCTGCCGCATCGAGCCGGGCTGTGGTCGGCACGTTATGGTCGGGCACCGCCAGCGTCAGTTCGGGGCGGCGGACCTTGCGGCCGCTCATGCGCAGGGCTTCAAAGGCCTGCGGGCTCGTCACCTCATGAACGAGGTGGCGGTCGATATAGATGATCGAGGTGCCGTCATCGCGTGTTTCGACGACATGGGCATCCCAGATTTTCTCGTAGAGGGTGCGGGGTCTGCTAGCCATGGCTTGGCAGCTAGGCGCGCGGACCCCGCAAGACAAGGGGTGAATCGCTTTATTCTTGGGTTGGCATACCGGTTTCAGACCGGATTCGGGGTTTGGCTTAGCGGCGGTGGCCGTTCCAGCCTGGGCGGTGGTCCGACTGGCTGGAGCGCAATTGCTGTTTTACCGTGTTGATCCGGCTGTCCAGCGAGCGCAGTTCGGTGCGGGTGAAGCCGCCCCGGGCATAGCGCGCATGCAGTTTTTCGAGCTGATCCACCTGGCGGTTGAGCTGGGTGGCTTCGCGCCGGGAAATCTGGTTGCGCTGCTCGGCGCGGTCGACCTGGCGTTCGAGCTGCTGGATTTCCTGCGCAGCCTGCCGTCCATTGGTGAAACCGGGGGCGGCCGAAGCCGGGGTGGCCAGCACGGCTGCGGCAGCGAGAGCCAGCGGGGTGGCGATCATGAATTTGCGCATCGGTCTACTCCTTCTGCACTGCGGGGGCAGTGCTGCTTGGTTCGGCGAGGTGCCGATGAGCATGAAATAGCACCGGAAAAAGCGGTTGAGCGTCGCGCTTTGTACTAAAGTGTCGCGCAAGTGCGGGCCTGTTAAGCAGGCGTTTATGTCGCGGGCGAGAATGCGGATGCAGCAGGCCGCTGGACCATCCGGCTGGGGCAGTTTCAGTCTGCGGCTTCAGTCTGCGGCTTCAGTCTGCGGCGATGCGTGCGGCGGTGTCGCGGATCAGCGCGATCATATTAGGGACGCCCTGCGTGCGATTGGAAGAAAGCTGATTCTTCAGATCGAACGGGGCAAGTGCGCCCATCACATCCATTGCGGCGACTTCGCCGGCGGGGCGATCCTGCACTGCGGACAGCACCAGTGCCACGATGCCTTTGGTGATGGCGGCATTCGAATCGGCTAGAAAATGGAGTCGGTCACCATCTTGCGTGGGGTAGATCCATACTGCCGCCGAACAGCCGCGCACCAGCGTGGCGTCGGTCTTCAGCGCATCGGGCATCGGTTCCAGTTCGCGCCCCAGTTCGATCAAAAGGCGATATCGTTCATCGCCTTCGAGAAATTCGTATTCGTCGCGGATATCGTCGAGGGAGCGCATGGGGCGCCGCCTTAGCGGCAAATGGCTTCAGGTCAAAGAGCTGTGCGCAAGCGCGGTGAAAGCACTTGCAAATTTGCCCCGATACGCTTATTTGCGCGTCATCCCGACATTGTCGTGACAAGGTTTGGACGCTGGCCCCGCCGGGGCCGGGCGCCAAACCGCGTTGCTGCAATAGATGTATTGTTCTGGAGAATTGATGGCGGATATCGCGCGCATTACTGAAGTGGTGGAACCCGAAGCCAAGGCTCTCGGTTTCGAACTCGTGCGCGTAAAGATGCTGGGGTCCGAGGCCGGGGATGAGCCCGCCTTGCAGATCATGGCGGAAGATCCGGCCACCGGGCAATTGGTAATCGAACAGTGTGCCGAATTGTCGCGCCGCGTTTCGGATGTGATAGATGCGCTGGAAGAACAGGGCGAAATGCTGATCGACGGGGCCTATCGGCTGGAAGTCAGCTCACCGGGAATCGATCGTCCGCTCACCCGCGAGAAGGATTTCGCGGCCTGGGCAGGGCACGAGGTGAAAATCGGTCTGGTCGAAAAGCTCGACGGGCGCCGCGATCTGCGCGGCGATCTTGTTGGCATTGTGGACGGGATCGTGACGATCGAGGATCGCAAGAGCGGGCAGGTTGCTGTCCCGTTTGCACAAATTCATTCGGCGAAGCTGGTCCTGACCGACCGCCTGATCGCCGCGACCCGCCCGCTCGATGTCAGTGGTGCGGACGAAATTCTCGAAGAAGAGGAAGGCTGAAGATAATGGCCAGTGCGATTTCCGCCAACAAGGCAGAACTGCTCGCGATTGCGAACTCCGTTGCCAGCGAGAAGATGATCGACAAGTCGATCGTTATCGAGGCGATGGAAGAGGCGATCCAGAAATCGGCGCGCAACCGCTATGGCGCGGAAAACGACATTCGCGCAAAGCTCGACCCGCAAACCGGTGATCTGCGTCTGTGGCGCGTTGTCGAAGTGGTTGAGGAAGTCGAGGACTACTTCAAGCAGGTCGATCTCAAGCAGGCTGAAAAGCTGCAGAAGGATGCCAAGATCGGCGACTTTATCGTCGATCCGCTGCCACCGGTCGATCTGGGTCGTATCGACGCGCAGTCGGCCAAGCAGGTGATCTTCCAGAAGGTCCGCGACGCGGAGCGTGAGCGTCAGTACGAAGAGTTCAAGGATCGTTCGGGCGAAGTCGTCACGGGTGTGATCAAGTCGGTCGAGTTCGGCCATGTGATCGTCAACCTCGGGCGCGCCGAAGGTGTGATCCGCCGCGATCAGCAGATTCCGCGTGAAGCCGCCCGCGTGGGCGAACGTGTGCGTGCGCTGATCATGAAGGTCGAACGCAACAATCGCGGCCCGCAGATTTTCCTGTCGCGCGCGCATCCCGAATTCATGAAGAAGCTGTTCGCGCAGGAAGTGCCCGAAATCTACGATGGCATCATCGAGATCAAGGCCGCCGCACGCGATCCGGGCAGCCGCGCCAAGATCGGCGTGATCAGCCACGACAGCTCGATCGATCCGGTCGGTGCCTGCGTCGGCATGAAGGGCAGCCGCGTTCAGGCCGTGGTGCAGGAACTGCAGGGCGAAAAGATCGACATCATCCCGTGGAGCGAGGATACGGCGACGTTCGTGGTGAACGCGCTGCAGCCGGCAACGGTCAGCCGCGTTGTCATCGACGAGGAAGAAAGCCGCATTGAAGTGGTGGTCCCCGATGATCAGCTTTCGCTGGCAATCGGCCGCCGCGGGCAGAACGTGCGTCTCGCATCGTCGCTCACCAATGCCGCGATCGATATCATGACCGAAGCGGAAGCGAGCGAGAAGCGGCAGAAGGAATTCGCCGAACGTTCGAAGATGTTCGAGGAAGAACTCGATGTCGACGAAACGCTGTCGCAGCTGCTCGTGGCCGAAGGCTTCGCAGAGCTGGAAGAAGTGGCCTATGTCGGCATGGACGAACTGGCCGGCATCGAAGGCTTTGACGAGGAACTGGCCGAAGAACTGCAGAGCCGCGCGCAGGAAGCACTGGAGCGCCGTGAAGAGGCTGCCCGTGAAGAACGCCGTGGCCTGGGTGTTGAAGATGCCTTGGCGGACATGCCGCATCTCACCGAGGCCATGCTGGTGACGCTGGGCAAGGCCGGGATCAAGACGCTGGACGATCTTGCCGATCTGGCGACCGACGAACTGATCGCCAAGAAGCGTGAAGCACCGCGTCGCCGCGATAATGCGCCGGTCCGCCGCGCTCGTACGGATGACAAGGGTGGCGTGCTTGCCACTTATGGTCTGACGGAAGAGCAGGGCAACGAGATCATCATGGCCGCGCGCGCCCACTGGTTCGAAGACGAACCCGCTAACGAGGAGGCCGCCGATGCGGAATCCTCACAATGAGCCGCTAGGCCCAGACATCGCTGACGGCCGCAAGGCTCGCGAAAGCGGGCCTGAACGCCGCTGTATCCTGACGGGGGACAACGCCGCTCGGGATGCTTTGGTGCGGCTGGCGATCTCGCCCGAAGGTCCGGACGGTGTCTGTATGGTGCTGCCTGATGCACTGGCGCGTGCGCCAGGGCGCGGCGCATGGATCGGCGTTACCCGTGCGGAACTCGGAGCTGCACTGGCCAACGGCAAGCTCAAGGGGGCGCTGGCCCGCGCTTTCAAAGGTGCGCGTCTCGACATACCCGACAATTTGCCAGACTTGATCGCACAGGCGTTGACGCGCGCTTTTCTCGACCGGCTGGGTCTCGAAATGCGCGCCGGAAGGCTTATCTTGGGAACCGACCGCATTGCGGAACAGGCCCGGATGGGTGGTGTGGCATGGCTTGGCCATGCCGCCGATGCGGCTGACGATGGCTCGCGCAAACTGGATCAGGCCTGGCGCGTGGGTATGGAAGCCGAAGGGTCGGGAATGGGTGGTGTGCGCTTGCCACTGGACCGGGCGACGCTGTCTGTGGCATTGGGCCGCGACAATGTCGTCCACCTGGCGCTTGCCGACGAGTCTTCGGCCGAGAGAGTAGCCTTGCCGCTGCGGCGTTTGCTGCAATTCAACGGGGCCGCAGATGCGGCCACAGACGATAACGGCGAACGGACAAATGCCAGTGCGTGATGCGCGGTGGCGACTATTTGAGAATACGAAGGGTTAAACGAGCTTTATGAGCGATACCGACAACAAACCGACGCTGGGCCGCAAGCCTCTGGGCCTCAAGCGCTCGGTCGAGGCAGGCGAGGTCAAGCAGACCTTTAGCCATGGCCGCACCAACAAGGTGGTCGTGGAAGTAAAGCGTCGCAAGATCGTCAAGCCGGGTGCAGGTGCGCCCGATGGCAAGGATGCCGCACCGTCGGCTGCGCCTGAAGCGACAGCACCGGCAGCACCGGTTGCCGCGCCTACCCCTGCGGCGACTTCGGCTCCGGCGCCCGCACCCGCGCCCGCGCCTGCTACGGCCCCGGTTGCGCAGAAGCCGGTAGCCGCTCCGCCGAAATCGCGTGAAAGCCGCCAGGAAATGCAGGCCCGCTTGCTACGCGAAGCGGAAGAAGCCCGCCTTACGGCCATGGAAGAGGCCAATCGCCGCGAAGAGGAAGAGCGGCTGCGCGCATTCGAGGAAGAAAAGCGGCGCGCTGAGGAAAATCGGCAGGCGGAAGGCGCCGCTGCCGAAGCCGCACGCAAGGCGGCGGAAGAAGCGGCTGCAGAACCGGCCCCGGCTCCTGCTACGGAAGAGCGTGCCGAACCGGCGACGGAAGTGGCGGATCAGGCAGAAGCGAAGCCGACAGACGATGCGGCTGCAACGGATACTGCCGCATCAACGGACGGCGATGCCACCGCCACCCCGACGCCTGTAGCCCGCAAGTTCACCCCGGTTGCGCGTCCTGAAGTGAAGCGTCCGGAACGGACCGACCGCAAGAAGGACGATCGCAAGGTAACCCGCGAAAAGGGTGGCGATGATCGCCGTAAGGGTGGAAAGCTCACAGTCAATCGCGCGCTCAACGACGATGAAGGCGCGCGTGCGCGTTCGCTCGCGGCGCTCAAGCGTGCGCGTGAGAAAGAACGCCGGGCCCATTTCGCCGGTCAGCAGCAGCACCGCGAGAAGCAGGTCCGCGACGTTGTCGTGCCTGAAGCGATCACGGTGCAGGAACTTGCCAACCGCATGGCTGAAAAGGGTGCGGATCTGGTCAAGGCCCTGTTCAAGATGGGGATGATGGTCACCGTCAACCAGACGATCGATCAGGATACCGCGGAACTGCTGGTCGAGGAATTCGGCCACAACATCACGCGTGTGAGCGACAGCGATGTCGATATCAATACGTCGGAAGACGTCGATGCGCTCGAAACGTTGCAGGCACGCCCGCCGGTGGTCACGATCATGGGCCACGTCGATCACGGCAAGACCAGCCTGCTCGATGCGCTGCGCGGCACGGATGTGGTGCGCGGGGAAGCGGGCGGCATCACGCAGCATATCGGTGCGTACCAGATCAAGACCAAGGGTGGCGCCCAGATCACGTTCCTCGATACGCCGGGCCACTCCGCCTTTACCGAAATGCGCGCGCGCGGGGCCAATGTCACGGATATCGTGGTGCTGGTCGTGGCTGCCGATGACGGGATCATGCCGCAGACGATCGAGGCGATCAATCACACCAAGGCCGCAGGCGTGCCGATGATCGTTGCGATCAACAAGAGCGACAAACCCGAAGCCAACCCGCAGCGGGTGCGTGAACGCCTGCTCGAACACGAAATCGTGGTCGAGGCGATGTCGGGTGAGGTGCAGGACGTTGAAGTTTCGGCCAAGACCGGTGCCGGGCTGGATGAACTGATCGAGAAGATCCTGCTGCAGGCGGAACTGCTCGAACTCAAGGCCAATCCGAACCGCGAAGCCGAAGCAACGGTGATCGAAGCCAAGCTGGACAAGGGCAAGGGGCCGCTGGCCACCGTGCTGGTCACGCGTGGTACGCTGCGGCAGGGCGATGTGCTGGTTGTCGGCACGGAAAGCGGCCGTGTGCGTGCGATGATCGACGACAAGGGACGCCAGATCAAGGAAGCCCCGCCATCGATGCCGGTCGAAGTGCTGGGCCTGGGCGGCGTGCCCATGGCCGGTGATACGCTGACCGTGGTCGAAAACGAACAGCGCGCGCGCGAAGTGTCGTCCTATCGCAAGGAAAAGGCGACGGAAAAGCGCACGGCCATGGCGCCGGCCAGCCTCGATACGATGTTCTCGGCACTGGCCGACAAGCAGAACATCATCGAATTCCCGCTGGTGGTGAAGGCCGACGTGCAGGGTTCGGTGGAAGCGATCAACACGGCGCTGCACAACCTGTCGAACGACGAGATCAAGGTCCGCATCCTGCATTCGGGTGTGGGTGCGATCACCGAAAGCGACGTTACGCTCGCTTCGGCTTCGGGGGCGCCGATCATCGGCTTCAACGTCCGTCCGAACGCCAAGGCGCGCGAACTGATCGACCGCAACAAGACGCGGATGATGTACTACGATGTCATTTATCACCTGACCGAAGAAATCGCGAAGGAGATGGCGGGCGAACTTGGGCCGGAGCGGATCGAACATGTCGTCGGCCGTGCGGAGATCAAGGAAATCTTCCCCGCAGGCAAGAAGGACAAGGCGGCCGGTCTGCTGGTTCTCGAAGGCTACATCAAGAAGGGCATTTATGCCCGTCTCACCCGCAACGACGTTATCGTTTCGAAGACGACCATCGCATCGCTGCGCCGCTTCAAGGACGATGTGGACGAAGTCCGCGCCGGTCTCGAATGTGGTGTGGTGCTGGCCGATACGAACGACATCAAGGCTGGCGACACGCTGGAAGTCTTCGAAGTCGAAGAACGCGAACGCACGTTGTGATCTGATCCCCCTCCTTTGCGGGAGGGGGGCAGGAGTGACCAATGGCACGACATCATTCCACACCGGAAACACGCTCTGTTCGCCTGCTCAAGGTGGGCGAACAGGTGCGCCATATCCTCTCCGATCTGCTGACGCGGCAGGAAGTGCACGATGATGTGCTGTCGGCGCATGCGGTTTCCGTCACGGAAGTGCGTATGTCGCCCGATCTGCGTCAGGCGAAAGTCTATGTGAAGCCCTTGCTCGGCGCGGACGAGGCCGAGGTGCTGAAAGCGTTGCGGACCAACACCGCCTTTTTCCAGCGCGAGGTGGCGCAGCGTCTGAAGCTGAAATATGCGGCCAAGATTCAGTTCTGGCCCGACGAAAGCTTCGACGAAGCGGATCGTATCGAACGGCTGCTGTCCGACCCGCGCGTGGCGCGCGATATCGAGGGTCACGAATAGTTTTCGCCACAGTGCGGCAATTCGCGGCTGACTGCTTGGCGAATGGCGGGGGAGCGCTTATCTCCGCACCGCAATGAACGAAACGCTCTTTACCGCGCTGGCCATGATCCCGGCGCTCATCCTCGCCATCGTGTTTCACGAAGTCGCACACGGCTTCGTTGCCAAGCTGTTGGGCGATCCGACTGCCAGCGAACAGCGGCGGTTGTCGCTGAACCCGATCCGGCACGTCGATCCTTTCGGCACAGTGATACTGCCCGGTTTGCTGGCCTTGTCCGGTGCGCCCGTGTTTGGATGGGCCAAGCCGGTCCCGGTGAACAAGTGGCGGCTGCGCAACCCGCGTTTCGGCATGATGGCTGTGGCCGCTGCCGGGCCGGGCACCAATCTCGTGCTCGCCGGGGTCGGCGCTGTGCTGTTGGGGCTGATCGCCCGCACTGTCACGGCAGAACCCACCGGATTGCTGGCGTTTGGGCTGACGAGTTTGAATTTCTTTATTCTCGTCAACGTGTTCCTTGCCCTGTTTAACCTTCTACCGCTTCCGCCGTTCGACGGGTCGCATATTGTCGAAGGGCTGCTGCCGCCCCGCGCGGCGGAATATTACGAAAAGTTGCGCCCGTTCGGTTTCCCGCTGCTGTTCATTCTGCTGCTGGTCATTCCCTGGCTGTTTCCGGGATTGGGCATCGTGGAAAAGGTGGTCCTGCCCCCCGTGCAATGGCTGAGCATGCACTATCTGGCACTGGCGGGATGGGTTGCCGGTATGTGAAGCGGCGATTACCGATATTTCATTCCGGTGCCGCTTGATTGTCTGAAGCAAGCTTCCCAGATTTGCTCGGGGATGGGGTAGTCAAAGGACTACGACTATGAAACCTGTACGTTATCTGGCCCCCCTTGCCGCGTTCAGCATGATTGCCGTGCCTCAGGCCGTACTGGCGCAGGAACATGGCCATGCGTCCGTCGCCAATACGCAAGCGACGGACGACGCATCCATAGCTTTTGCCAATCAGGGCGGTGTGAAGGACTGGCGTGCCAAGGGCTCGAGCGAGATCTATTTCGAAGACACGCATGGCCAATGGTATCTGGCCAGGTTGATGGGGTCCTCTCCGGACCTGTCATTCGCGGAAGGCATTCGCATCGACGCCAGCCCAAGTGGTTCGTTGGACAAGTGGAGCGCCGTCTATGTGAAGGGGCAGCGCTATACCTTCGAAAGCTTCGTGAAGGTCAATGGCCCGCCGAAGAAGAGCAAGAAGGCGAAGCACGTTGCGCCCAGATATTAGAAAGTGCCTGGTGTTGGAAAGATCGTCACTCGACTCAATTTTATCCGGGTTTTAAATTGACATTTAAATCCGGGTGAATATAGGCGGTCGCAAGGAGTGACCGTATGATGTTGACGGCTTTTCATAACGGGGCGTTGCTCGCCCGGGGTGGACCGGACGTTGTTGCCGCCAGCGCGCGCGCTTTGCCGCCGCTGGCGCGCAGTTCCGATCTGCTGGTTTTCGATGATGAAACGGGCAGGCAGGTCGATATCGATCTGCACGTCATGCCCGAACAACGGCACCGTGGGCGCCCGGCGCTGGGCGTGAAAGCGCGTGAGGTGACATTGCTGCCGCGCCATTGGGATTGGCTCAATGCACAGCGGGGCGGGGCCTCTGCCGCGCTGCGGCGGCTGGTCGACGAAGCACGGGCACGCGGGCGGACCGAGGCTGAATGCCGCGACAGCGCGTTCCGTTTTCTCAACGTGATTGCCGGCGATCTGCCGCAGTTCGAAAACGCGGTACGGGAAATCTATGCCGGGAACCGCGCGGGATATGATCATCTTACCCATGATTGGCCCGCCGATATCCGCAATCACGGGCGTTCGCTCGCGTGGCCGGATCAAGGTCACACTTCCGGGGGCGATGCGTGATGCCGCACGGGTGGATCATATTGGATAAGCCTGTCGGTCTGGGTTCGACGCAGGCGGTCGCGGCGGTGAAACGCAACTTGCGGCAGGCGGGTTATGGCAAGAAGGTCAAGGTCGGCCATGGCGGCACACTGGACCCGCTCGCCGAAGGGGTGCTGCCGATCGCGATCGGGGAAGCGACCAAACTGTGCGGGCGGATGCTCGATGCCTCGAAAATCTACGCGTTCACGATCCGGTTCGGCGTGGAAACGGATACGCTTGATGCCGAAGGGGCGGTGACGGCGCACAGCGATCATATTCCGTCCGTTGCGGATGTTGCGGGGGTATTGCCCCGTTTCACCGGGGCGATCGAACAGATGCCGCCAGCCTATTCGGCGCTCAAGGTCGATGGCCAGCGGGCCTACGATCTTGCCCGGGCGGGGGAGGAGGTCGTACTAAAAAGCCGGGCGGTGACGATCCGTACGCTCGATCTGGCGGAGAGCGAGGCCGATGCGGAATCGGTGACCCTGGTTGCCCATGTGTCCAAGGGCACCTACATTCGCAGCCTTGCACGCGATATTGCGATTGCCTTAGGGACCGTCGGCCATGTCACCATGTTGCGGCGTCTGAAGGCGGGGCCTTTCCGTCAGGAACAGGCGATTTCGCTGGACAAATTGAACGAAATCGGTACAGGCGCCCCCCTTGAAGACGTAATTCTGCCGTTGGAGGCAGGGCTGGACGACATCCCGGCCCTTTCCCTCGATCCGGAAGCGGCACGGGCGGTCCGACAGGGCCGGGTCATATTCGGATTGCCCCAGGGCGACGGGCTTTATTGGGCAAGATCGGGTGCTATCCCGGTTGCGCTGATGGAGCTTTCGGGCGGAGACGCCCGGGTTGTCAGGGGGTTTAACCTTTCCGATGTCGCGGAGTGAATGATATGTCGGTAACCGCCGAAAAGAAGCAGGAAATCATCCAGGACAACGCGCGCCAGCCCGGCGACACCGGTTCGCCGGAAGTTCAGGTAGCGATCCTGACGCAGCGCATTCGCAACCTGACCGAACACTTCAAGGACAACCACAAGGATAACCATTCCCGTCGTGGTCTGTTGATGATGGTCAACAAGCGCCGCAGCCT
The DNA here is from genome assembly GCF_003860345.1 of Caenibius tardaugens NBRC 16725. Taxonomy (GTDB): domain Bacteria; phylum Pseudomonadota; class Alphaproteobacteria; order Sphingomonadales; family Sphingomonadaceae; genus Caenibius; species Caenibius tardaugens. The sequence goes on from NZ_CP034179.1 coordinate 2,995,340, forward strand.
TCTGGCCTATCTCAAGAAGAAGGATGTGGAGCGTTACAATGCTCTGATCCAGAAGCTTGGTCTTCGTAAGTAAGAATTGCGGAGCGGCCCCTAGCGGGCCGCTCTTTGTATGTAGGACCATCGCAATGGCGATGGATTGTAATCAGGGCCTCTCTGCAATTCGGCAGATGGCCCTTGGGGTACGCATCTGAGACCCCGCACCGGACCGGGACGGAATACCCGGGCTAGCAAACCCCGTGTGGCAATAGGGCCTCGCGGGTTCGAGGAAAAACTGAATGTTTGATGTGAAAACAGTATCGCTGGAATGGGGCGGAAAGACCCTCACTCTGGAAACCGGCCGTATTGCTCGCCAGGCTGATGGCGCAGTGCTGGCTACTTATGGCGAAACCGTGGTGCTCTGCGCCGTGACGGCCGCCAAGTCGGTGAAGGAAGGGCAGGACTTTTTCCCGCTCACCGTTCACTATCAGGAAAAGTTCTCGTCCGCAGGGCGTATCCCCGGCGGCTTCTTCAAGCGCGAACGCGGCGCCACGGAAAAGGAAACGCTGACCAGCCGTCTGATCGACCGCCCGGTCCGCCCGCTGTTCCCTGAAGGTTTCTACAACGAAATCAATGTTATCGCTCAGGTTATGAGCTATGACGGCGAAACCGAACCCGATATCGTTGCGCTGATCGCAGCATCGGCAGCCCTGACCATTTCCGGCGTTCCCTTCATGGGCCCGATCGGTGCGGCACGCGTCGGTTACAAGGATGGTGAATACCTTCTCAACCCGTCGATGGCGCAGGTCGCCGAAGGCCGCCTCGATCTCGTCGTCGCCGCCACGCATGACGCGGTGATGATGGTCGAATCCGAAGCCAAGGAACTGACCGAAGAAGAAATGCTCGGCGCGGTTGTCTTTGCCCACGAAGAATCGCGCAAGGTTATTGGCGCGATCATCGAACTGGCTGAAAAGGCTGCGAAGGATCCTTGGGATATCGACCTGTCGGACAACACCGCCGACCTTAAGGCCGATATCAAGAAGCTGATCGGCAAGGATATCGCCGCAGCGTACAAGCAGACCAACAAGTCGGTGCGTTCGGATGCGCTCAACGCAGCGCGCGCCAAGGTGAAGGCGCAGTACGCCGACGCCGACGGCCAGACGCTGATGACTGCAATCAAGCTGACCAAGAAGCTGGAATCGGAAATCGTCCGCACCGCCATCCTCAAGGATGGTCAGCGCATCGATGGCCGTTCCACCACACAGGTTCGCCCGATCGAAGCAATGGTTGGTTTCCTGCCGCGCACGCACGGTTCGTCGCTGTTCACCCGCGGTGAAACGCAGGCGATCTGCACCACCACGCTCGGTACCAAGGATGCGGAGCAGATGATCGACGGTCTCGATGGCCTGTCGTATTCGCGCTTCATGCTGCACTACAACTTCCCGCCGTACTCGGTTGGCGAAGTGGGCCGCTTTGGTGCACCCGGTCGTCGTGAAGTCGGCCATGGCAAGCTGGCATGGCGTGCGCTGAACCCGGTTCTGCCGAGCAAGGAAGACTTCCCCTACACGATCCGCGTGCTGTCCGACATCACCGAATCGAACGGTTCGTCCTCGATGGCGACAGTCTGCGGTGGTTGTCTTTCGATGATGGACGCCGGTGTTCCGATTGAACGTCCGGTTTCCGGTATCGCCATGGGTCTGATCCTGGAAGGCGATGAATTCACCGTGCTGTCCGACATTCTGGGTGATGAAGATCACCTTGGCGATATGGACTTCAAGGTGGCCGGTACGGAAGCGGGCATCACCAGCCTGCAGATGGACATCAAGGTTGCCGGTATCACCGAAGCGATCATGAAGCAGGCACTGGCACAGGCCAAGGAAGGCCGTGCGCACATCCTGGGCGAAATGACCAAGGCGCTGGGTTCGTCCCGCACCGAACTGTCGGCCCATGCCCCGCGTATCGAAACGATCCAGATCGACAAGTCGAAGATCCGGGACGTGATCGGTACGGGCGGCAAGGTGATCCGCGAAATCGTTGCGGAAACAGGTGCCAAGGTCGACATCGACGACGAAGGTGTGATCAAGATCAGCTCTTCGGACGTGAACCAGATCGAAGCCGCGAAGAAGTGGATTCAGGGGATCGTCGAAGAAGCCGAAGTCGGCAAGATCTACAACGGCAAGGTCGTCAATATCGTCGATTTCGGTGCGTTCGTGAACTTCATGGGCGGCAAGGACGGTCTCGTCCACGTGTCGGAAATGCGCAACGAACGTGTTGAAAAGCCGACCGATGTCGTTTCCGAAGGCCAGGAAGTGAAAGTCAAGGTTCTCGAAATCGACAACCGTGGCAAGGTCCGCCTGTCGATGCGTGTGGTCGATCAGGAAACCGGCGAAGAACTGGAAGATACCCGTCCGCCCCGCGAACCGCGTGAACCGCGCGGGGACCGTGGTGATCGCGGTGATCGGCGTCCGCGCCGTGATGGCGACCGTGGTGGACGCGGCGGTGATCGCAATCGCGGCCCGCGTCGCGACCGTGACGAAGGCCGGGAAGGGGGCGACCCCAACCACATGCCTGCGTTCCTCAAGTCGGACGACTGAGCCAAACCACAGTTCTGCAAAGAACACGAAAGCCGCCGGGGAAACCTGGCGGCTTTTTTGTGTCAGCCTGATGCTTTGAGCACCACCATGCGGGCATAGTCGCGATAGAGCTGGCGCATCTGCAGATGCAGGCCCTGTTCGCTTGCGATATCCGCACAGACCGTAAACAGATCTTCACGCGGAGTGACATGGAACCGCGCGAGCCAGCGTTGCAGCAGGAACCGGAAGGCGCGGGGCAGGTGATCCTGCTGCCCGAAATCCACGATATGCAACGACCCTGTGGGCGAGAGGGCCTGAGCGGCCCTGCGGATAGTCCCGTGCCAATCGGGAATCATCGACAGGGTATAAGAACAGAATATCCGGTCAAACCGTTCCCGCCCGAACAGGCTCGCTCCATTGAATGCGGTGGCATCTGCGCGGGCGAGGGCGATGCGCCCGGCCAGCGGCGTACCGGCCAGCTTGCTGCGGGCGGTTTTCAGCATTTCTTCCGAAATATCGAGGCCATAGAGGCGCGCTTGGGGATAATGCCGCCCGGCCAGCACCAGATTGCGCGCGGTGCCGCAGCCGATTTCCAGAACCGATCCGCCGGAAGGCACGTCCAGTTCCCTGATCAGCCGGTCCCGCCCAAGCAGGTAATATTTGCGCGTCAGATCGTAGATATGCCGCTGAAACGCATAGGTATCATCCATGCGCGCAGCCTGTTCGCCCAATGCGCGATCAACCGCGCCGGACATAGAGATGTACCCCGCCATAGATGGACGACCGGTCGCGCGCGGTCAGCTCATGCGATTCATCCTCACGATAGTCCCACAGCGCAAGGAGGCTCGGTGCGAGCCGCCCCGGCAGGAGCGAGGGTTCATCCGCCGTGCGGAACAACACTCGTGCTTCCGGGCGAGCCGTGCGGCAGATCTGGCTCCACAGGGCGTTGAGCTGTTCGTCCGTCATCCAGTCCTGTGCGTCGAGCAGAACGAACTTGTCGACGCTCTGCGCCTCCTGTGCGGCAAGCCAGTCGGTCATGTTCGCCTGATACGTGCTCAGGCGCGGCAGGCGTGCGCGCAGGACAGCGAAATGCCGTTCCTGCAAATAGGGCGGCAGGCTGGCATCGGGTGCTTTGCTGTATCCGCGCGAAAATGCCTGCCAGGCGAAATAGTTCTCGTTAAAATCAAAGTCGCAGGACAGCTTTGCCAATCGCTGCCGGAGCACCTGCGCCATGCTGTTGCCGCCTGCCAGCTTGTCGTACTGGGCTGGCGGGATGCCCAGGCCGAACAGCGAAGCCGGCTGGCTGGTCATCCAGCGGATCAGTGGCTTGTCGAAAATAGGTGCAAATCTGTGTTCGAAATGCGCGCGCTGTTCGGCGCGGTTGCGTGCCGCCAGAATATCGCGCGGGTTTTCGCCATGCAGGCGCGCCATGACGTGGGCAAGGCCGATAAAGGTGCCCAGCAGGCCATGACGATAGGCCCCTTTGGCAAAAATGTGGATGCGTTTGCGCCCCAGCCCATCACGCGATTCCCAATAGCGTCGGGTGTCCGCATCCAGATGCGGTGCGATGTGGGCGAAATAGGCCTCCCTGTTCGCTGGCTGATCCGCATCGGCAAAGAACCGCCGGAAATGGGCGTAATCGGGCAGGTGCGTCATCGCGGCATGTTTGAGGCGCCCCAGCGCCACATGCGTGTGATTGAGGTCAAGCGCGGTTATGCGCGCGGCATCGGCGGTGAGGTAGCTCAACGCGTTGCAACCGCCGCTGGCAATCGTGACGATGTGATCGGTCGGGCGGATGTCCAGCCCGGCCATATCGGCTTCGGGATCTTCCCAGATTTGGGGGTAAACCAACCCACGAAATGCAAAGGCAAACGCGCGCTCCAGCAAGGCCGCGCCCCCGAACCCTTTTGTGCTGACTGCGGCCTGTGCGACAAGCTGGCCGCGCTTGCCGTTGCCCAGGGCGATATCCTGATCCATGCATCTTCCCGATCGCGCAGTGCCGCACCGAGCGGCGCTGCTTTTCGGGTGTCAGCCCTATGCAGCGGTGATGACACCGCTGCGACAAAATGCTGACAGTTCAGAGACAATGCCCCTTGCAGGTGGGCGGCGGTCAACCGTTGGCAGGCATGGCGCCGAGATAATCGCCCTTGCCCAGTGCCACACCCTGCGCGCGCAGAATGTCGTACGTGGTGGTCGCGTGGAAATGAAAGTTGGGCTGCGTGAAGCCGAGCAGGAAGTTTTCCGCGGTAAAATCCAGCCGGAATTTGCTGCCCACCGTGAAGACGACCGGACGGTCGAAGAAGTCTTCCATTTCCGCCACTGTCACACCTGCAAGGGCATCAAGCGTGGCATCAAGCTTTTCCCGCAGGGCGATAAAACTGGCGGGCGGTTCCGACCAGTCGGGTGAAAACGCCCCGCGCCGCACACCTTCGATGGCGCCGATCGAATGTACCGCCAGACTTTTCACCTGATAATTCAGTGGCAACATGTCCGCAATCAGGCGGGCTTCGATCAGACCAGCCGCAGCCAGATTATGGGCCTGACAATGGCTCTCGGCCTTGTCGAGCCAGTTGCGGCACGCGCGCAGAATCTGCGTCCAGCCCGGAACGAGTGCGGCGTGAAGGGACAATGGCATAGGGTTTTCCTTCTCCAGGTTCGGATCGGGAAAGCACTGTCAAACGCGCGTGATGTCAAGCCCGGTTGAAACCGGCACGATGGCGTGATCATGGAAGCGCATAGTCCGCCGCAGGACGGCTCCTGTATGGGATACCGTCCTGCGCGCGATTTTTTATCAGCGAACGCGCGGGCCGCCGAACGGCAGGGGCGGGGGTGGGCGGCGCGCGCCACGCGGTAACTGCGCCTGATAGGCCCGGCCGCAATGCGCCACGCAATAGGGATAGCCCGGGTTCACCTTTTCACCGCAGAAATGGAAATCGGGCTCGCCCGGATGGCCCATCGGCCAGCGGCACACTTTGTCGCTCAGATCGAGCAGGCTGGTCTTGTCCGCAATCTCGGGGCTCGGCTTTGCGGGGACGAGGCGGCGCGGTGGTGCGGGCGGAATTGGTGCCTGCTGATCGCCCGGCCCCTGACGAAGGAACCCGCCCGGACCGACCGAGACGATCTTGGGCATGTCGGAGCCAGCGTTGGGCAGGGGTTGGGATGGCACGGCAGCGTTTGCCCGGATGCCAGTCACCTTGTCTTCCCGTTCTTCTTCGGCAACCGGCTTGGGCGCCGATTGACGGGGAGGGAGCTTGGCCTTGGGCGGTTCGGGTGCGGCTGTTGGCGTGGCCTTCTTTGCCGGGGCGGCAGCGGGCTTCGCCTTCTTGGGCTGATCGTTCGCCTTCACTGGAGACGGGCGTGCTTTCAGCCCCAGCCGGTGCGCCTTGCCGATGACCGCATTACGGCTGACCCCGCCGAGTTCTTCGGCGATCTGGCTGGCGGTTGATCCACCTTCCCACATCTTGGTCAGTGTTGCGATGCGTTCGTCGGTCCAGCTCATTGATGTTCCAATTCCTCAATTCCGGTCGATCCCGCAAGTGCAGGACAAGATGCCGCTTGCCAGCCGGATAGGCTGCCGATAGTCGCCCACGCATGGTCGATCAAGCCCAAGACACACGCGTGACCACCGCCGACCCCGTCCGTGACCAGCGCCGTTTCCCCCCGAAAGGTGCGCCGCTGATACATGGTATAAACCGTGGTGGCCTGTGGACCCTCTATATTAAGGAGGTTCGCCGGTTTCTCAAGGTGCAGACCCAGACAATATGGGCACCAGCGGTTACCACGCTGCTGTTTCTCGTGATTTTTACGGTCGCGTTGGGCCGTCAGGGGCGCATGGTGCTGGGTGTGCCTTTCGCAAGCTTCATCGCGCCGGGGCTGATTGCCATGGGTATGATGCAGAATGCCTTCGCCAATTCCAGCTTTTCGCTGTTGGTCGGCAAGATTCAGGGCACGATCATCGATTATCTCATGCCGCCGCTCAGCGAGGGTGAATTGATGACGGGGATCGTCGCTGCGGCAACGACTCGGGCCATTGCCGTGGGGCTGGCTGTGGCGGTGGCGATCGGTCTGTGGCCTGGCGTGGACCTGGGCGTTGCGCATGCCTGGGCGATCATCTGGTTTGGTCTGATGGGGGCGATCATGCTGTCCCTCCTCGGCCTGCTGACCTCGTTGTGGGCGGAAAAGTTCGATCATGCAGCTGCGGTCACGAATTTCGTGGTTGCGCCGCTCTCGCTCCTGTCAGGGACGTTCTATACCCTTCACAACCTGTCACCGGCATTCCAGATGGTGAGCCTCGCCAATCCGTTTTTCTACGTGATTTCCGGCTTTCGCTACGGTTTCCTTGGCAGCAGCGACATTGGTGATGGCCATGCGGCTGTCTGGTGGGCAGCGGGTGGGCTGGGCCTCTTCAATCTCGCACTCGGCTTTGCAACCTATTGGCTGCTGCGCCGGGGCTGGAAGCTGAAAAGCTGATCGCTGGGCCTGTGCCGTCAGGAGCGTGAAGCCTAGTGGCTCAGGCCCCTGCGCAGGCGATAGCGCCCCTCGGCAAAATCTTCGAAGATTTGCTGCACGGAAGGATGGTCCACCGGGCCGCCATCGCTATCGCCCAGAAGATTCTGTTGGCTGACATAGGCGACGTAAGACGAATCCTCGTTCTCGGCGAGAAGATGGTAAAAGGGCTGATCCCGCCGGGGCCGCATTTCCTTGGGGATGGCCTCGTACCATTCTTCGCTATTGGCGAAGACCGGATCGATATCGAACACGACACCGCGGAATCCAAACTGCCGATGCCGGACGATGTCGCCAATTCCAAAGCGTGCCCTGGTCTGGAGCGGGGCTTCAAGCAGCTTGCCTGCCTGTTGCGAATAGAAAGACGAACGGTTCATTACATAAGGCAATATAATTTGTTGCGGACGCGAAACAAGAAGCGGTGCGGTTTCATCCCCATTTTGTACACCAGGGGGGCTTGGCAAGCCGCCGACCATCGGCTAACGGCGCGCTTCCTGATGACCTTGCCCCTGCGGGGGCGATGCACCTGACTTCGCGGAGAGGTGGCAGAGAGGTCGAATGCGCCGCACTCGAAATGCGGTGTACGGGCAACCGTACCGTGGGTTCGAATCCCACCCTCTCCGCCACAGTCCTGCAAAACCCGCAGAACTCCTAAACCTTTTGATTTCCGTCACTTAATGATGCTGCTTATGGCGCCGCTGTTGCGCCGGTTGACCTTATCGGATGCGTTAACAGTTGTTCCACGCCGCTGATCAGTTGCCGAAATCCGAACGAAAGAACATCGTCTCGGTGGATATCGGCAAAGTCGAGCCATAGCCCGGTAGCCAGCCGCTGACTTTCGAGGTCGAGGTTCTCAAGATGCGCAAGTGATGCCGTTCGGCGATTTTCGGGTGAACGAAGCTGTGCGGAGATAAAGCCCATTGCGGCGGTTGTGAACCAGCTCATGGCGAAGGCCAGTTCCGGTCCGCGAAGTCCCTCCTTTTTAAGGGCCTGCGCTACAGGAAACCACCGTTGTAACCAGCCGGGCGAGACATGACCGCTCCATTGCATAAGTTTGATTGCTTCGGGGTGACGGTCCAGGTGGCGAACCACTGTCCATAGCCAGGAATAAAGATAATCTTGCCATCGTTCTTGCGGATCAATGGGGGCCATCCGGTTGTAAACATCGTCTGCCAACGCGAGCAAGAGCGCATCTTTGCTGGGGAAGTACGTGTATAGCGACATGACCCCTACCGAGAGGGCGCGTGCAAGTCGCGGCATCGAAAAATCCCGGACATGTTCTTTCGCGAGCATTCTGGAGGCTGCTTCGAGAACCAGATCGGCAGAAAGTCTGGGTTTTCGTCCACGCTGTTTCGGTGGGTCTACTTTGTTTGTCATGGCTATATTCCGTATGCCTTACGGTAAATACCCAAAGAGTCAATTCGAAACGGATTGCGGTCCGTTGGCGGAATGAGACAGGCTTCCCTGCTGCTGAGGATGTGCCTTGAATCAGGTGAGTAAGTGCCCACAAATTGATTGGGGAGGGTGTGATTCTGGCGGCTTCATGTGCATCGAATTCCCTTTGTTTATCTGTATAATGATTTGAAAATAAACAATATAATAAGAAAATGGGGCCCGCGTTAAGGGGGTCCCCAAACCGCATTGACTCGGGTAAAATAAACAGTACCGTAAGCTTTACGGTAAATGCCATTATGTAATGCTGCTCATCTGGATGGGTGGGGCAGGGGTGTCGCTGCACGCATGTGTGGTGCGCTGTCTTGCGCGACAATTCTGGCGTCCGGAAAAAAAGTGTGTGGGGAGAGCAGTGCAGTGAGAAGAACGGTATTTCTGCGTGGATCGAGCGCGCTGATCATGGCTGTTGTCAGCGGTTGGGGGCAAGTCGCCCTGGCTCAGGAAGAAGCGCGCGCAAACACCAGCGGATCGGGTATCGCGGACATTGTGGTAACGGCGAACCGCCGTGCGGAAAACGCGCAAACGGTTCCCGTCGCAGTTACGGCAGTCACCGGCGAACAGATGCGCGAACTGGGTATCAGCAGCGGGGCCGATCTGAATGGCAAGGTTCCCTCGGTATTTGTCACCTCGGGCGGTAACCAGCGCAACGTGGAAGTGGTTGTCATACGCGGTCAGGGGCAGACATACCTGTCCCCCGTCGGGGTGGTGAACTACTTCAACGATGTGCCCCTGATTCAGGGGGGTATCACAGCCATTCAGGGCGCGCCGGGCATGTTCTTCGATCTCGAATCGATGCAGGTCCTGCGTGGTCCGCAGGGGACGCTGTTCGGGCGTAATACCACTGGCGGGGCGGTTTTGCTTGGACCCAAAAGGCCAACGAACGAATTCGATGGCTATGTTCAGGCGCAAATCGGTAACTACAAGGATCGCGAATTCGAAGGCGCGGTCAATGTGCCGCTGATCGACGACAAACTGATGGTGCGCGCAGCCTTCAAGAAGGTTGATCGGGATGGATATACCAAGGATGTGGGGCCACAGGCCTACGGCTTGTCGAAGGTTTGTGCGCCGCCTGCGCTCGGTACGCTCGGTAGCTGCACGGTCAGCAATGGTTTTGCCGGGAAGGATTACGACGACCGGCATTACTGGCATGCGCGCATAGGCATTCTGGCGCGTCCTGTAGAGGGTGTCGAAAACTATCTGGTCGCCTATTATGCGAAATCGCATGATAATGGTTCGGGTTTTATTCCCGATGATTTCCGTTCGCATGCGACAGGCAATCCCTACGACCTCAGCGTGGCCACGATTTCTGCGATGGCGGCATACAATGTGAATAATCCGGGGGCTCCGATCGGCTTTACGGGCGCCGGGATTTATGCGGCCAATCAATTGGCATCGCAGATTCTTGCTCGTCAGGCGACGCTTGGCCCGCGCAAGACCGCGGTTAACAGCGATACATTCGAGAAAACGAAATCCTGGGGTATCGTGAATACACTGAGCATCGATGTTTCCGATGCCATGCAGATCAAGAGTATCACGGGCTATCAGCGCCTGAAGCAGAATTATAACTGGGATCTCGATGGATCGATCCTGCCGATCCTCGCGCAAACCCCGCCGTTCGCTACACCTGCGGCCAGTGCGGAAGCGCCTGACTGGCTGGTCGGCAATCCGGGCGATAGCGTGAACGTGGCCAATAGCAGCCTGTTTACGCAAGAACTGCAATTGCAGGGCTCCGCGCTTGATCACAAACTGCAATTCGTTGTCGGCGGCTTTTACAGCAAACAAAAGCCTGAAGGGCTTCAGGCAACAGGGTCGTTCAATGCGGCCAGTGCGAACCCCGGAACGTTCTATGCGATTACCAGCAAAGCGCAGGCCGTATTTGGTCAGGCGACGCTTGACATGGGGGCGTTCACCCCCGGTCTTGATGGCCTGAAGCTTACGGCGGGGATCCGGCGGACCTGGGACAAGATCGATGGTTCGCGCTATGCATCGAATTTCGTGCTGGACCCCGTGGTCCTGCACAGGAAGCTTAAATCGGCGGCAACAACCTGGACCGTCGGGGTTGATTATCAGGTCAACAACGGACTGATGCTCTATGGCAAGGTCGCGCGCGGTTATAAGGCTGGCGCCTTCAATTATGCAGGCGCGGATTTCAACCAGATTACTGCCAAACCTGAGTACGTCACCAGTTATGAAATCGGGTTCAAATCCGACTTCGAACTGGGCACTGTTCCGGTGCGTTTCAATGCCAACGCGTTTCATGTCGATTACGACGGCATTCAACGCGCGGCCGCGATGAACCATCCCAATGGTTGCGACACGACGATCGGCAGCGCACCGGGCAGTGAGCCTGCGCGTTGCGATCTGATTGGCAACGTCACAGGCCTCGATCAGGGGGCGGTTACGTTCAACGCCGGCAAGGCGCGGATGCGCGGAATTGAGCTGGAATTGGTTGTGCAGCCTGTCGAGGGCCTCCGCATTTCGGGCAGCTATTCGTACATCGATGCGAAGTACAAGACGTTCATTCAGAACGTATCCGGGAGTGGTCTGGAAACGCGGATCGATACCTGTCAGGGTGAAAAGCAGCTGATTTATGGTGTCCCTCAGGCGCTTGATTTCAGCTGTATTCCCTTTCAGGTAACCCCGAAAAATCTGATAAATATCAACGCCCGTTATGAGGTTCCGCTGGGGGACAGTGTCGGCACACTGGCATTTGGTGCGAACTACAGTTGGGTTGACCGGATTTACAACGGTTCCACGACCACCCCGCGAGACGACATTCACGCCTGGATGGAGTCTTACGGCAAGCTCGATCTGTCGCTGGAATGGCAGGATGTGATGGGATCGAATTTCGATCTGCGCCTTTTCGGCACCAATGTCACGGACAAGACCTACCGTACCAATGCCTACACCGGCCTGCGTGGTGCCTCCGGCTTCACCCAGTCGCTTTATGGCGAACCGCGCATGTACGGCGCTTCGCTTCGCTATCGCTTCGGCGCGAGCGGAAACTGATGAAAACGGGCCTGTGCTGAAGGCCGTGGTGCTCCCGGGTGAGGACGATTTCACCATCTCACCGGGGGCACCCATTATCTTGCGTGAAGGGATACGAGAGTTGAACGGCGTTCAAAATACCTCTTTTGGTTTTACCAAGCTGATAGTCGACGATGAAGAGGCAATGGCACAGTACTATTGCGGCGTTTATGGTCTCAACGCGTTTCAGCGTGTCCAGAATGATGACAGCGGCGCGGGCGGCCCTATTCGCGAAATTATACTTTCGCACGATGATGTTCTGGCCGGGCCAACTCTTGTCATGTTCAAGTTCACGGATCGGCCCGCACCGGTGGAACGGGAAGCGATTCTGGGGTTCATCACAGATGATCTCGACAGTCTTGCCCGGCGGGTGATCGATCATGGTGGCAAACATGTTTCCCCGATCAAATCCATGCCTGAACACGGGGTGCGCGTCCTGTTCACAACCGATCCCGAAGGGCGGATGAGCGAGAATGTCGAACTGATGCCACGCTGATGCGTGACTTTTCCCATAATCAATAAATGGAAGCGGAGACCTGAAATGACTGACGCAAATTCATTTATCATCCGGCCCGTGGCAGAGCCGCAGATCAAGGATGACGTTTATACGGCTGATCAGTATCGGCGTATGGTCAGCACCATTCGGGAGAATGGGCCCTGGAAAATGGTTCTCGCCCAGCATTTCAAATCTGCCGATGAAGTGGTGGCGACCATGTCGGGCGAGATGCCAGAGGGTGTGGAACCCTCGTTTGATATGTTCCTCACGCCCAATTTCCGCGGATATTTCGGCCAGAACGGGGTGTGCCTCTACCCGGAACTGGACGATGTCTTCTTCAACAGTCAGCACATGGCATGGGTGCGTTCCTACTGGAATGCCGACTACGCCGTTCCGGAATCGATGAATTTCATCATCCAGGGATCGTCGCGCAACACCGATCCCGCGCATCTCGATGGCACCTCTTTTCGCGGCATTGATCGGGGGAACTCTCCGGTGTGGCTGCAGAATATGATGGGTAAGTCGGGCCTGTTCCAGAACTGGATGGTGAAAAAAGCGCAGGTCATCGCGTGGTTCTACCAAGGGACGATCGGCGGCGGCTTTACCTATTGGCCCGATGGCCCCGAAGCGCAGCCCAAGCGTTTGACCATGCCATCGTGGAATCGCGGTGTCGTGACCCAGAACGAAATGATGTACCACCGTGGAGAAGCGTGTGGACCGATGGACAAGCGCATGCCTGAAGGGCTGGCTTTTGAATCCCTGTGGGCGGCAGACCCGGCTGTTGCCGATGGCTGGCAGATCACCACCGACGGGCGGGTGATCGAGCGTGTGTCCAGTGAAGAGACACGGTTGATGCTGCACTGGACGGCCAGCATCTATCAGGACCTTGATGAAATGAAGCTGATCTTCGATCACAAGGATGATCTGACGCACGATCAGGTATTCGCTATGTTCATGGCCGATCTGCGCAAGCGCGGTGTGGCCTTTGCCGTCCCGACCGATCCTCTGTCCGATCGCGATTTCGTAAGGCTTCTGACCAAAACTTACGATCCGGGACGCCCAGCGATTTATCCTGCGGAGGCTCCGGGGCCGCACGAGGAGCAGATTGCAGCCTGAATTTGGACGCCACCGGATCACAGGTTCTGGTTCCTTACCAGACGTGGTGCGGTGGCGACGGAATGGGTCCGGTTGGATTGGGGCCGGGCCGGCCTCGCACTGACAAGATCATACCTTCGTTTCGACGTGCTGGCTGCTGTCGGCGCGCAGGGCTTTTAACGTCCAGAATCGCTTGGATCGCACATATTTGTAAGGATCACCTGATGTTGCAAACGATGACGCAAACGAACCGGTCTGAGCCATTACTGCCGGACAGCGAGGTTTTGCGTCGGGCTTTGGCATCCGTCGATCCTTCGGATTTGCTGATGACTTACGCGTATCTCACGCACGACAGGGACCTGCTTGAACGGATGGCGCCGCATATTCGTCCACTGTTCGGTTTGGAGCCTACGGCGATACCTGACGAACTGGTTGAAGAATTGCGCAGCAAGGCATTCATCGCGCTGACCACTGCGGGTGCGACGCGCGGGGAAATGCCTTCGCGGGAATTGATGCAACGGATCATGAGCGTTGGCATGGGTGAACAGGTTGACGACGAATTTGTCGATCTCCTGTTCGAACAATGTGGCTTCGTGGTGCCGCAAGCGCGCAAAAGCAGGGTCGATCGGACGATGCCCCCGCAGGGTTTCAAAGTATTGCTGGTCGGGGCAGGGCTGACCGGATTGGCCGCAGGTATCAAGCTGAAGGAGGCAGGTTACGATTATATCTGCGTTGAAAAGAATGCCGATGTTGCCGGAACGTGGCTCGAAAATGTCTATCCCGGTGTGGCGGTCGATACGCCGAGCCATTTCTATTCCTATTCCTTCCATCAGAAGGCGGACTGGAACCACTATTTTCCCCGTGGCGAGCAGGTGCGGCAATATCTGAACGGTGTTGCCGATCATTATGATCTGCGCCGGAATATCCGGTTTGAGAGCGTTGTGACCACGATGGCGTTCGACGAGGCTAGCGGGCTCTGGAACGTTACGATCAGGGATAAGAACGGCCATGCCGAGGTTGTGCAGGCCAATGCAGTCATGGTTGCGCACGGTCGTCTCAACCGATGGTCGTTGCCGGATATTCCCGGGATCGAACGCTTCACAGGCCCTGTGATGCATTCTGCGGGTTGGGATCGCTCGGTGGACCTTGAGGGCAAGCGGATTGCCGTGATCGGGACTGGCGCCAGCGGGGCACAGATCGTACCGAACGTCGCGCCCGACGCGGGCAAAGTCACGGTCTTCATGCGTTCACGCTACTGGGTGATGCCCAACCCCAAGATTAGCGGCACCGTGCCGGAGGAAACGAAGTGGGCGCTGGCGAATATTCCGGGGTTTCAACAGTGGTTCCGCTTCGGCATCTACTGGAACGCATCGGATGGCTATTATCAGCATGTGCTACGCGATCCCGCGTGGCCGGACGATGCGCCATCGGTATCCGAAGTTAACGAACAACTGCGCCAGTATGGCCTGTCCTATATGCAGCAGAAGCTCGGCCATCGCCCCGAGCTTCTCGAAAAACTGACACCTGATTTTCCGATCTTTTCCAAACGCATGGTGCTCGATGCAGGGTGGTACGACGCCTTGCTGAGGGACAATGTGGAGGTCGAGAACGATCCCATTGCAGAGATACTGCCCAATGGCATCCGCACCAGAAGCGGCGCGGTGCATGAGGTGGATGTGATCGCATGCGCAACCGGTTTCAATATCGCCAGGATGCTCGGCGATGTACAGGTCACCGGGCGTGACGGGCGATCTCTCAACGAGGAGTGGGGAGACGATGATCCGCGCGCCTATCTGGGGACAACGGTGCCGGGGTACCCCAACCTGTTCCTGGTTGGCGGTCCCAACACCGGCCCCAATCATGGGGCCGGGGCAAACCTCGTGGCCGAAGCCGTGATCAATTATATCGTGGAATGTCTCGACCTGATGGTTGCCCGCGACGCTGCGACTATGGAACCGACAGAACAGGCCTATCGCGACTGGAACGACAAGATCGACGATCAGCTTACGCGGATGATCTGGTCACACCCCAAGGCGAACAGTTATTATAACAACAGCGCCGGACGCGTGTTTTTATCCAATCCGTTCAGGCTGGTCGATCTGTGGAACTGGACCAGAAAGCCCGTTGAAGAGCATTTCCTGCTGGGACGAGCACAGAACTGATGACGCAGGCTGCGCAAGCTGGGCAAGAATTGGAAACGGACGCGTCGGCATCTATGTGTTCGGCATCTGCGCGTATTTCCGGCCGAAACGGGTATTCTGTCTATGTCTTGATGTTGCTGCTGATGATCAACACGTTCAGCTATGCGGATCGGCACATATTTTCGATTCTGATACCGGATATCAAGGCTGATTTCGGGGTGAGCGATTCAGTGCTCGGTCTTATCAGTGGTCCGGGATTCATCCTCAGCTACGTATTGGTTACCCTGCCTCTGGCGCGATGGGGAGACCAGTGGTCCCGACGCGGCGTGGTGGCGATATCTGCTGCCCTGTGGAGCATAGCAAGCGCGGCATGCGGCGTTGCAACCACTATCGTGCAAATGGCGAGTGCCCGGGTGCTCGTCGGAGTGGGAGAGGCCGGGGCGATGCATTCCTCTCAGGCGATGGTGTCGGGGATGTTTTCCGAACGGACACGTGCTCGCGCATTGGGCGTCCTGACGTCGTCGACATATATCGGAATGCTGGTCGGGCTTACGGGTGGTGCGGCAATCGCTGGCGTCTGGGGATGGAGAGCCGCATTTGTCGCCCTTTCGTTGCCCGGTGCCCTCCTCGCCATCGTATTGTGGCTGTCCGGTCCCGGACAGGAAAAACATGCGACGCCGTCAAGCACGGGAAAGGGCCAGATTTCCTGGCTGGCGGCGATACGGTTGTTCTACGCGACACCGTCCCTGCGCTACCTTGCCCTTGGCGTCGGCGTGTTCAACATTTTCGGTTATGCGGGGGCGACCTGGCTTCCCGCTTTTCTGGTCCGTTCGCATGGCTTGAGTGTTGTTGAAACCGGTCTGTGGATGGGCGTCGGTTCGGCTGTCGGGGGAGTCGTCGGCAGCCTGATAAGCGGGATTCTGGTCGATATTTCGCGCCGTCATGACGAGATCTGGCAATTGCGCATTCCGGCAATGGGTTTGCTCCTGACGTTTCCGCTGACGGTCACGACGTTTCTGTTAACGGGTGGCCTGACGCTCGAACTTTTCGGGTTCGCGATTCCAGTCGTTGTCTTTCTGATGTTGTGCACCAGCTTCCTGAGTGCGCTTTGGGCAGCGCCGGCATACGGGGCGATCGCACGGCTTATTCCTCCACAGCAGAGAGCGCAGGCAGCCGGGATCATGATCGTCATTATCAACGTGGTGGGAAGTATGCTGGGGCCGCCCGTTGCCGGAATAGTCAGCGATATACTCGGGCGCGAATTCCATGGGGATTCCATGCGGTACAGCTTGCTGTCGATGAGCGTTCTTATTCTCGTCGGAGGGCTGCTCACGTGGAAGGCGAGCGCACACTACAGGCGCGATCTTGCGGATGCGGCCTGATTGTCCGCTTGGAGATGACCACCAGATGCGGGAGGATACCATGAAGCACACAGGCGATGCTGACGTTGGGCACAGCGCCATGCTGTCGAATTTTGAGGCGTTGCAGAAAACTGCGCGCGGGTTTGTGGATCAGGGTGTCGTGCCTGGTGTGGCGCTGGCATGGCAAAAGGACGATGGTCCGATCCAGTATCATGCATACGGTCATCTGGGTTTCGGATCGCCTGTGGCGGTAAATGAACGCTCTTTGTTTCGAATTTTCTCGATGACCAAGCCCATCACCGGTATCGCCGCGATGATGCTGGTTGAAGCAGGTTCTCTCAGCCTCGATCAACCGTTGTCTGACATACTTCCCGCATTTCGCGATATGGAAGTTGTCGTCGACGGCGATGGCATGCGAACCCGGCGAGCGTCCGGCCCGATCACCATTCGTCACCTTCTCACACATACTGCGGGCTTCGGATCGGCAGGAATGACGCTGGGCGGTCTATATGTGAAGAATGGCATTGCGCCTGGTGTGCGGGAACGCGTGCCCGGACCGGGGGAACTGGCGACGCCGAAAACGCTGGCGGAATTGGGCGCGCGTGTAGCCGGCCTGCCGCTGGCTGCAGATCCGGGTACGCGGTTTGATTACAGCATATCTCTGGACATCCTTGGTCTCGTTATTGAGACAGTTTCGGGAATGCCATTCGACCGGTTCCTTCAACAGCGTCTGTTCGAGCCGTTGGGCATGATTGATACAGGCTTTGCTGTGGATGCCTCCCGGATTGATCGTTTCGCGGACCTGCCGGAGCAAAAAGGCCTGCTCTGGACCCTTGCGGACGATCCGCGTCACAGCCGCTATTCCATGCCATACTTTCCATCCGGTGGCGGGGGGCTTGTTTCGACAGCGCAGGATTACGCGCGTTTCGCGGCAATGATTCTGAATGACGGCGTATGGGCTGGTCAGCCGCTATTGAAACCTGAGATCATCCATATCGCACGTTCCAATCTTTTACCCGAAGGCATCGATCGCGTTGATCTCCCCCTTGGGCAAACGCTCGCGGGGATTGGTTTCGGGGCAGGCATGTCCGTGCAACTATCGCCGGGCCGTAGAACAGAGGGGATGTTTGCCTGGCCCGGTGAAGTGCCGGTTGGTGTTGTCGGCTGGCCGGGTGCAGCCGGGACGGCATGTTGGATCGATCCTGATCGCCGTTTCTTCCTCGTATTGATGACGCAATATTGGCCATCATGGCTCAATGCATCGATGCGACCAGATATAATTGCTGCAGCGTATAGCGATATGGCGAAAGAAAAGGTCCGTTAAGGGTTTGTGCAATGGCAAGGCCAGCCAGAAGCAACGGCCTCCAGGAAAAGGGCAGAGGAATGATTGTACGGGACGAGATCCGCACGCTGGTGGAAGGGCTGACTTTGCCGGAATGCCCGCGGTGGCATAAGGGCAACCTTTATTTTTCAGATATCACTGCAGGCCGCATTTACAGGCTTGGCGGCGAAAACAGGGCTGAATTGCTATATCAATCCGATGGCGATTTCGTCGGTGGTCTGGGGTTTCTGGATGACGATACTCTTCTGGCGGTTTTGTCTAAGCAACGGCGTATCGTCCGGATTGCTGACGGGAAGGCGCAACCTTATGCGGCCCTGAGCGACCTCTGCCCGTTCGTGCTGAACGATATGGTCGTCAGCCGGAACCATGCCTACATCAGTCAGCCGGGGTTTGATATTTGGGCCGACCATCCCGACGGCATGCCTCCAGCGACAGAACTGCTGCACGTCGATCCGACAAGATCGAGCACTCTTGCGGCCACGGAAATGATGTCACCGAACGGTATGGCAATCAGTTCTGACGGCCGTGTGTTGTATGTGGCGGAAAGTACCGCTTTACGCATCACGTGCTACGATATCGATCCTGCGACCGGAGCATTGTCGAACCGGCGACTGTTCGCACAATTGCCCGATGGCGGCTTCCCCGATGGCATTTGTCTGGATGATCACGGTGGCGTGTGGGCAGCTGTTCCCGTCGCCGTTTCCGGAACATCCTTTGGTGGCGGGCCAGGGGTCATCCGCATGATTGAAGGTGGCGAAGTCACGCACCTTGTGCGGGTGGGATCGGGTCGCCGGGCGCTTGCCTGTGCATTTGGCGGCAATCAGCGCGACATTCTTTATGTTTGTACTGTCCCGGATTTTGAGGTGGCTTCAGCAGAATCCGATAGTCAGGGCAAACTGGAATGCATCGAAGTAGAGTTCAAAGGGCAAGGGGTTCCTTGAGAGCCAAGCAGAATGCCCTGGGCAGGGGCAAGAAAGTGAGAGCGGGGAAAAGTTAGCGGGTGGCTCCTCAGATTAGGTGGTCTGAACACTTCGTTTGGGGCCAATTTAGGGGTGAACTGGTGGAGCGCATGAGGTGGATCAAACTCTCACGTTTTTTCCGAGTTCGTGACCAACATCCTTTCGGCCATAGATCTCTAAAAGCCGCAGAGATTCTGAAATCTTTCGATATTCGTTACTTGTGATGCTGCCTCATGTATAAAAGGCTGGCGCAGTTACCCATAAGGAAACCGCTTCATCGGCTTGTATCGGGTGGCTCTCGAAGTTTGTCGATCGTCAGTTCCTCAGCGGTCACTTCCAATTTCATTGATTTATTCCCCACGAGTTTTCGCAACCGGTCAATAGGCCCGTTTGCGGGATGACGCCTGAAGCAGGGAGGGCGCGCCTTGCCACACGGAGAACAGTTGGCATTGGGCTGGCCGCGCTATCGGCGATCATTCCGTGAACTTTTCTCCATCATGGGAGCAAAGGCTTTGGTTAATCGTTTCCTTGTCAACGTATATTCAAGGAGTTGTGTCATGCTTTTGGCAATTGCGATTGCGCTTGTCGTGCTGTGGGCTTTGGGATTCATAGTATTCCATGTGAGTGCCGCAGCTATTCATCTGCTCATATTTGCTGCGGTTGTCCTTTTGATTGTCCACTTTGTCAGAGGCGCTCGAGCAATATAGGGCGCTTGACGTTTTGGCGGCCCCGGTTCCTGTTTGACAAGGAACCGGGGCCGCGCGTTCCGCCGGGTGCATCTGGTTAACGACCCGTGGCGACTGTTCGCAGCGGAACACGCACGCGTGTCAGTTCCGTGATGACTGCTGTGTCGAGATGGCTGCGGCGGATCGTTGCGCCATTCCCGTCAACGATTGCGGCCACAGTCTTCGCAATCATCACCTTGTTGCCTGCGGATTGTCTGACGGTGCCGTTCAATGCGATTGTCATCGCGCGTGTCTTGCCGATGAACCGGGGGCTTACGATCAAGTGGCTTTTCGATCATGCCATCTCTCCAGAATATCTGGAAACGTGGGTAATTACAGAGAGTTCCGTGAATTTTTTGTAATGTGAGAGAGTGGCAATGCGGCGCTTCCGTAAAGGACGAAGTCACCAGTTCGGAAGCCGGATATTGATCCATGCGGCCCGGTTTGCGCGATGTCCCGCCCAGGACTGGACGGTGTTCGTGCTGTCTCTTCAGCGAACGATAGACCCTGCTTGCATGACAATTTTCAATACTGGGCGTGGCAGTTGCGGGAAGCAACAGCCTACAATGTTCCCCGCATGATCTCATACCCCTCACGGAAGGCCAGCGTTGTCCCTTCGACAAGACCGGTCCATTCGCCACTATCCAACGGAACACTGGCAATCAGAACTTGCGATCCATGACTGTGCTTTTTCAGTGAAGCGCCTTTCACCTCCCAGAGCATTTCCTCGCGCGGGATCTGACGCATATGGAGGCCGGGGCTTCGCGATGGTCCGAGCGCCCCATAGGCATATTCATATTGGCGTTTATCGGAATGGATAAACAAGGTTTCCCCTTGGGCATATAGTACGTTGCTATCCCCCATTGGTCTGATTTCATGGCAAAATTCTGTGAATATCTCAAATCGATCCGCTAGTGTTGCCGTATCGTTCAGCTTCGCGAATTGGCTGAGAAGAACCATGAATGCCAGTTCGGAATCCGTTTCACCCACGCATTCCCCAGCCTGTGGCGATCCGGCATAGCGAACTTTCAATTCCGCCAGATCACCATTGTGCGCGAAGCTGTGAGTCTGCCCGTGAATCCTGCGCTGGAAAGGATGCGTGTTGGCCAGCGATGGGGTTCCTACAGTAGCCCGGCGGACATGTGCGACGACCAGACGCGATAGGGGCGGTTGCGATGCAACCATCTTTTCCAGCGCACTTGTGGAACCGGCGCTGGGTTCCTTGAACAGATAGGCATCCCGGGGTTGTGCGAACACAATCCCCCATCCGTCACGATTGGCAAAGCGCTGGCCGCCGTGGGTCGCAAATTCGGCAAGCGCGTAGCGCAGCCTGACTGGGTGTTCGCTCGACATCGCAAAGAGTTCACACATGACGGTTTCCTGCCTTTGCATGTGGGGTGAGCAGGGCATCCAGATGACGGGAACCAGACATCGTGGACGGTGCCAGGGTGGGGTATCGTTGGCCACCCGCCCATGCGAGATGAACCTGTTTTACCCGGTCAAACCGTCTGACAGTCATCGCAATAGGCTGGCCGTCCGTTTGGGCCTGATCGATCGCATCCTGCAGTGCAGCGGTGGAATAGGCACGATTGCCAACTGCCAGAATCTCGATGCCGCTGACTAACCCGGCGCGAAATGCTGGCCCATCCCACACGACATCGATGATTTTCGCCCCGATCCCCACCGTCATCCCCAACGAGTAGGTGAAATTGAAATACTGGTGGTACAGTTGATCATGGGAAAGCCAGTCCGTTGGCGCATGTTGCCAGACGAGTTCGTAACCGCCCAGGGTGATACCCCGGTACGGCGCCTTGGGGGCTATATTGTCGATCCGTTCGGCCAGATGCGCATCCCACGGATATGGTAAAATGGCATGCAAGGCATCGATAACGTCAGCCCGCACATAAGGTACTGGCGGGGGATAGAGTTCACCGCCTTCGGGAGGAGAGAAAAACCGGCGACAGAAATCATCGAGAGACGATGTTCCCGCCGTTCCGTCGCGCAGCATGGCGTCGATTTCCAGCCAGACTAGCGCTCCCTCACCGTAGTAATCTTCGGATCTCTGCCAACTGATCCACGGTTTGGGCTGGCGACCGCTTATTATCGGGTCCATTTCGGTGTCGCTCAAGGGGCGCCATTGACGACCCGGTCGACTGTTATAGGTCGCGAAAACCAACGCCAGCGCCTCGCGCACGTGGGCTTGTGAAATAAGCCCGGAACGGGCTGCCAGCACATAGCCGTAAAACTGCGTCAAGCCTTCGTAAACCCACATGAGTTCGTCGGTCATGAACGAAAAATCGTTCTGTAGATTGCCCTGCGGTACGCGATACTTGCCGATCCAGGCGTGCACATATTCGTGCGGTAGGAGATCGTGTTCGGTCGTTGTGATATCCCAGTTCGAAAAGTATGTCGCGCTGACGCCGCATTCCGAACTGGCACGATGTTCGAGGCCCATTGGGCTGACCTGATCTGACAACGACACGAGAAAATCATAGCGGGCGAAGGGGCGATGCCCGAACACGGCATCGGCTTCATGAACCAGTTGTCGATGGGCTTCGAGCACGCTCGCATCCTGCGGCAACTGATCGGATCGGTCCGCGGCGATATTCAGTGTTACCGCCGCATCGAGTTTTTCTGTGTGCGCGTGGCGTCCTGCCATCACCGGAGAGTCGAGCAGGCGGCGTACATTGACGGGCGCAAAGGCAATCTCACCGTCGTGGTCCTGCACGGCATCCAGCGCCGTCGCCCAAACCCAATCCTGCGGCAAACGCAGCGTCGGCCGAACGAACAGGTGATCAACGCTGACGCCCGCAGGATAGAGGCACACGGCCTCCCAATCGAGCCGCAGTATATCGTCACTGACAACGACTCTGCCCTGCCAGGCCTCTGTGGGTGTCACGCTCTGAAAACCGGCGCGGAGCACCTGGGCATCGTGGGGGGCATCGATGTGCAACCTATAAGGATCACGCGGATCACGCGACCAGCGGCAGGGTTGCCCGTCAGCCGTAAATGCAAATCCGGCGAGGCAATCCATGGCGCCGTGCGGTGCATGGTAGGCAGGCAACCATTTGGCGAGCGTCAATGTCAGCGGCGTGACATCCTGCAAATGGAAAGTCTGAACAACGCGAAAAATGCCATGATCGGTATCCGACGCATCGACATCGAGGTGTATCGCAGCCATCTCACGCATGCGCACCGGAATCCTTTTTGCCCGCCGCTTCGGACCACGACCAGCACGATCCTGAAAGCAGAGGTTGCAGCGATAAACCCGTGGAAACCCGAATTTGTTCCAGTGGCTTGGCCGGAAAAAGTTTGCAGCGCAGTGATCCAAAACACCGGTTGCGCGTTACCTCAACAATAGTCGGCAGCGCGAAAGGCACGGGTATGACGACAGTTGCCAAAGTGATCGTGGAGACACTCGAAGCCGCAGGTGTGCGTCGATGCTACGGTATCCCGGGAGACACCCTCAATCACGTCACCGAAGCCATTCGCACCAGCGATATACGCTGGGTGCATGTTCGGCACGAGGAAGCCGCCGGATTTGCGGCCGGCGCGGATGCCATGTTGACCGGGGAACTTGCCGCTTGCGCCGGTTCTTGTGGTCCGGGCAGCCTGCACTTCATCAACGGACTGTTTGAATCCCACCGCAACCGCGCGCCGGTGATCCTCATCGCCAGCCAGATTGTCCGAGACGAACTGGGCTTTGAATTTCCGCAGGAAGTGGATTTCAAAGCCATCTATCAGTCATGCAGCGTTTTTTGCGAAGAAATCCGTACACCTGCACAGGCCCGCCGTATGACGGCGATGGCCGCGCAGGCGGCACTGGCGCGGCGTGGTGTGGCCGTGCTTATAGTGCCCGCAGATATATCGGGGGCCGACGCGCCCGATGAGCCGGCGTTCGCGGTGCACCGTGCCCATCCGGTGACCATTCCTTCGGAAACGGAGCTGGATGCGCTGGCTATGGCGCTCAACAGTGGGAAACGGGTCGCTATTTATGGGGGGTCGGGCTGCGAGCATGCCCACACCAGCGTGATCGCGCTGGCCGAGCGTCTCAGGGCCCCCATCGCGCGCACGTCCCGGGCCAAGGACTTTCTGGAGTACGACAACGTTTACGACGTTGGAATGACCGGGATATTCGGGAATGAAGCCGGGTATGACGCCTTGATGGATTGCGACGTGTTGTTGCTGTTGGGCTGTAATTTCGCGTGGCGCCAATACTATCCCGAAAAGGCCGTGATCCTTCAAATCGATATCGACGGTACCCATCTGGGGCGGCGCCATCCGATCGACATGGGCGTGATTGGCGACATCAGACCCACGCTCGACGCGCTGCTGCCCAAAATCGTCGCGCGAGACGACAGCCACTTTCTGGATGAATGCCGTGATCGCTATCGCGATGCTCTGGCTGATCAGGACAGGCATGACAAAATCGGGAAAGGGAATGCGATCCATCCGCAATACCTCACCGAGTTGATTTCACGTCACGCAGCGCCGGACGCGGTGTTTACGGCAGATGGAGGGTCGCCGATGGTCTGGTGTCTGCGGCACATCGCGGCGACCGGGCGGAATCGGACCGTGATCAGTCTGAGTCATGGCACGATGGCCAATGCCATGCCGCAGGCACTGGGCGCCAAAGCGGCCTATCCCGACCGGCAGGTCATCGCTCTGTCCGGTGATGGTGGGCTGGCAATGATGCTGGGTGATTTGTTGACGGCGGTTCAGGAAGGACTGCCCATCAAGGTGGCAGTATTCAACAATAGCGCTCTCGACTTCGTTGAAATCGAACAGAAAGTTGAGGGATTGCTCGATACGTACACGAATCTGGTCAACCCAGATTTTGCCCGGGTCGCGGATGCGATCGGTTTTCGCGGTTGGCATGTCGAACAAGGTGAGGATCTGGAATCTGCAGTGATACAATGGCTTGCAGAACCCGGTCCAGCGCTACTCGATGTCGTGACAGATCGCTTCGAATTGGTCATGCCCCCCAACGTCAAATCGGGGCAAATCGCCGGTATGGCCTTGTATTCCGCCAAAGCGGTTTTGGGCGGTCGGGCAAGGGACGTGGTCGGTGTTATAAGAAATTTGCTTTCTTGAATGCGGCCTTTTTAAGCGTCAAGGTTTGGGAGGCGCACCCCAATCCGCAGCCAGACCGTCGCGCATGATCTCGAAGCGTTCCTGACCGATCCGTTGCGCAACGACGGCTTCGAGATCGTCGAGAATTGCCGACGCCAGAGTCCGCAGGTCGGCGGCGTCGGGGTGAAAATCCACGATCCGTGCCCGGCGATCATCGGGATCTGACGTGAGGATCACGATGTTGCGCTTTTCAAGATCGACCAGAATCTGGCTGATTGCCTGACGCGATACACCCAGATTGCGCGCGATACGGATCGCACGATGCTCCCCCGCTGCAATATTGGCCAGCAAGAGCGATTGCGTGCGGCTGACATCGGGATATCCGGTTTGTTCCAGCCTCGCTTGCAGCGCCTCGTCGAACCAATAAACTGCCGAGAGCAGATTCATCATCAGGATATTATGCTTAATCAACGCTGTAATTGTTCCTGATCTGCCAAACTCGATGTTGCTATTGCAGTGCGGGGCAATTCGCGCAAGCGGATCAACCACGCGGGCTGTGGGAAGGGATGCCTTACCAGAAGGCCGCCCGCAAGGCGCGTTTGTCGATTTTGCCTGCGGCGGTCAGCGGAAAGGGGGCTTGCGGGAATGAGACGCTGCTGGGGGATTTGAAAGCGGAAATCCGCGAACGGCAGAACGCGATGATTTCGTCCTCGTCGGCGGTTGCACCATCGCGCAGACGCACGATCGCGTGGACGGCTTCGCCCCAGCGTTCGCTGGGGATGCCGATGACTGCGCATTCCTCCACCGCGTCATGCTGCAGCACGGCCCGTTCGACTTCGGCGGCGTAGACGTTCTCACCACCGGTGACGATCATTTCCTTGATCCGGCCAACGATGAACAGGAAGCCGTCCTTGTCGAGATAGCCGGCATCGCCTGTGTGCAACCAACCGTTGCGGATCGCGGCCGAGGTCTCTTCCGGCCTGTTCCAGTATCCGGGGGACACTGCCGGACCGCGTACAGTGATCTCGCCCGGCTCACCGGGGGCGCATTCGCTATCATCGGGGTGGACGATGCGCAGGTCAGTAAGGGGCAAAGGCTTGCCTGCGGACCGCAACCTTTCCGCATGCGCAGGATCGGTAGAATGGTATTCCGACGAAAGCGTGCTGATGGTCGGACCACCTTCGGTCTGGCCGTAAACCTGATAGAGCCGCACATGCGGCAATGCGTCGAGCGCGCGCGCCAGCGTCGTCTGGGTTATTGGCGATCCGCCGTATGTAAGCATGCGCAGGCTGGACAGATCATAGGTGGCAAACCCTTCGACGGCCAGCAACATGTCGATCATGGCGGGCACCAGTGCGAGATTGGTGACCCGTTCCCGCGCGATCGCTGCCAGTGTTCCTTCCGGCGTAAACCGCTCGAGAATCGTCAGGTTGCAGCCCAACACAGCGGTGATGATCGCATTGAGCGCAGCGACCATGTGGAACATCGGCGCCACGACCAGCAGGCGTTCGTCGTTCTTCGCAGACACGCCATAGGCCCATTGCAAGGCGTTCAGCACCAGCCGTTCGTTGGTGAGGATCACGCCCTTGCCCCGACCGGTGGTGCCACCGGTGTAGAAGATTGCGACAGGCTGGTCGGCCGGACTGCCCACAGGGGGAAAGGCGGTGGCCGCGTCGACCAGTGCATCGAAACTGCCGGCCTCTCCGTCCATGGGCAGAACGGGAACGCCGACTTGGCCTGCCGCTTCACGCGCCAGTTCGACAAAGGGCGGGGCGGCGATGAGCAGCGCGGGGGTGAGATCTTCGAGCTGTTCGACGATCTCGGCAACTGTGAAGCGCGAGTTCACCGGGGCGAAAATCCCCCCCGCAGCCTCGGCTGCGAACGTCATCAGCATATAGGTGATGTTGTTCGGGGATATGAACGCCACCCTGGCCCCGTCGCGCACGCCGTTGTCGTGCAGGACGCGCGCAATTTTCCCTGCGCGTTCAAGTGCATCGCACCAGTTTAACCGTTCTTCCCCGCAGGTAATGGCAAGTTCTTTTTTGCGGAGCCGGGCGGCCCTTTCCAGCTGATTCCAAAGCACGTGCATGGCTGTCTCCCAATAGCAGCGTTGTGCCTCCTGCAAAAAAATATGTCAACTAGCTTTACAATATCTTCGGCTTTGTCTATAAGCTTGACAAAATAGAGGAGAGTCGAGGGGTATGGATGCCATCCGCAATTTCCTGAGCGAGCACTATCTCCAGCTCAAGTTCCTGCATCTCACTGCAGTGATGATCTGGGTCTGGAGTACCTCGGTCGCATACGCGTTCTATCTGGTCCCGGTGTTCAAGGCCTGGCGGCGCAACCCGGACGATGTTGAAATCATTCGTCTGCGCAACTGGGTCATGGAACGTTTCGATCAGGGGGCGATATATGAACATATCGCCTTGCCGGTGGTGCTGGTTACCGGCCCGTTGCTGTTCTGGGCAGGCGGGTTCAATTCCGGCGTTGGCTGGCTGATGCTCAAGCTGCTGATTGTCGTCGGCCTGTTCATCCCGATCGAGATTGTCGACTATTACCTCGCGCATTTTGGCGGGGCCAAGCACCGTTTCCGCGAAGCCGGGGATTGGGAAGGCTATGAGCGTGCGCTGCATCGCCACTGGTGGTTCCTGCTGGTGACGAGCCCGGCGGTGATGATCGCCGGCGTGCTGGTCCTCTTCCTTGCAATCACCAAACCGTTCTGAAGGGGGCTGGCGATGTCCGAAGACAATGTGAAGCAGGATAGTGCGATCGATCCCGAGGCGAAGGACGCGCTTCCTTTCCCCGGCACACCCGCGATGTACCGCAAGATCGCGATATGGGGCAGCCTCGGCCTGCACGCCTATCTGTTCGCCGGTTACTGGGCGATCAAGGTGTTTCTTGCCGGAGAAGCGTGGCCAACCAGCTGGGTGCCGCTGGCGGTAACGGTGGTTTCCGCGGTGCTGTTCGCCCGTTTTTCCTACCGCTGGATCATGCGGCTGGACGCCCGTTACGGCCGCGGGAGCGGCTGGATACTCCATTCAACCAGAGTGAAGCTGCCGTTCGAAAAACCGCGGCGGAAATAATTTTACGCCGAAACGGGCAGCGAAGCCCCCGGCATATATCAAAGGAGAGGAGAGGTAGCATGACAAGGACTTCGGATATTGCGTTGATCGGCGCGCGGCGCGCGCTGTTCTGTTCGGTTGCGGGTCTGGTGCTGGCGGCATCGCCCGCCCTCGCACAAGGATCGGACCAGGGCGCGGCGGCCACTGACGATATCATCGTGACCGCGCAAAAACGCGAACAGAACATTCAGGACGTGCCGATTTCGATGGCGGTCATGGGCGGGCAGAAACTCGCTGAAATGGGGATCAAGGACTTCGCCGAACTCGACCGGTTTGTGCCGAACTTCTACGTGCAGCCGAGCCCGGGCAACAATTCCTACTACATTCGCGGGATCGGATCGACGCCGGGCAACCTTGCGTTCGAACAGACCGTGGGCCTCTTCGTCGATGGCATCTATGGCGGTCATGCCCGGCAGTTTCAGGCGCCGTTCCTCGATGTGGAACGTGTCGAAGTGCTGCGCGGCCCGCAAGGGGCGCTGGTCGGCAAGAACACCAGTGCAGGCGCTATCAGCATTGTCAGCGCAAGGCCGACGAAGGATCTGCAAGCCACGCTTGAAGGGGGCTATGAATTCGAACTGGGCGGCGGAAACCTGTTCGGGATGGTTTCCGGCCCGATCAGCGATGTCGTCAGTGCCCGCGTGGCCGCCCAGTGGGAAAAATCGGATGGCTATGTGCGCAACAAGGGGCTCGACACCATGGATGGCGGGCGTGAATCCTTGTTCGCGCGCGGTTCCGTGCTGATCGATCCGGACAAGGGTTGGGATTTGCTGCTGCGGGTTGAAGGCGGGAAAGTCGATCTGGACGGTACGCCTGCCGAACAGCTGTTCACTGCCAAAGACCCCGATCTCGTGCGCGATACCACCGGCTTTCCCAATTTCGTGGGGCAGGATTGGGACAATACCAAAACGTTGAACGCATCCGCGACGGCGAACATCGATATCGGCGATCACACGCTGACATCGATCACCGGATATTCGTCCTACAAGATGCACAAGCGGATAGACTCCGATTTCCAGCACAGGGTGATGACGGGTTCGGAATTTCGTGAAGATTTCCACCAGTATTCCCAAGAACTTCGTCTGGCGTCTCCGACGACCAGACCGCTGGAATACATCGTTGGGATCTATGGCCATATCAACGATTACGACCTTACCCAGGCAACGCAGATCGCCGCCCTCATCGCGCGGTATTTCAAGCAGGATAACAAGGTCTGGTCGGCTTACGGCAGTGCGACTTACAAGTTCAGCGATCGTCTTCGTCTGACGGGCAGCATTCGCTATACCTACGACCGCAAGACCGCTGATCAGAACGTCTACTCTGGCCCCAATCTCATTCGCACACTGACCGGCAAGCGCGTCGAGAAAGAGTGGGATCCCTCGCTCAATCTGCAGTGGAACGCCAATGACGACGTGATGTTTTATGTCAGCTGGGGGCAGGGCTCCAAGGCCGGCGGATTTATCGGAGGCCAGACCGCGACCACGCAGGCGCAGTTCGAAGTCGATCCGGAACGTTCGGAAACCTGGGAAGCCGGTGCCAAGTTCACCCTGCTCGATCGCAAACTGCGTCTCAACCTTGCGGCTTATCGCACAACCTTCAGCGATCTGCAGGTGTCGGCTTACGATGCGGTCGCCAGCGAAGCCAGCGGCACCAACGTCTGGGTAACGAAGAACGCAGGCAAGGCGCGCAGCCAGGGTGTCGAAGGCGATTTCAGCTTCCGGGTGGTCGATGGGCTGACGCTCAATGGTTCGGTTGCCTATCTCGACGCCAAATACGTCGACTTCGTCGGGGCGCCGTGTTTCTGGAACGAGCCGAAGTGTGCGGTGGACACCAACGATGCCGCTGGCATGCGGCTGCCGCGCAGCCCGAAATGGAGTGGTACGATCGGCTTCGATTTCACCACCCCGATCAACGATCGGCTGGAATTCGCGGCCAACGGCACGATGGCTTTCCGCAGCAAGACCTATCTGGAAGAATCCTATAATCCCATTGCGGCCCAGTCGGCCAATCAGAAAATAGATGCGCGACTGGCTGTGAGGACTTCGGATAAACGTTGGGAAATCGCGCTGGTCGGCAAGAACCTGACCAACAAGATCACATCGTCCTACGCATTTGGAACACCTGGTCTCGTGCCGAGTGATCCTGGCGGTATTTCGAAGTTCGTGCTTCAGCCGCGGACAATCGCGATCCAGGCACGGTTTAATTACTGAACGAAGTCTGCGTTTTGGGCAGCGCTCATCCGCAACGGATGAGCGCTGCAAGAGAGGGGGTCTGAAAATGCACGAATGTTTGGACTTTAATCTGCTCGATCCGGACTGCTTTGCCAGCGGGCATCCGCATGATGCCTATGATCGTTTGCGCAGAGAAGCACCGGTCAGTCGGCAGGATGGGGGCGATGGCCGCCCACCCGTATGGCTGCTGACCCGTTATGACGACGTTCGGGCGGTTTCGCTGGATCGTGACCGTTTCAGTTCGGCCAGCGGGTTTCGGGTGCATACGGAACGCCGAGCCGCCATGGCGCCGGAAATCGCCGAGGTTCTTGGCCGCTTCATGTTGTCCATGGACGAGCCGGAACACAGCGATTTTCGCAAGGTGGTCAGTTCATGCTTCATGCCTGCTGCCCTGTCCGGGCTCGAACCTCTGATCCGCAGCAACACGGCGCAGATGATGGCCGGATTGCGTGACAAAGGGGAAATGGAGTTTGTCAGCGAGATCGGCGCTATCGTGCCGATCAAGACTGTCTGCGCAGTGATGGGGGTCCCGCCTGAAGACGAATGGCGGGTGTTCGAGTTCACCAATGCCGTATTCGGTACCGACGACCCCGAATATGCGCCGTCGCTGGAAAAGGCGAACGAGCACTATCTCGCCATATTCGACTATGGCTGGTCCATGCTGGAAAAACGACGGCAGGACCCGCGCGACGATCTTCTGACCCGGATTGCAACGGCCCGGCTTCCCGATGGTCGGGCGCTTACCCGGACCGAGCAGATCAGCTTCTTCTCCAACATGATCGCGGCTGGCAACGAAACCACACGCAGTTCGCTTTCGGGGGCGGTGTGGTGTCTGGCAAACCATCCGGATGTGCGGCAAATGCTTGTCTCGGATACGACGCTGATCCCGCAGGCGGTTCAGGAACTGCTGCGCTGGTTCAGCCCGGTGTTCCAGATGGCGCGCACGGCCTTGTGCGATCTGGAACTGGGCGGCGAAACTGTTCGTGCGGGCGATAAGGTTGCCTTGCTCTACGGTGCCGCCAATCACGATCCGGCGGTATTCGCCGATCCGCACCGGCTGGATATCCATCGTGCAAACGCGAACCGCCATGTGACCTTCGGTTACGGTATTCATCACTGTCTGGGGTTAAGACTGGCAGTGATGCAATTGACGATTCTTCTGGAACAGTTTCTGGAGAAGTATCCGAACTATAAGGTTCTTGCCGAACCCGAATATATTCGTTCCAATTTTGTCGGAGCGATGAAAAGGCTTCCGGTTTCTCTTGACGGTTAGGCAATGCTTTGCCGTCAGGCGAATATCGTTTCCGATTTTCTTCCGGATTTGAATATCCGGGATTTGGTGTTCAATACGAGGAGGATGTGGTGATGGCCGTAATCGTTCGAAGCAGTGTTGTTTTCGCGCTATCTGCAATGCTTGCGGCCTGCGGATCGCCATCCGATCAACCCGATGCGTCTGACACCGGCGTAGCCCCGAATTCGGAAGAGGTGGCCGGGCCGCAGAGCGCGCAAACGGATCAAGCGTCTCCAGACACCGGGGCGGCGGCGCGTCCGGCGGCATTCGCGCAATGCGTGTCGTGCCACAGTGTGGAGCCGGGCAAGCACGGGGTTGGCCCCAGTCTGGCGAATATTATGGGGACGAAAGCGGGCGATATACCCGGTTTCAACTTTTCACCGGCGCTCAAGGAAAGTGGGCTGGTCTGGAATGACGAGACGCTCGACCAATGGCTCGCATCGCCGCGCAAATTGGTTCCCGGCACGCGGATGGCCTATGCCGGGATGAGCAATCCGGCACAGCGCAAGCAAGTGATCGAATATATCAAGACACTGAAGTAAGCCGCTGCGTGGCTGGTGCAGAAAACGGGGGGCCACATGCCCCCCGTTTTTGTGTCATCATACGAGCGGGTGGTTTGGCGGCAGATCGAGAACATTGCGCCCGACCACTTCACGCGTGGCATCCCAATCCCAGAACGCATGCGAACAGACTGTGTTGAGATCGCGCCAGAAACGCTGCAGCGGCTGGTTCAGGTGGAAGCTGGAAGCACCGGCATTGTTCATCATCGCCGCCACGGTATCGCGGCAATGCCGCGACAGGAACGCCAGCTTGCCCTTGAGCGCCAGGCGGTCCCCCAGATCGAATGGCCGCGCGTGCAGGATTGCTTCGGTCGTATCGATGATCTGCCGGGCGAGGTCATGTGCGATATCTGTGGCGATGCGAAATTCACCCAGCATCACATGCGCGAGTTGTTGTTCCTTCACCACAGAACCGCTGTAATTGCGCACGCGCTTGCCCACCAGTGCCTCATAAGCGTGCATGGCGCCGATCAGGCCGCCCGACAGGACACCCGCCACCGTACAATAGGCCAGCGGCAGCATCGGGATGGAGTAGAGCGGATTTTCGTACAGCCGGGATGCCTCGGTCGTGCCGAGACGGAACTCGTTGCTGGGCGCCGCGCGATGATCGGGCACGAAAACATCGTCCACGACGATATCGTTGCTGCCCGTGCCGGCCATACCCGCAAAGAACCAGACATCATCGACCTTGACGTCGTCAAACGGCAGAATGAAGCTGTAGGGGCCATGTTCTGTGAAGCCGCTGACAAAGACCCAGTCGGCATGCATGATCCCTGATCCCCAGGATGCGCGGCCGCTGACTTTCCAGCCGCCCTCAACCCGTTCTGCCTTCATGGTCGGGGCATTGGCGCCCGGCATCAGGCAGAACCCGCGCTGGCCATACATTTCCTGCTGCAACTGTTCGCCAAACTTGGCCGGATAGACGTTGTGGTTGATGTAGAACGAGGCGATCCAGCCGGTGGATACGCAGCCCGCGCTGATTTCTTCCACCACTTCAAACATTGTTGCGAGATCCGATTCCGGGCCGCCCCAACGCGCCGGGACGAGCATCTGCATGATCCCGGCGTCGATGAGATCCTGAATGGTGCTGTCCAGCGGTTTGCGCGCGGCTTCGGTTTCGGCGGCGCGGCTTTCAATCACGGGACGCAGTGCTTTTGCGCGCGTCACCAGCTGTTCGTTTGTCGGTGTCATTGGCGTGTCTCCCAGTTCATGGCACGCGTTCTAGCATTAAATATCCACTTGTCTATTTAATTGTGTGGTGTCGCGCTGGAATCGGATAAAAGGGGGGATGATGACTGACAGCAGTGCCAGACGCCGCCGGGGGCGCCCCCTCTCGATGATGAAAACGCGGTCGATGAACAGGAATGCCTGCGCGTCGCGCTGGAAGCGTTCGCCCAAAGCGGTTTTGATGGCACCTCGGTGCGCGAAGTCGCTCGCACGCTGAATATCAGTCACGGCTTGCTGAACGCCAAGTTCGGGTCGAAGCGGGCCTTGTGGGAGGCTGCGGTCGATCACGGCATGGAAACCCTGCACGCGCATATGTCGCGATTGCCGGAGAAGAGCGCGGACGCCGGGGACATTGTGGAACGGATGCGGATCGCCTGCCGCAATTTCGTGGTCGGGCTTACCGAGATGCCAGCGATCGTGCGTTTGATGAATGTGGAGGGGGCCAGCCCCAGCGATCGGCTCGATCATATCGCCACCAAGTTTTTCCGCAGGCGAACATGGCCATTGCAGATCCTGCTCAGGGAAGGGCAGCAGGCGGGGCTATTCCGCAATGTGCATCCGACCGTACCATTCACACTGCTGGCGCATGGGGCGGGGGCGCTGGTTGCGCTGCGCCCCTTGTTGCACGCTGCAGATGCGGCGCAGAACAATCCGATACAGGATGCCTGTGAAGCCGCCGATATCATTGTCCAGGGCTTGCTGGTGGACCGCGCGCTCATGGCAGACAGTTCCGCCTTGGATACGCCGTAGCGTTATTCCCCTGCCCGGGGACAACCATCTATAATTGTGATTATTTTCCCGTCATTTTGACATATTTTTTGTCAAATTTCGCGTTGGCTAGCGGCGCTCTAGCGACTATTGGTTAGAAAATTGTCGATTTTTGTCACGAGGTGAAATTTGCTTCTCTCCGACCGGGCCTATTTGATTATTCCCCTGCTGCAAGGTTACGAATGGTTTGACGAAGGGCTGCAACGTTCGTTGCGCGCGCGGGAATGGCCGGCTTTGACGCGGCCGGAATCGATGATCATGATCCATGTCCTGCTGGAGATGACCAAGCCTTCGGAAATTGCGCGCAGTCTCGGGCTAACGCGTCAGGCGGTGCATCGCACTTTGGGCAATATTTGCGAGAAGGGTCTGTTCGAAATGAAGCCCGATCCTGAAGATGGACGCGGTTCGGTCATCGAACTGACGGAACAGGGCAAGGCCATGCGGCAGGATGCGCAGCATATCGTCAATCTGATGTTTGCCGAACTTCGCTACCGGCTGGGGGAAGACAAGATCGCTGCCCTTGCCGAAGTCCTGTCGATGGATTGGGGACCGATTCCCTCGTTCGGGCTGAATGATCGCCGGCTTACCTGACGGGCGCGCTCGTGCGTGCAGGCAGATGTGCGGGGGCAACAAGGCCGGGCCGATGCGCCCCCGCGACCGGATGCGTCAGGCGTAGAAGTTGAGCGGCAGGCCGGGACGCGGCCAGCGGCAGCGATAGATTTTGCCGCTGCTTGATCCGGTTGCCCAGACATCGCGCATATCCTTGCCGCCGAACACCAGATTGGTGACGGATAGATCGGGGAAGGGCACGTGTTCATGGGTGCCGTCGGGGCTGAAGACCGTGATGCCGCCTTCGACCAGCGTGCCGACACAGACTTTCCCATCGGCTTCCACCTTGAGGCTATCAAGCAGTTGAAAACCCGGAAGTGTCGCAATGAGGTGGCCGGGAAGCCAGGGGGCAGGCGGTGCTTTCGCAATGCCGGGCCCATCCAGATCGATGGCGAATAGCCGGCCCGTCTGCGTATCGGCGAAATAGATGCGGTCGCCAGCAGGCGACAGGCCGATCCCGTTGGGTGACAGCAAGTCGCCCCGGATTTTGGTGATCTGGCTGCCATCGGCCCGGGCATAGTAAATCGCGCCGTGATCGCGCCGGTCGGGATAGCTTTTGCCATGATCGGTGAACCAGAAACCGCCGGTCTTGTCGAACACGAGATCGTTGGGGCCGCGCAGCGGTTCATCGCCGCAGTGATCGTACAGCACTGTCACTTTACCGGTCTTCAGATCGACGCGTTGAATGCTGCCGCCCTTGTAATCGGCCGCAGCGTGGCTGGGGATCAGATGCCCTTGCACTTCATGCCATTCGAAGCCGCCGTTGTTGCAGATATAGACTGCGCCATCCGGTCCGATCGCGGCGCCGTTTGGTCCGCCGCCGGTTTCCGCAACGACTGTGACCTTGCCGTCGGTGCCCAGTCGCGAGAGCGTGCCATGACGCACGTCGACGAACAACAGGCTGCCGTCTTTCATGATCACCGGGCCTTCAGGGAAGCCCACTCCTTCGGCGACAACTTCGATCTGCATGGTCTCTCCCTTTCTTTCGGTAACAGAACTGGTGCGCGCCAACGCGGGCGATAGGGGCAGCAGGACCGTTGTGGCCCCCAGTGCGGCGAGAAGCTGCCGCTTGGTCATATGCCCGGTATGAGGGCTGACAGAGTGGGGGCGCTGTGCGGTCATACGTGTTTATCCATCTGCGGATGATGCTGGCGAGCAATGCTGTTTGCGCAGGTCGCCTTTCAGCACTTTGCCCGCGCCATTGCGCGGCAGCGGCGTTGCGATCACTTCGAGACTGCGCGGAATCTTATAGCCTGCCAGAGACTGGCGGCAAAATGCGATCATCTCGTCGCGTCCCAAGGTCATGTCCGGCACGAGCGTGACAACGGCATGCACGCGTTCCCCCCACTTCTCGTCCGGGACCCCAATTACGGCGCATTCGTGTACGGAAGGGTGCGCGGAGAGGACGTTTTCGACCTCAATCGAATAGACGTTCTCGCCACCTGTCACGATCATGTCCTTGAGGCGATCGGTGATATAGATGAAGCCATCCTCATCCATGAATCCGGCATCGCCAGAGTACATCCAGCCATCGCGCAAGGCAGCCTGCGTTTCTTCGGGGCGGTTCCAGTAGCCGAGCATGAGATTGTCGCCCCGGCCGATGATTTCGCCGAATTGTCCGCGGGGCACTTCGGCGCCGGTTTCATCGACGACACGCAATTCATAGCCGTATCCGGCAACCCCGGCCGATTTCAGCTTTTCGGGGTTGGCGGCATGACGATGGTATCGCCTGGAAAGGAACGAAATCGAGGGCATTTCGGTCATGCCGAAACCCTGAATGAAGTCGACGGACGGGAGCTTTTCCCGCGCGTGGAGATAGGTGCCCCAAGGCATCGGGGCCCCGCCGTAACCCAATACTTTCAGGCGCGAGAGATCGCGATTTGCCAGATCCGGGCTGCGTGCGATACGATCGATAATGACCGGAACGGTAAAGCTGTGGGTCACGCCATACTGCTCGATCGCGTCGAGCAGCGAGCGATCGTCCAGTTGACGGATCAACACATGGGTGCCCGCGACCATCGTGACGACGAAGATCGCAAAGTCGGCGAGATGGAACATCGGTGCGGAATGCAGCACGACGCCATCTTCATCCAGTTTGAGCTGCATAATCAGGTTGGCAGCCATGGCGTGCAGGGAACCATGGCTGTGCATCACGCCTTTGGGCAGGCCAGTTGTCCCACCGGTATAAAAGATACCGGCCAGATCCTGATTGCCGCAAACAGCGAAGGCGGCGGGTTCGTGCGCGGCGATCAGGTGTTCGATATGCGTATCGACCCCTGCCAGTTCGCCAAATCCCACGATGTGATCGACAGGGGCGCCCCGCAGGCTTTCCCCTTGTGCGGAATATCCTTCACCAATGAGGAGAACGCGCGCGCCGGCATCTTCCAACTGAACCCGCAATTCGGGCAAGGCGAGCCGTGTGTTGAGCGGCACGGCAACCGCACCCATGCCGAACAGCGCGTAGAGGCTGTGGTAATAGGCCGCGCAATTGTTGGCGAGGATCGCCACCCTGTCACCGCGCCGGATGCCCAGCGAAGCGAACCCGGCAGAAAGCCGCGCAACACGATCGGCAACCTGCGCCCAGGTATAGACATCCGGCCCATCGATCATTGCCGTATGGTGGGGGCGTGTCGCGGCAGCGCGGCGGAGGGCCTGTATCAGTTCGATCGGATCTCTCCCCCGGTCGGCCGGCTTTCCGCATCTGAGGACCATGCCGAAGGCCAGGCCAGACCCGCCGCCTCAAGCTGCGGTTGGGTTCGCGCGAACCATTCGGGCAGATCGCTCCAGTCGAAGTATTCCTCGAGCCAGGTTATGCGGCCGTTGGTTGTCCGGCACACAAGGCATGCAGACGCTTCGAGCACATAACCGTCGGCTGCGGTTGCCACCAGATTGTGTTGCAGGATGAAGCCTCCGGGGAATTCCTGCACGCGCCGGTCGTGATATTCCCGCGTCACGGAACGGGCGACGAACCCCCGCAGCACTTCCAAGTTTTCATCACGGGATACGGACTTGCGGGTACCATTGTGCCAGAGCACGGCATCCGGCGTGATGCAGTCCATGGCCGAGGCCAGATCGCCCCTCTCGATAGACGAGAGGAAGCGATTGGCCAGATCTTCGGCTGACAGATGAGGCATGTTTGCCAGCCTCCCGATCAGAACTCGAAGCCGATA
The DNA here is from genome assembly GCF_003860345.1 of Caenibius tardaugens NBRC 16725. Lineage (GTDB taxonomy): Bacteria > Pseudomonadota > Alphaproteobacteria > Sphingomonadales > Sphingomonadaceae > Caenibius > Caenibius tardaugens. Next base: position 3,033,041 of record NZ_CP034179.1, read on the forward strand.
TCGATGCCGTATTCACGGGGCGGGTTCCACGCCCGCAGCGACATCAGATTGCCGACGGTGAAGGTGTTGGTCATCACCTTTTCATTGGTCAGGTTCTTGCCCCACAGCGTGAAATGAACCCCGTTTTCGAGCTTCAGCGTAAGGCTGGCGTCAAGCTTGTCGTTCGCGGGGCGCAGCGCGAGGTCGCTGTACGCATTGATCGGCGTGAATGTCGTGTACTGCTTGGAGGCGTGGCTCCAGGTTGCCTGGGCGCTCAATTCGCCGATCCCGACATCGCCGGTCCAGTTGCCGGTCAACCCGAAGTTCCACTTCGGCGCGAACGTAATGGGGAGGTTGGAACGATTGATCGTTCCGAGCCCATCACCAAGATTGGCGACGAAGTTGCGGAAAGCAGCGTCCAGATAACCGAGCGAGCCGGAGAGGGTGAACCCGCCGAGGCGCAGCGCTGTTTCCAGTTCCACACCCTTGTAACGCGATGTTGCGGCATTGCGCACCAAGGTCTGGTTGATGTTGCCGATATTTTCCTGAACGCTGATCTGCTGATCGGAATAGTCCATCTGGAACAGCGTGCCGTTCAGCGTCAGCATGCGGTCGAAGAGCTGGCTCTTGAAGCCGATTTCGTAGTTTTTCAGCCGTTCGGGTGCATAGGGGCCGACCACTGTGAAATTGGCGGCGCGCCCATTGAAGCCGCCCGAGCGGTAGCCTTCGGAATAGAGCGCATAGAGCATCAGGTCCGGGTTTACCTTATAGTTGATCCCGAACTTGGGCAGGAAATCGCTGAACGATACCGAGAAGGTCTGCGATGAGGGGAAGAACAGCGGCTGGGTGCTGAAACGCTTCTTCTCATGGCCCCAGCGGCCGCCGGCGGTGACGGTCAGGCCGTCGATGACTTCGTAATCGAGCTGACCGAACACGGCGAACGCTTCTGCGGTCTGGCTGGAATAGGCGATCGAACCGGCTTCGGGAGAGCCGAACAGGGTGCCGTATTGCCGGGTGGCGATTTCATACCGCTGCTTCATGAAATAGGTGCCGAGAACGTAGTTCAGACGGCCCGTTTCACCCGCAAGGCGGAGCTCTTCGCTGACCTGATAGTGGGTTTCGTTGCGATCCACCTGGAAAAACCGGACCTGTTCGCCGTCAAAGTCGGTGTTGGTGTGCACCTTGGTGTCGCGATAGCCCGTGATCGAGGTCAGCTTGCCGATCGGCGTTTCCAGATTCATGTTGAGCGTCACGCCCCAGATGTTCAGCTTCACGCTGTCCGGGTCGCCGATATAGGTATGGTAGGGCTTGCCGTCGTCGTCTGCGGGATATCCGGCCAGCGCGAGGGCCTGTTTGGGCAGGCTGGCATTTTCCAGCGGCGCGCCCGAGCCTCTGATCCGGGTGTAGTCGGCGATCAGGGCCGCGTCGAAGCCCCCGTTCTCGTAAGCAAGCGTGCCACGGATAGACCGGGTGCGATCACGCGGTCCTTCGCGGCCGTCGCTGTTGTGATAGTAGCCGTCATAGTCCTTGTAGAGACCCGAAATCTTGCCCGACAGGGTTTCGGTAATCGGTGCCTTGACCGATGCGCGCACTTCGCGCCGCCCGAAATTACCGATAGTGCCCTGGATTTTGCCGCCGAACGTGCCATCGGGGCGGGCCGTTTTCACGCTGATGGCGCCGCCGATGGTGTTGCGGCCGAAGAAGGTTCCCTGCGGGCCGCGCAGAACCTGCACGGATTCGACATCGTAAAGGTCGAGCAGGGCGCCGACGTTGCGGGAAAGATAGACGCCGTCGATTTCCGTGCCGACAGTCGGTTCGAATGTGGATTCGACGTCAGCGAAACCCAGACCGCGAATGGAGAACGTGCCAGCGAACTGGTAGGCGCCCACAGGGGCAAGGCTGACATTCGGCACTTTGGCGTTGAGATCGGAAACGTCGTTGATTTTGCCCGATTCCAGCGCCGCTTCCCCGAATGCGGAAATGGCGAGTGGTACTTCCTGCAAGCGCTCGTCACGGCGTTGTGCGGTAACGACGATGTCGTTGTTCGATGCCGCAGCCTCTGCTTGCGGTGCGGTTTGCGCTTCTTGCGCGTTTGCCAGGCCAATGCTCGAAGTGCCGGCCAGCAGTAAAGCGCTCCACGACAGGTGAACCCATCCAGTCATAATGCATCCTCTCCCTTTTCGCACGGGTACCGGGCAGCCGATTGGTTTCCTCTGAGCGGTGAACGCACCGTCCTTCACGGTAAGGCTGCCCCCGTGATCACGAGTCGCATTGTCACTTATATTGACGTATAATGTCAATAGATTTGACTTAAAGGGGTGGCGGCACACGGGAATCTACCGATATTGGCCCCGCCCGTAAGCTTGCAAGCTGCTCTGCAAGATACATTTTTGCAGAATATATAGTCAACTTATTTGACAAAATATTATGGCGCGAGTCTAATGACGCCACAGTCGAAAGGGAAAGAAATGGAAGCCAGTGGTCCGCTGCAAGGCGTACGGTTGATCGAAATGGATGCCATCGGCCCGGTGCCGTTGTGCGGCATGATTCTGGCAGATCTCGGCGCCGATGTTGTACGCATAGCCCGGCCTTCGGGTCAGGCGGCTTATGACGATCTTGGCGAAGCCGTCGTGCATCGCGGCAGGCGCACCGTTTCACTCAATCTGAAAGATCCGGAAGGGCGCGCTGCGTTCTTTTCTCTGGTGGAGCAGGCCGACGGTTTGATGGAAGGGATGCGCCCAGGTGTGATGGAACGGCTTGGCCTGGGACCGGATGCTTGCCTCACGCGCAATCCCCGTTTCGTTTATGGGCGGGCGACGGGCTGGGGGCAGACCGGGCCGCTGGCGCATACCGCCGGGCATGACATCAACTATATTGCCATGACAGGCGCGTTGCACGCGATCGCCCAGAAGGATCAGTTGCCGACTGTGCCGCTCAATCTCGTGGGCGATTATGCGGGCGGGACCATGTTTCTGGCCCTGGGGATGGTTTCGGCCATTCTTTCCGCACGCAGCACCGGGCAGGGGCAAGTAGTGGATGCGGCGATTGTCGATGGCGTTGCCAATCTTATGGCGCTGTTTCACGCCTATCTCGCCACGGGTAGCTGGGTGGATCGGCCGGCCGCCAATTTCCTCGATGGCGCGGCGCCCTATTACCGCTGCTATGCTTGTGCGGATGGCGGGCAGGTCGCGATCGGGCCGCTGGAACCGCAATTCTTTGCGCGCTTGCTGGAGGGGCTGGACATTCCCGCAGATCGGTTCGTGCAGAGCGATCAGTCGCAATGGCCTGCTATGGAACACGCGTTCGCGACGGCCTTTGCGGCGAAGCCGCGCAGCCATTGGGAACAGGTTTTTGCAGGCACCGATGCCTGCGTTTCGCCAGTGCTGTCCATGCATGAGGCGATGGTCCACCCGGCCAATACGGCGCGTGGTGTGTTCGTTGCGCGCGATGGCGTGATGCAGGCCGCGCCGGCGCCCCGGTTTTCGATCACCCCCGGCGCCATTCGCGAAAGCGAAATGATCACTGCCGAAGCGTTGTTGGCCGAATGGTCCGCGAATTGATCACCCCGAATGGGGCGCAAGATATACTGTAAGGAAGAGAATGATGGCGAATATTCTTGTTGTTTTCTACTCACGCGATGGTGCGACAGAGGCCTTGGCAAACGCCATTGCCGAAGGCGCGGCGGCTACAGGGGCGACCGTGCGCCTGCGCCGCGCGCGTGAACTGGTCAGCGATGAGGTGATGGCGCTGGCACCCGGCTGGGCCGAAAATGCCGCGCGGATGAATGCCCTGTACGAAGCGCCCACTGTCGAGGATGCGCAGTGGGCTGATGCGATCATTATCGGGTCGCCATCGCGCTTCGGTCTGGTCAGTTCGGAAGCGAAAGCGTGGCTCGACAGCCTTGGTGGATTGTGGGCGCGGGGCAAATTGGCTGGAAAGGTCGGATCGGCGTTCTGTTCATCGGGGTCTGCCCATGGGGGCAATGAGATGACCAGCTTCACATTGACAGTGCCCATGGCGCATTTCGGCATGATCATCGTGCCGCCCGGATTTGCCGATCCGGCGATGTTCGCGGCCGGCACGCCCTATGGCGCCAGTGCGATTACACAGAACCAGCCGGGCTATCAGTTGTCGCAGGAAGAACGCGCCGCCGCACGCTTTCAGGGGCAGCGGGTGGCGCAAGTGGCGCAAAAGCTCACGTCTGCCTGAAGTCTGTCCGGCCGGGCAGGGGGCTGTCGCCCGCCCGGCCGGATCAGCATTGTCAGGCGAATTTCCCCTTGTTCGGTCCGGTATAGCCGAACAGATAGGCCCCGACCTTGCGCATCTGAATCTCTTCCGATCCTTCGGTGATGCGGTAGCGGCGGTGATGGCGATAAATGTGTTCGAAGGGCTTGTGCCGGGAGTAACCGATCCCGCCGTGAACCTGCATCGCCCGGTCAGCGGCCTGGCAGACCAGTCGGTTCGCCCAGTAGTTGCACATGGAAATCTTGTCCGACAACTCGCGCTCGACCGTCTTGTGCTCCATCCGGTCCATTTGCCATGCCGTCTTGTAGATCATCAGACGCAGCATTTCGATCTGGGTGGCCAGTTCCACGAGGGGGAACTGAATGCCCTGATTGCGCGCCAGTTCCTGCCCGAAGGGTTTGCGGGCGCGTGCGTACTTGACGCTTTCCTCGACACAATAGGTCGCCGCGCCCAGTGACGAGGCTGCCTGCCGGATGCGGTTCTGATGAACGAAGCTCTGCGCAATGGCGAGCCCGCCATCAACCGGCCCGAGAATGGCGCTATCGGGTACCCAGCAATTGGCGAAGGTCATGCGCGGGTGATCGGTGGGCATATTGAAGGTCCACAGATACTCGTCGACGGTCATGCCCGGGGTGCCCGTCGGTACCAGGAAACAGGTGATGCCCGCGGCATCGCCGGCTTTGCCGCTGGTGCGTGCGAAGCAGGCGCAGTGGCTGGCAACATGCATGTTGGTGATCCACATCTTGCTGCCGTCGATGCGCCAGCCATCCACGCCGTCACGTGTTTCACGCACGGCGACCGTTTCCATATGGGTCGCGTCCGATCCGTGGTCGGGCTCGGTCAGGCCGAACGCGACAATGCGGCTGCGGTCGAACCCGCCGGGAATGAATTCGTCTTTCTGGGCATCAGTCCCGAATGCCTCGAACATCAGCACGAACGGGAAATTGCCGACAATCGAATGTTCGTTCTGCAAATCGTTGTGCAGGCCAAGCCCCTTGCGCGTCAAATGGTCGCGGATGACGGCCATCCACAGGTTGGAGCCCTCCTTGCCGCCATATTTCTTGGGAGCTGAGAAGCGGAAATGCCCGGCGCGGTTGGCGCGTTCCTGGGCCTGATGCAGCAGCGCTTCCCATTCGTGCCGCGGAAGGCCGCCTGCTTCGAAATCGGTCCGCGCATATTCCCTGCGGTGATCGAAGAAACGAATGTTGTCGTCGGCCAGTTCGAGCGGGCGAATTTCGTTTTCAATAAAGGCGTCGAGTTCGCCCAGATAAGCGACAAGATCCGTTGGCAGGTCAAAATCCATGGCTCTTTCTCCTCTACCCAATCCGCAGGCGTCCCCCTGTGTCGGCTTCGGGTTTCAAAATGTCAATCAACTTGACAAAAAACAAAAGATGTCGCAGCCTCCCCCTGTCAGCGCGATAACGTTGGATATCGGCGGCTGGCCATCCCGGTTCATGGGAATTTATGTTACAAAGTTGACGGTAAATGTCAATAAAGTTGACGCTATGCGATTCGTCGGGTATGTGAAACTTGAGGCATTCGCCAGAAAACAACGGTGTGGAGAGGGGCAGTGGCTTCCATGAATGGCCGCAATGTGTTGCTTACAGGGGCATCCTCCGGAGTCGGACGCCATCTCGCGCGCTTGCTGGGTGCGAAGGGCGCGAATGTCATCTGTTGCGCCCGCAGGCAGGCGGAACTCGATAGCCTGGTTGTAGAAATAGAAGCCGCTGGCGGGCAGGCGCTCGCGCAAGTGTGCGATGTCACGGATGCCGCGTCGGTGGCGG